>CAZZYS010000075.1:0-15634 GCA_964658285.1 uncultured Verrucomicrobiota bacterium
GGGGTGTCGGGCAGGATGCCTCGGACAACCGACGGAAGCTGGAAGAGGCGATGGGAACAACCATCGCCAACCGCCACGACCTGCACCGACGCGACCAGGAAGAATCCCTCCAGCGGGTCTGCGTGGAACTGAATCTCCAGCCGGTCGATTGAGCCTTTGCGCCCGCGTTCCAACTCCCGTTTCCATGCATCCTCCGCTCGCCACCCGGCTCCGTCAGTTGCTCGCCGACCCCGACGGGATCGCCGTCTCCAATGAACCCGCCGTGCTGGCCGCGCACGGGGGCGACAAGTGGTTCGCCAGCCAGTCGCCGGAGGCCGTCGTTTTTGCCCGTTCGGCGCAGGACGTATCCGCCACCCTGCGGTTTTGCTCGCGCGAGGGCATCCCCGTCACGGCGCGGGGCGCGGGCTACGGCTACGTCGGCGGCTGCGTGCCCGTGCACGGCGGGGTGGTGCTGTCGCTCGCGCGGATGGACCGCATCCTCGAGGTCAACGAACACGACTTCGTGGCCGTGACCCAACCCGGGGTTGTCACGGGAGACCTCCAGGCGGCGGCGCGGGCCAGGGGGCTCTATTATCCGCCCGATCCCGCCAGCCTGAAGAACAGTTCCCTCGGCGGCAACATCGCCACGAACGCGGGCGGACCGAAGTGCCTCAAGTACGGCGTCACCCGCCACTACGTGCTCGGGCTGGAGGTCGTGCTTGCGGACGGCGAGATCGTGCGTTGTGGGGGGCGCACGCACAAAAACAAGACCGGCTTCGACCTCGTCGGCCTGTTCGTGGGCAGCGAGGGGATGCTGGGCATCGTCACGGAGGCCACCCTGCGCCTGCTGCCGCTGCCGCCGGCGCGCGCGGCGTTGTCGTGCGGGTTCGCGGACATCCGCGCGGCGGCCGGGGCGGTGCAGGCGGTGTTCGCGGCGGGCTGGCTGCCGGCGGCGCTGGAGATCGCCGACCGCTTCACGCTGGAGGCCGCGCGCGGTTTCGTCGGGGCGGAACACGTCCCGGCGGGCGACGCGCACCTGCTCGTCGAACTCGACGGGCGGGAGGCGTCCGTGCGCCGGGAGATCGAAGAGTTACGCACGCTGATGCTCGGGGCCGGGGCCATCGCTCCCGAGATCGCCTTGAACGATGAATGCGAGCGCTTGTGGGAACTGCGCCGCAAGTTCAGCGAGTCGCTGAAATCCACCGGCCTGACCAAGCTCAACGAGGACGTGGTGGTCCCGCGCGGGCGGTTGGTGGACCTCATCGACTTCGCCGCCGGGTTGCAAAGCCGCCACGGGGTGCCGGTGGCGTGCTTCGGCCACGCGGGCGACGGCAACATCCACGTCAACCTGATGGTGGCCGACTACGACCAGCCCTCCGTGCGCGCGGCGATGGAGGTGGCCCTGGACGAGCTGTTCGGTCAGGTCATCGCGTGGGGCGGGGCGATCACCGGGGAACACGGGATCGGGTTGGCCAAGCGTCGTTGGTGGACGCAGGCCGTGCCGCCGTCGGCCCGTGCGCTGCACCGGCGGATCAAGGAGGCGCTCGACCCGGAGCAAATGCTCAACCCGGGGAAGTTCCTGGCAGACGACGGCGCGACCCCTTTTTGACCACGGCCGGACTCGGGCAATTTAACTTGCCTTGTAGCCGCTTTCCGCAGCCCCGGCAGGGGCGGAAGAGTTTAAAGCGTTTTTCGCTTGCTCGTAGTGGCGGGCGACGGGCAAACAACTTTCCCTGCCATCCTGAGGCGCAGCCGAAGGACCTCGCACCGAGGGACCCGCCCGGCCTTCGCCACACGTCCGACCAGAAGCGGGAGGGGGACGCAAGCACCACGGGGGAGCTCCTTCGGCTGCGCCTCAGGATGACAGAAATTTAGAAGGGCACGTACATGCCTACGGGCAAATGAAAAGCGCTGTAGAGCGTTTCGCCTTGAGTCATGGCCGTTTTCTCGTCCCGGAGGGACCGCGGAGATTAGCTGGTGGTGCCAACCACCGGTACGCACGTCAAACGAGTCCACGCCCCGCAGGGGCAGCGCAACGCGGACGGGTGCCAGGCTAGAGGCGCGGCCCCTCCGGGGCATCTTTCTTTGCGGTGGTTTTCCGGTGGTTGGCACCACCGGCTAATCTCCGCTGTCCCTCCGGGACGCAAGAAAGGCTACAACCTCGGTTAAAACGCTCTAAAAAATCTCGGGCTTGCCTTCCTGCATCAGGCGCACCTGCGGCTCGATCCCCAGTTCGCGCGCGCGGGTGAGCAGCCTTTGCGGCGGCTCGTCCAACGGCTCGTAGCTCAACCGGAAAGTCCCGTAATGCATCGGCACGAGCGTCCGCGCACCGAGTTCCTGGAAGGCGCGGATGGCTTCCTCCGGGTTCATGTGCGTATCGCGCTTGCTGGGCGTCTCGTAGGCTCCGATGGGCAGCAGGGCGATCTCCACCGGGCAACGGCGGCCGATCTCGCCGAAGCCGTTGAAATACGCCGTGTCCCCGCAATGGAACACGCTCCGTCCCCCCGCGGACAACACGAATCCGCCGAAACCCCGGTGCTGGTCGTGCAACAGCCGCGCGCCCCAGTGGTGGCAGGGCGTCAGCGTCACCGACAGCCCGCCGCCGAACTCGCATGTCCCCCAGTAGTCGAGTTCGTGCACGCGCTCGAAACCCAGGTCGTGCACGAGGTTGCCCACGCCGAAAGGCACGACGATGGGTTGGTTGGCCGCCACGGCTTTGAGCGTGCGGCGGTCGAGGTGGTCGAAGTGCGCGTGGGTGACGAGCACGAGGTCGATCATCGGCAGCGTGTGGAGACCCAGGCCGGGTTTGCGCAGGCGTTTGATACCCTTGAGCCACAACGACCAGTTGGGGTCGATGAGGATGTTCAGCCCCGCCATCTGCACGAAAAACGAGGCGTGCCCGATCCACGTGACACCGACCTGACCGGCCGCGAGCGGCGGGAAAATCGGCGCGGCGTTGGGCGTCCCCTCGCGCGGGGAGACCAGCGAGGGCAGGAGGACTTCCGTGAAGTAATTGCGCTTGTGCCAGCCTTTCTCCAGTTTCACGCCGACACGCCTGGCCTTGGCGGGTGGCGGCGAGGCCGGTGCGGGCGGGCCGTCGGTGGCTTCGCTGGCGGCGGCGGCGGCAGGTGTCGGCGGCACGGGCGGCACGACCGGGGACCGGCGGCGGTTGCGTGCGCCACCGGCGGCGGCGATTTTTTGCCGGCTTTTTCTGAAATCACTCGCCACGGCGGCACCCTATAGACAGAAGGCGGAAGACAGAAGGCAGAAGTGCGAAAAACGGAGATGGAACTTTCTCACCTCCCTTTTCCCCTCACGTAGAGCCGCATCTGCGCGCAGTCGATGACCGCGTGCTTTTCCCGCAGGAAATCCGCCCCCAGATACCCATCGATGGGCACCTTGCCCGGCTCGTTGAGCGCGCCGTTGACCGAGATGTCCGACGCGGCGATCACCGCCGAGCCGACCTGCACGCTGCTCAGCTTCAGGTTGTCCACGATGCCGATGTCGATGCGCCGCCGCCCGCCGCCCGCGCCGCCCACCGTGAAGTTCGTGCGCTTGAGCTTGATGCCCGCTTTGCGGCTGACGGTGGAATCCAGCAGCGTGATGGCCGCCCCGGTGTCCACCAGCCAGAGCACGCGCCGGCCGTTGACGTTGGCCATCACCTCGAAATCGCTGATCGACGCGCGCTTCATCGCGATGTCGCGGTAGCCGTAGCCTTCCAGGAACCGGCCCAGGCCGCCGCCCGCGCCGCCCGTCGAGGGCTTGGCGTAGAGTTGCAGCCCGGCGCAGTCGATCACGAAGGAAAAGTTCTGAAGCACGTCCGCGCCGATGATGCCGTCAAAGGGTCCGCCGCCCCGGGGCCGGCCCTGGTTGAGCGCGCCGAGGTCGCTGACCCCGAGCAGGAACGGACTCGTCGAACACGGACCGATCTGGAGCGTGCTGGCGAGGGCGGCCTCGATGCGTTCGCCCGGTCCGCCGACCGCGCCGATGACGCGCACGCCGGTCTTGACCGACGACAGGTGAAACCGCCGCAGGCTGTGGCTGTCCACGACGGTGATCTGCGCGCCGGTGTCCACGAGGAAACGGCCGGTGACACCGTTGATTTTGGCGGTGACTTCCAGGTGCGGTCCGACGTTGCGGCGCAACGCGAGGGCGGTGTAGCCCTGCGGCCTCAAAAAATCGCCCAGCGGCGCGCCTTCCTGCACCACCGTGCCGGTGACGAGCGGTTCGCGGTCTTGGGCGGCAACCGGCAGGGCAAACGCGAACGGGAAACCCAGAATCCCCGCGCAAAGGAACGCGGCCCGCCGCGCGACGAAGCGGGCGGAACGCGGGGGGGATGGGAGGACCATTCGGCCGATATTCTCCCCCATCCCCGGCAACAAACAAGCGGGAATCCTTTCCATTCCCGGCCACGATGCACCCACCAACCCGCATTGGTTCGTATCCGGTTGGAATCCACTGGTCCGTGCCGGGTGGACCGTTTTAATCCTCTTCCCTTATGTCGAACCTCGCCGAAACTTTCCAGCGCACCCTCCAGCAAATCGAGCAATCCCGTGATCCGGAGGCGCTGGTGACCCTGTTCGGCGACGACGCCGAATTGTTCAACCTCGCGTTGACCGAGCCGATGAAAGGCGTCGAGGGCGCACGCCGGTTTTGGACGAACTACCTGTCGGCGTTCGAGAAGATCCGTTCGGAGTTCCACCACACGATCTCGACGGACAAGGACGCGGTGCTCGAATGGGTGAGCGAGGGCGTGATGTCCGCCAGCGGCCAGCCGTTCAACTACCGGGGGGTGAGCGTCATCGAGCACGATGGCGCGAAGGTCCATCGCTTCCGCACGTACTACGACTCGGCGGTGTTCCTGCCCGGCGGCGCGAAGCACAAGGAGACGATGTGACGGGAGCCTCCGCGCTTCTCAAAACAGCACGCTCTCCACGAACCACCGCACATGCTCGCGCGGCGGCAGTTCGCGGCGGATCAGGACGACGAGTTCGCGGCTGAAACGCGGCCGGAGCGTCACCCGCCGGACCTTGCGCTGGCGCAGGTAGAGAGGCAAGGCGCGGTGGGGCACGAGGGCCACGCCCATCCCCAGGCCCACCAGATTGATGATGAGGTCGAAGCTGTCGAGTTCCATCACGGAACGGACGCGCAGGCCGTTTTCGTCCATCCAGACGCGCAGCCGCCGGCCGGTGTTCGTGCGCCCATCGGGGAGCAGCCAGCGTTGGTCCTTTCCGAGCAACCCGCGCAGCGTCCCGGGATCGAGCGGCGCGGCGTCCGCCGGAAGCGTGTGACCGGCGGGAACGATCAACGTGAAATCGTCGGCGAAACGGTGGGCCACGTCAAAGCCCCCCGTCAGGCGATCCGGTGGGCAGAGCAGCGCGGCGTCGAGTTCGCGCGCCTCCAGCGCCGCCAGGAGTTCGGGGCTGGACTGGTGGCTGACCTTGAGCTGCACCTCCGGGAAACGGCGTTGGTAGCTCACGAAGAATCCCGGCAGGTAGGCAAGCCCGACCGTCCGCGAGACGCCGACGCTCACGGTCTTCGGCGCGGCGGCGAATTCCTCGCGCAGCCGCCGGACCGAGTGGGTCATCTCGCCGAGGATGCGCCCCGATTGCTCCAGCAGGAAGCGTCCGGCGTCGGTGGGTTGGACGTGACGGGTGGTGCGTTCGAGCAGGGTCACGCCGAGACGCGATTCGATGCCTTGAATCTGCCGGGTGATCGCACTCTGCGTCAGGCCCGCCAGGCGGCTGGCACGGGTGAAACTGCCCGTTTGCGCGACCAACCGGAAAAGGTGCAACTCGTAAATATCGAGTGGCGCGAGCAGAGGCGATTCATGCATTTCCAGCATGAATGTAGTCAAACAATGAATTTTCCGCAACGGATGGCGATGGGTAACGTCGCTGCCTATGGCAAATCCAGAGGACAGTTTCAAAGACAACGCACCCGGTGCCTGGTACGTGGATGCTCAATGCATCGCCTGCGGCCAGTGTGGGAACGACGTGCCCTCCATCTTCGCGGAAGCGGCGGATTACGGTCACTTTCGCGTCCACCGCCAGCCGCTGACCCCCGGGGAATTGCACGAGGCCGAAGACGCTCGCGAACGCTGCCCGGTCGAAGCTATCGGCAACGACCGGACGGCCTGAGAGGAAATCGCGTCGCGCGGGCGTTTGCAACCGGGGCCGCTTTGTCGGAAGTTCACATCAGTTCCGACCAAACATGGTGTTCTCATCCTCGCGTCCGTTTCCCTGGCGGTTGGCAGCGGCAGCCGTCTGCCTGTGGTTGTCGCTGGCCGGCCTTTCCTCGCGTGCGGAGGAGGAAAAAGCGGCCGACAAAATCCCGCTCGGAGCGACCCCGCAGCAAATCGCCGCGTTCTACGGTCCCGTGCTCCGGCACAACGCCCGCGTGCGCCGACATGAAATCCTCGAAGGCGGCACGGTGATCGACGGTGACCTGTACAGTCGTAACGGTCTCGTCGTCCGCGTGGTCTACCACGGTGGGGTGGCGGTGCTGTTGGAATACACCCGTGTCGACGGTCTGCTGACGGTGCACGATGCCGGTCTCCTGCTGGCGGCCAACGTGGACCACACCTCGACCTGGGAACCGGGCAAGGACAGCACGGAGACCAACCGTTTTTATCACCGCACCGACGGCAAGGCCCTGGCGCATTACACCACCGAAAACGACGGCAGCTTGCTCATTGCGTCCGACAACACCGGCAGCGATTTCTACGGCGGCAAACTCATGGAAGGTCACTAAATAAAACCATCTTCTCCCACATGGACCTACAACTCTCCGGCAAAACGGCACTCGTCAGCGGCTCGACCGCAGGGATCGGCTACGCCATCGCCTCGGCCCTGGCCCGCGAAGGGGCGCGTGTCGTGGTCAACGGCCGCACCGCCGCGCGGGTGCGGGAAGCGACGGATCGTCTGACAAAAGAACTCGGTGGCACCGGCGGCAAAATCACGGGCGTCGCCGCCGATCTCGGCACGGCCGACGGCGTCAAAACGCTCACGGACGAGGTTCCCACGGTGGACATCCTCGTGAACAACCTCGGCATCTTCGAGCCCAAGGCGTTCGCGGACATCACCGACGACGATTGGACCCGGTTCTTCGAGGTCAACGTGCTCAGCGGCGTGCGCCTGAGCCGGTTTTACCTTCCGAAGATGACCGCCGCCAAATGGGGGCGGATCGTTTTTATTTCCAGCGAGTCGGGCATTAATACCCCGACCGAAATGGTGCACTACGGCTTGACCAAGACCGCGCAGCTCGCCCTTTCGCGCGGACTGGCGCAGACCGCGGCGGGCACGGGCGTGACGGTCAACTGCGTGCTGCCCGGCCCCACGAAATCCGAAGGCGTGGGCACGTTCGTCGGCCAGATGGCGCGCGACCGGGGGATCACCCCGGAGGAAATGGAGAAAGATTTCTTCGAGCACGCGCGGCCGTCCTCGTTGCTCAAACGGTTCGAGACAGTGGAGGAAATCGCGGACGTGGTTGCGTTCGTTTGCAGCCCGTTGGCATCGGCGGTCACCGGCGCCGCCGTGCGCGCGGACGGCGGCGTGGTGTCGAGTATTATTTAATAAACGATGACTCCCGGCCCCTGGATCGACATGACGCCCGGCGTCCGCCGCCGCACGCTGGCGAGCGGCGAAGGGATGATGCAAATGATCGTCACGTTCGCGGCGGGCGCGAAACTGCCCGAGCATCGGCATCCGCATGAACAGGTGACGTTCGTGGTCAGCGGCCGGTTGCGCCTGATCTTGCACGCGGGTGGCGAAACGCACGAACTCGCTGCCGGAGAGTCTTTTTACCTCGCGTCGAACGTCCCGCACGCCGCCGAGGCCACGGAGGACGCGACGGTTCTGGATACGTTCAACCCACCGCGCGAGGATCTCCTGGCCCGCGACCGTGAGGGGTGAGTTGCGGGCGGCACGCCGATGGCGGAGTGACGTGCCATTTCAACACAGAGGACACAGAGAACACGGAGACCAGAGGAGGCCGGAAGTAGGAAAAGGGTTTTCTACTGTTCCCTTCCTTTTTTCCCTCCTCCGGCCTCTGTGCTCCTCTGTGTCCTCTGTGTTAAAACAACACGCGACCCCAGAACAGACGTGCCGTCTCACGACACCACGTTCTGCGGGTGCCCGTCGAGGAACGCGCGGATATTTGCCACCACCGTCGCCAGCAACCGGCCGCGGGCGGCTTTGGTCGCCCAGGCGATGTGCGGGGTGACGAAACAATTCTTCGCGGTCAGCAGAGGGTTGTCGGCCGCCGGCGGTTCGGTCGAAAGCACGTCCACCCCCGCCCCCGCGATCTTGCCCGTGTTGAGCGCCTCGGCGAGATCGGCCTCGTTGACGACCGGGCCGCGGCTCGTGTTGAGCACATAGGCGCCCGGCTTCATCGTCGCCAGACGCGCGGCGTTGACCAGCCCTCTGGTCTCCGGCGTCAGCGGGCAATGCACGCTGAGCACATCGCTCTCGCGGAAAAGCGTGTCGAGGTCCACGATGCGCACTCCGGGCACTTCCGGGGGGCGTTCGGCGCGACGGGTGGCGATCACCCGCATCCCGAGCGCCTGCGCCACCCGCGCCACGCCCTGCGCGATGGCCCCTAAACCCACGAGGCCCAGCGTCATGCCGTCGAGTTCGACCAGCGGAAAATCCCAGTACGCGAAATCCTTGCTCGCGACCCAGTTACCCTGCCGCACGCTGCCCGCGTGGTGGCCGACGCGCTGGGTAAGTTCGAGCAGCAAGGCGAGCGTGAGCTGCACGACCGACGCCGTGCTGTAGGCCGGCACGTTGGTCACGACGATCCCGCGTTCGCGCGCCGCCGTCAGGTCGATGACGTTGATGCCCGTGGCGAGGATGCCGACATACCGGAGCCGGGGCAACTGCGCGAGCGTCTCGCGGTCGAGCAGGACCTTGTTGGTCAGGATGATCTCCGCCTCCGCCGCGCGCGAAACGGTGTCTTGCGGGGCGGTGCGCTCGTAGATTTTCGGCTCGTCGCCGAGGTCGAGCAGCGGGCTCCAGTTCAGGTCGCCAGGATTCAGCGTGTAACCGTCGAGGACCACGAGCTTCATCAGGCGTCCGGTGCGGAGGGTGCCACTGCCACGGTCGGCGCGGGGTGCAGCTTGGTTTCGATTTCGGTGCTGGGAAACCATTTGTAGAGCATGAAATACACGATCACGCCCGTCACCGAGACATACAGCCAGATCGGCATCGTGTAGGCCGACACCGAGCGGTGCGCGCCCCAGCGTTGCCGCAGCGCCGGGACCACGCTGGAAACCACCAGCGGCACCACCGCGAACGCCAGCATCACGTGCGTGATGAGCAACGGAAAATACACCCACCGCCACGCGCTTGGATGCGCCTTGTCCGGATAGTCGAAGTGGATCGATCCACCGGGCACGTGGTAATGAAAATACAGGTAACAGGCCAGGAACGCCGACGACGTGACGATGGCTGCGGCCATGCAAGTGATGTGGGCGGCTTTTCTTTCCCGGCGGATAAAAGCCCAGCCTGCGGCGATGAGCAAAGTGCTCGCGCCGTTGAGCGTGGCGTTGAGCGCGGGGTACTCGGCAATCGTCATGCCCGCGCGGGCATCCCCGCCAGCCCCGCTTCTTCTGACTCCATCCGCGCCATCGCGGCACGCTGTTGGGCGGCAATCGTGCGGCAGGCGCGATACATCATCAACCCGAGGCCGCCGAGGATGGTAACGATCATGAAAAGCATGAAAAAGATGCTGAGACCGAAACCGACGCTCGCGCCGTTGAGGGGCGGAGTCTGGCCACCGGCACCGGGAACCATGTTTTGCTTGCAACCGGGACAGGCTTCCGCCGCCGTGTGGGCAAAGATCAACGCCGCACCCAGCGCCCAAGCAGCGCGGTGTCCAAATCGGGAGACGGTGGCAGTTTTCATGGGGTTGCTTGCTGCAATTTGCACCATGCCGACGGGGGCTTCAAGTGCGGAGCGTGTGACGCGGTCCCATTATTTCCCACCTGCCGGTTCCCGCAACAGGTCGCCCACCCCCGTGAGTACCTGCTGCACGACCTCCTCGTTGGGGCTGCCGTCGGGGTTCGTCGTGTCGTAGGAGCCGCGCACGACGCCGTCGCGGTCCACCAGCGCGATCCTCGTACTGTGAACGTAGGCCATCTCGTCCGTCGGATCGTCCACCTTTTTGACTGCCAACGTGAAAACGTCGTGCGCGAGACCGTAGATTTTCTCGCGGTCGCCCGTCAGGAAGAACCACTGGTCCGTCGCGTGAAAACGCTCCGCGTACTTGCGCAACACTTCCGGCGTGTCCATCTCCGGCGCGATGGAAAACGACGCGATCCGCACGTCGTTGTGCTTACCCCGGGTGAGTTCCGCCTGGATTTCCTGCAACCGGCCGTTCATGCGCAGACACGGCCCCGGACACGCGGTGAAAAAGAAACTCGCCAGCCACACCCTGCCCTTCAGCGCCGACGCCGAGACGAACGGCTGGCCGTTGCGCTCGGTCAGCGTGAAATCCGGGACACGGTTGAAATGGTCGAGCGTCGTCGCCCCGCGCCGCTCCGCCGCCTGCCAATATTGTCGCACCAGCCCCGCGATCAACCCGGCGACGATCAGTCCGAGAACGCTCCAGACGATCCACTGCAACGTCCGGTTGATCGGCGCGGCGGCGGGCAGCTCTCGCGGCGGCGTGGAAGCGAGCATGGCGACGGTCCCTCAGCGCAGGAACCAGGGCACGATGTACATGATCGTGAAAAGCAGCACCCACACCACGTCCACGAAATGCCAGTACAACGACACGCACGTCATGAACGAATGCCGGTGCGGGGTGAATTTCCCCGCCGCCGCCATGAGCGTTGTGATGGCTAGGAACACCACGCCGATGGAAACGTGCAGCCCGTGGAACCCTGTCAGCGTGAAGAAGCTGGAGGTGTAGGTGCCGCCGGTGTTGAACCAGATCCGGTCGTTGTAAAGCTCGTGCCACTCGCGGTACTGGATGCCGACGAAAATCGCGCCCAGCAGCGTCGTGAGAGCCAGCCAGAGCGTGACCGGCTTGTTCTTGACCACGGCCTTTTCGCCCATCCACAAGGTCGCGCTGCTCGTGAGCAGGAAGACCGTGTTGATGCCCGTCGTCAGCAACGGCCAACTGAAATGGTGCTCGGTCCACTCCCCCGTCTTCAACCACTCCGGTTCGTAGGCCGATCCGCGGCTGATCCAGAGGATGACGTAGGCGCTGATGAGCCCAGCAAAAAGCATCGCCTCCGAGGCCAAAAAGGTGAGCATACCGAACTTGGCCAGATCGACGTGGGCAGGCTCGCCGTGGACGTTTTGTTGAATGGGTGTGGCGGCGGAACTCATAGGAAATAGGCAGGCATCAGGTTAAGCAACGCGCGGCGCTTGGCAAAACAAAATCGGCGCGCACGGCAGGTCCACGGCGGGAATGCGAAGAGAAGTGCGGCGCTGAGGGTCCGCGATGCCGCCGTTGGCGCGCACGACCCGTTGCATCCACAGGAAGATCAGCACCGTCAGCGCGATGGAAAAGATCACCAACGCCGCGAAAAGCCAGCGGTTCGCGCGGCGGGTGGATGGCGGGAGCGGACTCATCTGAGCGCGTCGGCGCGGCGATCTTCCAGCACGAGAGCAATCGCCGCCGCCAAGTCCTGTTTGGCCTCCTCTACCGTGCGGCCCTGTCCGTTGGCTTCGGGCACTTCGAGACAATAAGCCGCGAACCATTCACCGTCCGGTTCGATGAGCGCGGTAAACTCGTTGTGCATGATCGGAGAACAATAGGATTTGATCCGCTTCCGGACAAGGAAACTTCGAGGCGCTCAATCGACTACGCGGGCACGGCCTTCCCGAGCGCCAGCAGCGCGAGCAACAACGGCAGGTAGATGATCGAGGCAAAAAACAACTGCCGCGCGTGTGTCCGGCCCGGTGCCAACTGCATCCGCACCGCGTAGACGATCATCCCCAACCCCAAGACGAACGCCCCCGCGAAGTACCCCCGCCCCGCCATACCCAACACGCCCGGCATGAGGCTGACCAGCAGCAGAGCGAACGAATAGTTCAACGCCTGCCGCCCCGTGACCGCGCCCGTCTCGTCCAGATTGGGCAGCATGACGAAACCGGCCCGCGCGTAGTCCTCCCGGTACAGCCACGCGATGGCCAAAAAATGCGGCATCTGCCAGCAGAACAGGATCGCAAACAACGCCCACGCGCCGTTGTCCAGCGACCCGCGCGCCGCCGCCCAGCCGATCATCGGCGGCAACGCCCCCGGGATCGCGCCCACGAGCGTGTTGAGAGTCGTGCGGCGTTTGAGCGGCGTGTACACGAAAAGGTAAATGGCCATCGTCATCGCCGCCAGCGTCGCGGCGAGCAGGTTGACCAGGAGGAACAGGTAGACGAGCCCGCCCGTCACGAGGCCGAAGCCGATCAGCAACGCTGTGTCCGCACTCATGCGACCCGAAGGCAGCGGACGGTCCCGCGTGCGATGCATCGCCGCGTCGCTGCGGCGTTCGAGCAGTTCGTTGAGCGCCGCCGAACCCGAGGCGACGAGCCAAGTGCCGAAGAGGGCGTTGAAGAGCCGCAGCCAATCCATCGGGCCGCTCCAACCCATGTAAAAACCAGCCAGCGTCGTGACGAGGACGAGCGAGGTCAGGCGCGCCTTGACCAATTCGCAGAAATCGGCGAACCGCCCCGGGACCACGGCAACCTCGGTGGCAGGCGCATCGACCCCGAGGCCGGCAATCGGATGGTCGGTCGGTGTCGCGGGTTCGGCCACGACGGCACAGTCCACCCGGGCGACGGGCGGCGTCAACACCGCCGGCTTCATCGCCGGGCCACCTCCGCCGTTCGCTCCACGGTGGCGGGGTCGAACACCGGCGCGGCGCTCCAGCGGCGCAGGGCGGCGTACAGGAGGACTCCCCACACCAGCGAGGTCGCACCGACGGCGACGTGCGCGGTCGCCACATCTGCCGCCTTCTGCGTCCAGATCGTGTACATACCGAGAGTGACTTGCACCGCCAACACGAGCGGCCAGCCCATTCCCAGCCACCGTAATCCTGTCGGCAACAACGCGCGGCGTTTCCAGGCCATCCAGGCCACGCTCAACACGCCCAGCAGGATGATCCCCGCCATCAGGCGATGGGTCATTTGCAGATGAATTTGCCCGAGGCTCGTGGCCGGCAAATGCAGGTCCTCGGCACGGTGGAGATTGAGTGCGGGTAAATCGTCCTTGTGAATCCGGGGCCACCAATGACCATAGGCTGTCGGGAAATCGAGGATCGACAGCCCAGCATGCGCATGGCGCATCGCGGCACCGAGGCCGAGTTGCAGGTAGATCAATGTCGCGACCACGCCCACGCGCCGACGCATGGGCCGCAGACCGTCCGTGAGCGACTCGCTTTTCACGCCCTGCCCGAGCCGCTGCCACCAGCGCGATTGCGTCAGCGCGATGAACGCCACCAACGCAAAAAACGCTTGGGCCAGCAGCGCGTGGGGCACGCCGATCCAATCCTTGAGCATCGTCACGCGCAAACCTCCAAGCACGCCTTGCAGGATCACCGCGCCAACCGCGATATACCCAAGCGAACGCACCCAGCGCCGAGGTTCAGCCTGCGAAAACCATCCGGCCAAGCCGACAGTTAACAAACCGACGAACGAGGCCACCAGCCGGTGCGTGTGCTCGAAAAAGATGCCCCCCACCCAGCGCGACACCGGGAAGGCGAACATGTTGTAACCATACGAATTGGGCCAATCCGGTACGGTCAACCCGGCATCCTTGCTCGTGACCATCCCACCACTGCAAATCAGTACGAGGATCGTCAGAGCGACGAACACCGTGTAGGCGTGCCGCCGGGGCGAGTAAGTGAAACCCGCGCCCGTCGTGCGTTGGACCGTCGCGTCGTTCATTTGGTGTGGATCGGTCGTCCGGGCAGGTCGCCCGAGCGGCCGGTCGTTGTTAAGGTAGGGGTGGCTCTCCGAGCCAATCCCTGGATTTTCTTGAATGGGAACGCTTGAGGACGGGTTAAACTTTTCCAAACTGAAATAGGGACTGGCTCGGAGAGCCATCCCTACCTTGGTGGGAACGCCGCCGAAGCGGCGGGCTAGTGTGCGGGAATCTCCACGCCTGCCGTCCGCTTGACCTCGCGCATCGGGACGGTTTGCGGCAGGAAGTCGTCCTCCATGCCAGGGATGCTGTACTCATACGGCCCGTGGTAAACGCGCGGCGTCACCGCGAAGTTGCCGTGGAGCCGCACCGGCGAGGGCAGCGTCCACTCCAGGGTGGTCGCACGCCACGGATTGTCGGAAGCCTTCTCGCCGTAGCGCAGGCTCCAGAAGAAATTATACCAGAACACCAGGAACGATGCTCCCAGCCCAAAGGCCATGATCGAAATGAACTTCTGCAACGGCTGGAGGTAGCGCAGGTGCTCATACTGCGTCGGGTCGGCGATCCGACGCATCATGCCCGCCAAGCCCATCGTGTGCATCGGGAAGAACGTCAGGTTAAAGAACGCGAACATCAGCCAGAAATTCCAGTAGCCGAGCTTGTCGTTCATCATGCGCCCGAACATTTTCGGATACCAGAAGTACACCGCGGCCTGCAAGGCGAACAGGCTGCCGCCGAAGAGCACGTAGTGGAAGTGCGCCACGATGAAGTACGTGTGGTGGATGAACAGATCGACCGGCGTCGAGGCCATGAAGATGCCGCTCAACCCACCGATGACGAACATGCTCACGAACGCCAGGCAAAAGCACATCGGCACCGTGAACCGGATCGAGCCCTTCCAGATCGTGCCCATCCAGTTGAACACCTTGATGGCCGAAGGCACCGCGATGACCATCGTGGAGAGCGAGAATCCCGCCGAGGCGATCAGGCTCATACCCGAGACGAACATGTGATGACCCCACACGAAGAAACCCAGGAAACCGATGCCCACCATCGAAAACACCATCGCGCGGTAGCCGAAGATCGGCTTGCGCGTGAACACCGGCATGATCTCCGAGACCAACCCCATCGCCGGTAGGATCATGATGTAAACTTCCGGGTGCCCGAAAAACCAGAACAGGTGCTGATACAACAACGGATCGCCGCCCACCACCTGACCGTTGGGCATCTGCGCCGTGAAGAACGTCGTGCCCATGTTCAGGTCGAGCCAGAGCATCGCGCCCGCCGCGCTCAACACCGGCACGGCCAGCAGCAGCAGGACCGCCGTGACGAAAAGCGACCACACCGCCAGCGGCAGGCGGAACATCGTCATGCCGGGGCAGCGCATGTTCACGATGGTCGTGATGTAATTGAAGGCACCCGCGATGGACGCCAGACCATTGACGAAGATGCCGATGGCCCACGCCGACTGCCCGTAATGGGTCGTATTATAGGCCGGATTGCTACTCAGCGGGGCGTAACTCGTCCACCCGCTCGCCGCCGCGCCGCCGGTATCGGGCGGCAGAGTGCTGCCGGTCAGCCAATGCCACGTTCCCGTGACTTCCGCGCTCCAGAAGCCGCTGAGCACGATGATACCCGACAGGAAAAACAGCCAGAAGCTCAGTTCGTTGAAGAACGGGAACGCCATGTCCGGCGCGCCGATTTTCAGAGGAATCAAGAAGTTGCCGAACACGCCGATGAGCAGCGGCATGATGACGAAGAACACCATGATCGTGGCGTGCATCGTCAC
>CAZZYS010000076.1:0-15589 GCA_964658285.1 uncultured Verrucomicrobiota bacterium
CGGCGCGGCGCGGCGGTGGGCGCGGGCGAGTCGAACGGCACGGCGCGGGCGGTCGGCGGATCGTCCGGGGTCGGCGCGGCGGTGGACGCGGGTGCGGTCGGTAGCGCGCGGCGCACCCGCGGGCGGGGCGTGGGTGCCGGGGTGCCGAACGGCTGGAGGACCGGGCTGTCCGGCGCCTGTTGCGCGCGGGCGGTGGACAGGTTTCCCGCGATGCCGAGGACGGACCCGGCGGCGGCGGCGATGACGACGAGGAAGCGACGGGCGGATGGCCGCCGGGGAACGAACCGGCTCATGGTTGAGAAGAGGACGATTCCGCGGGCGCGACGGTGGCGAACGCGACGTTCCAGATGTTGGCGCGGCGGCAGGTGTCCATCACGTCCACGATGTGCGCGTACTCGACGTGCTGGTCCCCGCGCACGATGACGGCCTGGTCGGGGTAGAGTTCGGAGAGTTGCTTCAATTTCGCCTCCAGTTGTTCCTGGGTGAGCGTCTGGCTGTTGAGGATGACGTGGCCGTCGGAGGCGACGTTGATGATGCACTGGTTGATGGGCCGCTGGTTGTCCTTGCCCTCCTTGGCGGTGGGCACCTTGACCTCCAGGGAGGTCTCCGCGCGCGAGAAATTATACGTGACGATGAAAAAAATCAGCAGGCAGCAGAACACGTCGATCATCGGCGTGACCTGGAACCCGAGGACGGGCGGGGGGGCGGCTTTTTGGCGGAAATTCATGGTCTGAAATCAGAGAAGAGGATTAGCCGCAAAAGGCGCAAAAAACGCAAAAGGGGAAACATCTCCGGATTTTCTTCTTTCTCCCATTTTGCGTCTTTTGCGCTTTTTGCGGCTAAAAATCGTCTTCCAATGCTGCTTCGCGTTCGCGTTCGCGCCGACGGCTGGAGGAGGAGCTGCTCGGGGCGTAATAGAGCGAAAACACGGCCAGGATTTGCGTGGCGGCGGCTTCGAGGTCGGCGTTGAGCCGCTGCACCCGGCCGCGGAAATACGCGTACCCGGTGAACGCCACGATGCCCACCACCAGGCCGCTGGCCGTGCAAACGAGCGCCTCGGAAACGCCGCTGGCGAGCATCATCGGCTTGGAAGTCGCCACGTCCGTCGCCAGCGAGCCGAAGGAATGGATCATGCCCGAGACCGTGCCAAGTAGTCCGACCATCGGCGCGATGGTGCCCACGTCGGCCAGATAGGTGATGCGGTGGTTGAGCGCCGACACCTGCCGCGTGCCCTCGGTCTCGGCGATCTCGCGCACGCTGGCCAGCGGGGCGGTCGGGTTGTCCTTGGCGAACGCCAGCATCCCCTGGACGATCCGCGCGACCGACTCGCCGTGCCGGCTGCTGATGGCCAGCAGCCCCAGGTAATCGCGCTTGCGCAGGAGCGCCTCGCAGATGTCGAGATAACGGTGCGTGACCACCGCGCCACGCCGCAAGGTCAAGAGGTAGATGAAGATCAGCAGCGTGGCCAGGAACAGCAGCGCCGCCAGCGGGAACATGAAATATCCGCCGGACACGAGCACGCCCCAGAGGGTTTCCACGGGGTCGGCACCCCGCACGGGCGGCGGGGTGGGCGTGGCAGCCAGCAGGAACGGGGCAGCGAATGAAAAAACCAGGCCGGTGAGCGGATTCATGCGTTCGACTACGGGAAAGTGTATCGCGGCGGCAGCGAAAGGAAAGACCGAAGGCGAGGGCGCGCCGGGACAGTCTATCGACGGGACAAGCCCCGTGGACGTTCATTTTTTTCAACGGCGGGCCCCGGACGGACGTGCCGGGTTCTTTAACGCTCCGTCTTTCGCCTCTCCTTGAGCATGGCGTCGGGCCGGTCGGTCGTGATCCCGTCCACGCCCGCGCGCCGGAGCCGGGCGAACACCCGGGGCCGGTTGACCGTCCATACAAAAAGTTGCAGGCCCAGCGCATGGATTTCCGCCACCAGCCGGGCGTTGAGACAGCGGTGCGCGAAGAGGTCCAACCCGTCGAGGCCGAGTGCGCGTGCCTCGGCCGCCATCCGGCGAACGATCTTCGACGGCCGCAACCCCAGCGAACGCTTCCCCCGGGGACGCGGCCCGAACCCACCCGGGCGCGGATCGCCCAGCCAGAGGACGGTCAGTGAGGGCAGGCGCGCTTTGGCGAGCACGGCCAGTTCGCGGTCGAAGGCGATGACGACGACCTGCGCGGGTGGCAACGCGGCGGCGGCGAGGTCGTCGGCCAGCGGGGCGAGGAGTTCGGGACCAGCCTTGAGTTCGATCACGAGGCGTTTGCCCGGCGGCACGGCGGCGAGCACCTCGCACAGGGCGGGGATGCGTTCGCCAGTCCAGCGGCCCCCTTTGAAACGGCCCGCGTCGAGCGCCTGGAGTTGCGCCAGGGTGGCGTCGGCCACGCGCAGGTTCACGCCGGTCGTGCGCCGGGTGCGGGCGTCATGGATGACCACCGCGCGGCCATCGGCGGTGCAGCGGACATCGATCTCCACGGCGTCGGCGTCCATCTCCCACGCGGTGCGAACGGCGGCGAGGGTATTCTCCGGCGCGACGGCGGAGGCCCCGCGATGGGCGATGATGAGCGGCGCAGTGCCGGTGGCGAGTGGTTGGTGGTGGGTCGGGATTACCTAATCTTCGACAAAAAAGCCCTGCTCACAACTCCGTGGCAGGACAGGCCGCGCCTGCGGCCGGTCGTCAACAAGGTAGGGATGGCTCTCCGAGCCAGTCCCTATTTCGGCTTGGATGTTCTCCGTGCGCACGGAGCACCTCGCCGGAAACATTTGGGACTGGCTCGGAGAGCCATCCCTACCTTATTTGGAGTCGCTGGCCGCGACTACTTCTTCCCCGGCTTCGGCGCGGCCTTGGCGGCCGAGGCGGCCGCTTTCTGCTGCTTGCCGGCGGCGGCCTGCTTGTTCTTTTGTGACGCTGCCTTCTGCGTTGCTTTCGGTGATTTATCGCCCATATGGCGCGCAGTTTAGTCAAAACCCGCGCCCGCAAGGAAGCGGAATCACACGCTTCGCCCCACATTTCAGGGATTCTCCCGATTAGCACCGCCGTTCCAGCCCCGGCCCGACGGTTCCATGCAAACGTGCGCGCTGGTTTTGAGATGGTTCGTGGGAGGCGGGAGGGTCGCCGCGACAAAAATTTATCCCGCCGAAAGTCCGGTTCGCCGCATCCCCGCGCGGCTTCCAACAGAGAAAATCGCTCCCTTGCGTCGTGATTTGCCTCGGTCCCACCGCCGGCCGCGCCCCGTCCGTGGCACGGGTCCGGCACGGTTTTGGCTTTAATGAACCGCACACCCCGAGCCCTTTTATTCGAGTGGAAATCCTGATTGTCGAAGACGATGCCGCCACGCGCGTGCTGCTGATCCACCTCCTCGCCTCGCGCGGCCACCAGGCCACCGCCTGCGAGAGCGGCGAGGAAGCCGCCGAACTCTACCGCCGCAGTTTTTACCCGCTCGTGATCCTGGACCTGTTCCTGCCGGGCATGAGCGGCTTCGAGTTTTGCGAATGGCTGCGCGGCCAACCCGATGGCGGGCGGCCCTACGTCCTCGTCGGCACCGCCAGCAACGAAACCGACGACCTGCGCGCGATCCTCGCCCGGGGAGCCGACGACTACCTTGTCAAACCCTACGAACCGGCCCTCTTCGACGTGCGCCTGGCCATCGCTGAACAGGCCATCCAGACCCGCGCCGCCCGCCGCCAACTGGAATCCGAACTCGGCCAGGAACGCGAGCACCTCGCCTACATCACCTCGCACGACGCGCTGACCAAGCTAGACAACCGCGCGCAGTTCACCGCCGAGGTGGAACTCGCCGTCGAACGCGCCGCCGCCGGCGAACCGCGCGGCGCGCTCCTCTACATCGACCTGGACAACTTCAAAATCGTCAACGAAAGCCTCGGCCACGCCGCCGGCGACCGGCTCCTCGTGCAGATCGCCTACCTCCTGCGCAACGCCGCGCGTCCCAGCGACACCGTGGCGCGTTTCGGCGGCGATAAATTCGTCGTGCTGCAACACGGCGTGACGATGGCCGAGGCCCGGCTGGCCGCCGAACGCCTGCGCGGACGCATCTGCGATTTCGTGTTCTGCGATTCGGGCAAGAGCTTCGGTCTCGACGTGTCCGTCGGCGTGTCGGAACTCACCGGCGAGGCGACGGCCGAACACGTCATCGCCACGGCGGACGCGGCCTGTTATTCCGCGAAGGCGCGGGGCCGCAACCGCGTGGAAGTCTACCAGCCCGACGACGCCGAGCTGGCGCAACTGCGCAGCGATTCGCGCTGGGCCACGCAGATCAAGCAGGGGCTCAAGAACAACGGCTTCGAGGTGTGGTTCCAACCCGTCATTGAGTTGGAAACCGGGCACACCGCCTTTCACGAGACGCACCTGCGCCTGCGCACGGTGGACGGCGACGCGGTCGAGCCCGAGTTTTTCCTGCCGGCGGCGGAGCGTTTCCACCTGCGGCCGGAGATCGACCGCCGCGTGGTGCGGCTCGCGCTGCGGCACCTGGCGACTGACCCGGATGCGAGGCTGGCCATCGGTCTGTCGGGTCAATCCGTGCGCGACGTGGGCACGGCGGAGTTCATCCGCAAGTCGTTCGAGACGGCGGGCATTGCCCCAAACCGGGTCACGTTTGAAATCGCCGAGACCGCCGTGTTGGCAAATCTCGACGCCGCGCGCTCGCTGATGGCGCGGCTGCGCAACGAGGGGTTCCGGTTCGCGCTGGACGATTTTGGCGCGGGGTTTTCGTCGTTCGCCTACCTGAAAAATCTCTCGGTCAGTTTCCTCAAGATCGACGGCGGCTTCACCCGGGACCTGACGGCGGAGCCGATCAACCTGGCGTTCGTCAAGGTGATGAACGACATCGCGCGGCACCTGGGGATCTACAGCGTGGCCGAAGGCGTGGAAGACCGCCGGACGGCCGAGACGCTGCTCAAGGTCGGCGTGCGGTACGGGCAGGGGGTGTATTTCAACGGCCCGGTGCCGCTGCTGGAACGCCCGCGCGACAAGCGCGAGGTCGCCTCGGCGGCGGCGTGAGCTGACCCTACACCGACGCGGGGAAGTCCGGGCACATCGCCGACTTTTCGACCTGACCCTCGGGCGTATAAAAAAGCATCTTGCCCGTCATGTCGCAGATCCAAACTTCCTTCGCACCAGCCTCGAAGTAGAGAGCCTTTTTCTCGTTGAGTTCGCGCTGGTAGTTGCTCTTGGAAGTAACTTCCACGCAGATCGCCGGCGCGGTTGATGCAGCCAATTCATGTTGGGCGACTTCCCAATGTTCCCAAGTGAGCCAGGCAACCTCTGTGACCTTGACGTTGTCGCTCGTCTGCACGGCTCCCTCCGTCACTGTCATTCCGTCGAGGAGTCTGTCGAGCAGATTGCAGATTTTGCCTTGATAACCGCTGTGAGCAAATCGTGTAGGACTCATCACGATATTGCCATCGCTGTTTAACTCGACTTTGTAGGGCAACCCATCCAAATGCGGGTCTTCGATGGCTTCTTCCCAAGTCATAGGTGCAATAGTGTTCGGTTATCTTACTGTTTTTGAGCACGGAGGCAATCTCTTCTTGCGGTGACCAACTGCTTGCTCTCCTGTGCGCCACGTTCCACGTTTCGCTATGCCCCGCACCTTTCCCTTCATGACAGTGGACGCGTTCACGACGCAGCCGCTCGCCGGCAACGCCTGCGCCATCGTCTTCGACGCCGACGATCTCGACACCGCCACCATGCAGGCGATTGCCCGCGAGATGAACCTCTCGGAAACGAGTTTCGTCCTGCGTCCGAGCGACCCGGCGAAGGCAGATTTCCGCGCGCGTTATTTCACGCCGGGCGAGGAAATCCCGCTCGCGGGTCACCCGACCATCGCCACGGGGTTCGCGCTCGTGGACAGCGGCCGTCTCGAGCTGCGCGCCGACCGCGACCGCACGACCATCGCCCTGGAACTCAACGTCGGCCCCATCCGCGTGGACATCACCCATTCCGCGTCCGGCCGCAGCGGGGTCGCGGAGGTCGCCATGTACCAGATGCCGCCCGAGTTCCGCGCGACGTATCCGGCCGCCGTCGCCGCGCCGGTTTTCGGGCTCACCCCGGCCGACCTCCTGCCCGACGTACCCGTGCAAACCGTCAGCACCGGCACCCCGCAGTTGATGATGGCCGTGCGCAACCACGAGGTACTGCGCCGCGCCGCGCTCGACCCGGCGGCGTACGACCGGCTGCGGCAGGAGTCGGGGAACGAATTTTTCAGCGCGCACCTGTTCTGCCTGGGTGGCGCGACGCCGAAGGGCAACGTGTTCGCGCGGCATTTCACGGGGCCGCCGGCGTCGTTCGAGGACCCGTTCACGGGTTCGGCCACCGGCGGCATGGGGGCGTTCCTGTGGCGTTATGCGTTGCTCAAGAGCCCGCGTTTCAACGCCGAGCAGGGACACTGGATGAGCCGCCCAGGCGTGGCGTCGGTGGAGGTCATCGGCCCGCGCGACGCGATGGAAACGGTGCGCGTCGCCGGTCCGGCGGCGGCGGTGGTGCGCGGGGAATTGACGATCTGACGCGGGCGCGGGGAACGGGCGGGACGGTCGCGCCCGCCCATGCAAGGGTCATCAACGGGGTAAATCCCCTCCTTTCTATGGAGTGAATCCCACTCCCCGTCGTGGGGTGTACAGGGTTATCGGCGGCTGTTTTTTTTCGGCATGATGGACCCTTGCACCTCATATGAAAACCAATCATCATCCGACACCCGAAATCCTCTCCACCGTCCGCGCGTTGCCGTGGGTCTTTGCCGTCTGGCTGGCGCTCGGTGCGCCGGGCGCGCGCGCGGCGACCGACGCCGCCAACGCCGCGGCGCTCAGCACCAACCTGCCCGCCAGCGTGACCCTCGCCAAGGCGTCGATCAACCAAGTCGTCGGCGCGTTGCACGAGGCTGTCAAACAACACCACGACGACGCCGTGGACCTCCTCAAAATCGCCGTCCTGGCCAAGACACCCAAGCAGGGGCATGGTGAATTGCCTTGCGACGACCTGAAGAGACTCGTCGAAGCGGCAGCCACCGCGGCCCCCGACAAAGCCAGTCAACTCGTGGAAATGGCAGCCTCGCTCCACCCGGAATGCGCGGACGGCCTCCAGGACCTGACCGCCGGTACGGCCGGGCCCGGTGATGTCGGCGGCTTCGGCCTCGGCCTCGGCACGGGATTCCCCGGCAGCCCCGGCTTCACGGGCAGCGCGCCGAGCGGCGCGTCGGCTCTCCCGCCGGTCGTCCTGCCGACGCCGAATCCTCCGGTGACGCCCACGACGAACAACTGACCCCGCCGTCGGGGAAGGCCGTTTGCCTCCCGCAACCGTTCCGCTAGATTGGGGTTCCATCCCCCCATGAACACCGTTTATCTCCTCGGAGGCGCTCGTACCGACTTCAAACGCAACCTCAAAAAGGAAGGCAAGGGGTTGAAAGACCTCGTGGTGGAAGTCACCCGCGCCGCGCTCGCGGCCACCGGACTCGACGCCGCCGACATCCAGGCAGGCGTCGTCGGCAATTTCGCCGGCGGACTCTTTACCCGCCAGCTCCACGTCGGCGCGCTCCTGCTCGAAGCCGACCCCGCCCTGCGCGGCATCCCCACGATGCACACCGAGGCCGCGTGCGCGTCCGGCAGCCTCGCCGTGCTCACCGCCGCGCAATGGATTCAGGCGGGGCTCTACGATTGCTTGATCGCCGTCGGCGCGGAACAGCAAAAAACCATGTCACCCGCCGAAGGGTCGGACGTGCTTGCGGGCGCGGCGGATTATTCCCTGGAGAAGCCCGAGTACGGCGAGTTCATGTTCCCGAAACTCTTCGGCACGATTGCCGAACGCTACATGCAACGTTACCCGAGTCTGACCGAGCACGACCTCGCGCGGGTGGCGGTGAAGAACTATTCCCACGCGCGGCTCAATCCGCTGGCGCAGATGCGCGACACGGACATGGATTTCGTCACGGCGAGCACGGAATCGCAGAAGAACTGGCGCATCGCCGCGAGCCCGCTCAAGCTCTACGATTGCTCGCAGATCACCGACGGCGGCGCGGCGGTGGTGCTGTGTTCGGAGCGGTTCATGGACAAGCTCGCGCACCGCACCGCACGGCCTGGCGACCATCTGCAAACCGCGCCGCCCGTGACGCTGCGCGGCTGGGGGCACGCCACTGATTGTCTCGCCTTGGAGAAGAAAGACGTGCCGCATTTCCCGCCCGCCCGCCGGGCGCTCGCCACCGCGCTCGAAAAAGCCGGTATCCGCGATCCGAAGAAGGAACTGCACGGCGTCGAGGTGCACGATTGTTTTTCGATCAGCGAGGTCATCGCGTACGAGATCATCGGGTTGGCCGAACCGGGCAATGGCGCGAGCCTGTTGCACACCGGCGCGACGATGCTGCCGGGGGTTCGCGCGAAGATATTAGGAGAAGACGCGCCGAAGCCGCCGTTTTCGATCCCCGTCAACAGCGGCGGCGGCCTGATGGCCGACGGTCATCCGGTCGGCGCAACGGGCGTGCGGCAGGTGCTCGACGCGTACCAGCAACTCACCGGCCAGGCCGGGCCGCGCCAGATCGAAGGCGCGAGTCGGTTTCTAACATATAACGTCGGCGGCAGCATGACGACGACCGTGGCGATGGTGTGGGGGACGTGACCATATGACCTCCCCCACCCCCATCCGCCTGCTGACCGCCGTGCCCATCTGCGACGGGCACGACAGCGCCATCAATACCATCAACCTCGAACTCATCCGCCACGGCATCGAGGTCGTCTATCTCGGCTACCACCGACCGGCGTCGGAGATCGTGCGCGCGGCGGTGCAGGAAGACGTGCGCGCCATCGGCCTGTCGAGTTACAACGGCGGGCACGTCGAGTTTTTTGCGGAGGTCCGCGCGCAACTCGACGCCCTTGGCGCGCGGCACATCGGCATCTTCGGCGGCGGCGGCGGGACGATCACGGCGGCCGACGCCGAAATGATGGGCCAGCAGGGCACCGACCGTATTTTCTTCGCGGGCACGCCGTTGCACGACATGTTAGGTTGGGTCAGCGAGCGTTACGGCAAACGGCCGGAGGCGGCTGACCCTCTGAAGGGCGACCTCGCGTTGGCACGGCAACTCACCGACGCGGAGGAAGCGTTTTCCAAACCCGTCGCGGACCCGCTGGCGGAACGAACATTGCCCCCGGCGAAGGCAAAAACCTGCCGCGTCGTCGGCATTACCGGCCCCGGCGGCGCGGGCAAGACGACGCTCATCGACGAACTCGTGCTGCGTTTCCTGCGCGCCCGTCCGGCCCAAGCACGGGTTGCCATTCTCTCGCATGACCCGAGCATCGGCGGCAACGGCGCGGGGGCGCTCCTGGGCGACCGCGCGACGATGATCTATTCGCAGAACGACCGGGTGTTCATGCGTTCGATGGCGACGCGCGGACAGTCGGGCGGCCTGAGCCCATCGACGGGTCAGTGTCTGGAAATCCTCGCGGGCAGTGGCGAGTTCGAGCTGGTCATCATCGAGACGGTCGGCACGGGGCAGGAGGCGCTGCCGTTTTCGAGTGAGTTGGTCGATTTTCGGATTCTTGTGATGAACCCGGACTACGGTAGCCGCCTGCAACTCCAGAAGATTGCGATGTTAGATGCCGCCGACCTCGTGGTGGTCAACAAGAGTGATTTGCGCGGCGCGCGCACGGCCAGCGCGGAAGTCGAGCGCCGGTTGTCGTCCAACAAACGCGGCCAGCGATTGCTTTCTACTACCGCCACGCGTCATCGGGATGCTGGGGTGGATGAGCTTTTCTCCATCGTCAGCAGAGCGGAAATTTAGCCGCAAAAAGCGCAAAAAACGCAAAAGGGGAGAAGGAGAAAGAAATGGATTTAGAGGTGAAGCGGCTGTGCGACTTTATTCGACAGACTGCTTACGAAATCCACTGTTACCTGCGACACGGGCATCTGGAGAAGGTCTATGAGAACGCGCTTGCTCACCGTTTGCGGAAAGCCGGGCTGGAAGCTGTCCAACAACATCCGCTCAATGTCTATGATGAAGACGGTACGTTGCTCGGCAATTTCGCCGCTGACCTCTTTGGAAGGCACGGTCGTAGTCGAGCTAAAGGCTGCCCGCGCCTTGTCTGACGCTCACGCCGCGCAACTCCTCGGCTACCTGCGGGCGGCCCGCCTCGAACACGGCCTGCTGTGCAATTTCGGAGCGCCGCGTTTCGAGATTTGCAAGTACGCCCTATCCTCCACGCAAGACTCGCCCTCCCTCTGAGCTTTTTCCCCTTTTGCGTTTTTTGCGCTTTTTGCGGCTAAAAATCTTCCCCTATTCAAGGTGCAACGTCAAAGGAAGGCGGAGCCTTCGCAGGGTCTTTTCCCCAATCGGAGGGTTTGTCCCCAAGCTCAAACTCCAGGACGCCCCCGCCGGACAATGCGGACCACGAAATCCACGGACTTCCATAGGGCTGGCCGTTGAGCGTCAGCTTCTGTACGAAGGGATGGGCGAGCGCGGCGTTTTTGCCGATGATCTGAATCACCTTGCCGTCGTCCAGGTGCAACGTGGCCCGGGGAAACACGGGACTTCCGATGGCGAAACCGGCCACGCCCGGGATTTCCGGGTACAGGCCCAACGCCGAGAACACGTACCACGACGACAGAGACCCGGCATCGTCGTTCCCTGGCAGTCCGTTGGGCTGATCGGTGAACAACTCCGTCTGGACGCGGCGCACGACGGCCTGCGTCCGCGCCGGGGCGGAGGCAAAGTCGTAGACCCAGGGCACCTCTTCGTCGGGTTCATTGCCCATGTAGGCAAACTCGGTGCTCATGCCGGCGTTGGTCCGGGTGAAGAAGGTGTCCAGACGCTCGACGGCCTTTTCGTTGCCGCCGAGTTTTTCGATGAGGCCGTGCAGATTGAAGTTCACCAGCCAGAGGTATTGCGCGGCCGACCCTTCGACGAATCCCTTGCCGCCCCGGGGCGAGAACTTTTCCTCCCACGCGCCGTCCGCCGTCCGTGGACGGATGTACCCGGTGGCGGGGTCGAAGAGGTTTTTCCAGTTCTGCGCGCGCCAGAGGTACGCGGCGGCCTTTTCGCGGTAGCCCAGGCTGTCGGCAAACCGGGAGAGCGCAAAATCATCGGTGCAATACTCCAGCGTGACCGCGGCGCTTTCCGGCACGTAGCCTTTGGCGAGGTATTCTTCCAGGCCGCCGCGCACCTTGGCCCCGTCCGAGGTGACACCGGGTTCGGAGGCTGCCCGGTCCATGATTTCCCACGCGCTCTTGGCGTCGAACCCGGTCGCACCAAAAGCGTAGGTCGTAGCGATGATCGTGTCGTCCCCGTCGCCCACCATGCCGCCCGAGTTGCGGTTGACCTGTTCCCAGCGCGGCATCCCGCCGCCCGCCGGCCGCACGCTGCGGTCCTGCTGGGCGTAGTTCACGAGCGACTGCATGACATCGCCGCTCTCGCGGGGGGCGACGATGGCCATCAGCGGCGCGTGGGAACGGTGTTCGTCCCAGGCCGGGATGTTCTGGTACTGATGGTGACCGGCGGCGACCGAGTGGATTTTTTCGTCCATGCCGAGGTACTGGCCATTGGCGTCGTCCAGCAGATTGGGATGGATGAAACAGTGGTAGAGCGCCGTGTAGAAGACCGCCCGTTCGCTGGCCGTGCCGCCTTCGATCTCGATCCGGCCCAGCGCGCCGTTCCAGAGCGCCGAGGCCCGCTGTTGCACCTCCGCGAAATCCCAACCCGTGTTTTCCTGCTTTAGATTGTCCCGGGCATTTTCCGGGCTGGTGTAGGACACTCCCACCCGCACCAGCAACGCCGGGTCTGCCGCCGGGTCGAAGCTCAGGATGGCCCCGGAACTTTTCCCTTCCGCGCCGGGCGCGTCGCTGACCGTGTCGCCCACCCAGGTTTTGACGCTTTTGATCGGCTGGGAGAATTGCGCGAAGAAATAGATTTTGTACGTCCCGCCCTTGCCGACGTGGGAATCGGCGTAACCAGAGGCTTCGCTGCCGTTGACGGTGATCGCACCATTTGCCCGCAGCAACAGCGTCCCGGCCGTTTTCGCCGGGAAGGTGAACCGGGCCAGGCCCGTGCGCGGCGTCGCGGTCAGCTCCGTTTGCAGCCCGTTGTCCAGCTTGACCCGGTAGTAACCCGCCGAAGCGCTTTCGTTGGCATGGGAAAAGCTCGCGGCGTAGCTCTCCCAGGCGGTGCCGGGGGAGACGGCGGCGGGCCCGATCAGGGGCATGAAACCGATGTCCTTCAGGCAGGGCACGCCGCGTCCGCTGAAGTGGGTCAGACTGAAGCATTCGATCTTATCGTCGGGATACCAGTAGCCGCCGGCGATCTTGTCCTTGTGGGTGGTGTCGGGGCTCCAGGCGACGATGCCCCGGGGACAAACGGCTCCGGGAAACGTGTTGCCGGTGTCGAACGCGGGGCCGACCTTGACCGTCGGATTCGGGTCCGTGCCGATCAGGGGGTTGACGCAGGCAGCCGGATTGGGAGCCTGCGCCGCGAGCGGACCGGCAGCCCACAAAAAGCACCCGGCAAGGAGGGGCGTGAAGGGAAATCGTGGAGGCATGAGGGGGAGAATGGTTGGAAGACAGCAAAGCCGAAAAACGCGCGGTTCGCGTTCAAAAAACGGCGGCTAAAAAATCGAACGCCGCCGCGCCCGGCTTCGGCTACCCTGCGGGCAATGCGCAGTCCTGTCATCCCCCTGGGACCGAACCGGGTGCGGCGAAACTACCTCGGCGGCTACCTGCTGGACGGCCTCGAAGGCCACGCCGCCCCCCGCGATGGCAACCGCCCGGAGGATTGGCTCGCGTCCACGGTGCGCGCCGTCAACCCGGGGATGGACCCGGTGGCCGAAGAAGGCTTGGCTGGCGTGCGCGCTCCTTCGGGCGAATGGACCACGCTCCACGATCTGTTCGCGCAAGACCCTGGATATTATTTTGGCCGGGAGCACGCGGAGCGCCTCGGCGCGCACCCCGGCTTCCTGGCAAAACTGCTCGATTCGGCGATGCGGCTGCACGTCCAGGCGCATCCCACCGCCGCCTTCGCCCGCGAGCATCTCGGCTCCCCCTGGGGGAAACTGGAAGCCTACGTCATCCTGGCATTGCGCGACGCGGAGCGCGCCTACATCCGGCTGGGCTTCCAACGGCCTCCGTCGCCGTCGGAATGGCGGCGCATCGTGCTCGAACAGGACATCGCCGCGATGGACGCCTGCTTCGATCCGATCCCCGTCCGGGTCGGCGAGGTCTGGCTGGTGCCCGGCGGCCTGCCGCACGCCATCGGCGAGGGCATCCTCATGCTCGAAATCATGGAGCCGTCGGACCTCGTCGTGCGGTGCGAGTTCGTGCGCGAGGGCGTCGAGGTGCCGCCGGAGGCGCGCTTCATGCGCGGACCCGTGGACCTGGCCCTGCAAATTTTTGATTACACGCCGCGCAGTGCCGACATGGTGGCGGCGGCGTTCAACATCCCGCCCCGGCGACTTTCTCCCGTCGAGGAACAGTTGATCGGACCCGCGCAGACCGACCGTTTTTCCGTGACCCGGTTTCGGGTCGTGGAGAGGACGGACCTGCCCCCGCGCCCGCACGTGCGGATCGGCGTCGTGGCGGGGGGCGAGGGCACCCTGACGATGGACGACCAACAAATTCGCCTGCGGCCGGGTTCCCGCTTCCTCCTGGCGGCCGAGGCCCCGGTCGGCGAGTTGGCTGGCGCGGGCGGCGAACCGTTGACGGTCCTGTTTTGCTCGCCCGGTCAACCCGCCTGACCCGTTGTTCCCCGACGCCGCCATGAACGCCTCGCCCCCGCCAAACCGCGCCTTCCGGCTGCCCGGATTGCGCTGGTGGATCGTGGGTCTGGTTTTCCTGGCCACGGTCATCAACATCCTCGACCGGCTGTCCGTCTCCGTCCTGGCTCCGGTGATTCGGGAGCAGTTGCGCCTGTCGAACCTGGATTACGCGGCGGTGGGCACGTGGTTTTTGCTGGCCTACACGGTCAGCCAGGGGTTCTCCGGTTGGCTGCACGACCGGGTCGGCGTCCGGCGGGGATTCGCCGCGTCCGTGGTTGTGTGGTCCACCGCCGCGCTGGGACACGCCTTTGCGCGCGGTTTCGGCAGCCTGTGTGTGTTGCGCGTGGCGCTGGGGCTCGGCGAAGGCGGCAACTGGCCCGGCGGCATCAAGGTCATCACGGATTGGTTCCCCGACCGGGAACGCGCTTTCGCGCTGGGCATCGTCAACGCCGGGTCGTCGGTGGGCGCGATCCTGGCTCCGCCCATGATCGTGTGGCTGCGGTTCCGGTTCGGCTGGCCGACCGCCTTTCTGGCGACGGGCGCGCTCGGGTTCGGGTGGCTCGCCGTCTGGCTGACGTTTTACTGTGGGTGCGATCAACACCCGTGGCTCGACCCCGCCGAACGCCGCGCGATCCGGGCGGGCCAGCGGCGGGCGCAAGCGTTGGCACCGGCCGCGCGTTGGGCGGACCTGCTCGCCGAGCGGCAAGTCTGGGCCGTGGTGCTGGCGCGCCTGCTCGTGGACCCGATCTGGTGGCTCTACATCCTCTGGCTGCCGGAATACCTGAACAAGGCGCGCGGGCTGAGCCTCGAACAAATCGGCGCGTTCGCCTCGCTGCCTTTCGTGGCGGCGGGCGCGGGCGGATTGGCGGGCGGCGCGCTTTCCGGGTTCCTGCTCGGCCGTGGCTGGACGACGGATCGCGCCAGGAAATCGGTCATCCTGCTGGCGACGTGCCTGATGCCCTGCGGCATCCTCGCCGCGCGGAGCGACAGCACGGCGGCGGCGCTTTTTTGGATCAGCGTCGTGACCTTCGGCTTCCAGTTGTGGATCAGCAACGTCCAGGTGCTGCCCGCCGATCTTTTCCCGCCGGGGCAGGTGGCGAGCGTCGCGGGACTCGGGGGCGTCGGGGCAGGCATCGGCAGCATGGCCTTTACCCTGACGACCGGCTGGGTGGTGGATCATTTTTCCTATGCTCCCGTGCTCACCGCCGCCGGGCTGCTCGCCCCGCTGGGAACGCTGGCGCTCTTTCTACTCGTCGGCACCATCGAACCACGCCAGGATGGAGCCCTGACGACGCCCCCGGAGTCGTGCCCCTAGATGATGAGCTTGTCTTCCTCATTATCGGTCGAGCATTGCCGTTACGGGGTTCGCGAAACCACCGAAGGGACCACGCCGCTCATCCCGGAGCTTTGCCTCGTCGGACACGTCCGTTACCACACGGCGCGACCCGCCTCCTTCTTCAATCATCGGCACCCCCGCGTGCTCGAAATCTTCTACGTCGTGCACGGCAAGGTGACGTGGTGGGTCGAGGGAGTTTCCACGGACGTGAGCGGGAACGAATTGTTCCTGATCTGGCCCGACGAGTGGCACGGGGCGCGCGACAACATCGTCGAGCCCGCCGAATATTACTGGATTCAGGTGCGCCTGCCGCGCTTGCGTCAGGGCACGGGCGATCCCTCCTTTGCCCACTGCGTGCCGGACCGTCGCGTTCTGCCCGGACGCAAGCTGACCGGAACCAAAACCCTCCTGCCCCTTTACCAGTCGTTGCTCAGCGAACATGCGGCCCGGCAGCCTTGCGGCGATGCCGTGGTGCGCGAGACGCTCCACCTCCTTCTTTCGATGGTGCTGCGCTGCTCGAAGAC
>CAZZYS010000077.1:0-15563 GCA_964658285.1 uncultured Verrucomicrobiota bacterium
CAGAGAAAGGGTGTTTGCCCGCCGCCCGCCACTACGAGCAAGCGAAAAACGCTTTGGGGTTGCCCGGTTTGGGCACACACCTTATCAGGGGTTGAATCAACCCAAAGTTTGCCCATGCTGCAAACGTCCAGGAAATAGTAGACACTTTCAGGCGTTTGAAAGTGGTTGCGGGGGTAGGATTTGAACCTACGACCTTCAGGTTATGAGCCTGACGAGCTACCAGGCTGCTCCACCCCGCGATTTGATGAATGCACATTACCCGAATGCCCGCCGACGTGCAACCATTTTTTCAGAATTTATCGGCAGCCGTCGTCCGGAGTTCCGCGCTCGCCGGGTGACGCGGCGAAATGAGCCTCAATGGGTGCTCTCGGACATGGATCGATTGAACCCCTGGAAAAACTGCTCGTATTTTTCCTTTCCGCCTTCGGCCGCATCGCGCAGCGGCTGCACGTTTTTCACGCAAATCTCCGTCGCCTCGGGGTGCGCCTGGAGAAGCTCCATCACTTCTTTAATGAACGCATCCAGCGGCATCGCCCGGGGGTCGCTCGCCTGGTGGTCGCCCATGAGAGTGGTCTGGACATACGGCGGGATTAACTCGACCACCTCCACCGCCGTATCCTTGAGCTGAAAACGCAACGATTGCGAGTAGGAATGGATCGCCGCCTTCGTCGCGCAATAGGTCGCGGTCATCGCCATCGGCACGAACGCCAGTCCGCTGGAAACCGTCATCACCGTCGCGTGCGGCTGTTCTCGCAACCCCGGCAGCAGCGCGGCCGTCAGGCGGATGGGGCCGAGCAGGTTGGTGGCGATGATCGCTTCGGCGTCGGCGAGATCGGTCGGCTGGTCGAGCAGGTTCTCGGTTCGCATGATGCCGGCGTTGTGGATCACCACGTTGAGCGCCGGAAATTCGCCCGCCAACTTGTCCGCGAACGACCGGATGCTGCCCGGATCGGTCATGTCCACGGTCAGTGATTTCATGCCGGGGTTGGCGGCGGTCGTTTCGTCCAGGCTCTTTTGCGTGCGGCCGGAGATGATGACCTGATTGCCCAGGGCGTGGAAGGCTTCCGCGAGGCCGCGGCCGATGCCGGTGCCGCCGCCGGTGACGAGGAGGGTGTTGCCAGTGGTTTTCATGAATTATTGAGGAGTTGAGCAGAGGTGCGGGTCCGGAAGGATGGCGCGAACAAAACCTTGTTACCCTGTTGCTGGCCGGACCGGGGCGGCAAGGCGAGGGTTGAAAAAGCGCGGTGCTGACGGTCAGCGTTGGCCGCGCGGGGCAGGGAGGTCCACCTTGTCGTAGATTTCGGCCAGGGTGAGTTCGGCTTCGAGGCTGGAAAATACCAGCCGGTCGGCGGGCCGGGAATATCCGGTCGGGCTCCAGTCGCCCTCCTGCCGGACGTAGTGTTCGACGCGCATCCGGTCGGCGGCGACGAGCACGTAGTCGGTCAACGAGGCGATGCGCTGGTAGTAGAGGAATTTGTCGCCCCGGTCGTAGGCTTCCGTGCTGGGGGAGAGGACCTCGACGATGAGCTGCGGATTGAGCAGGCTAGCCAATGGGCGAGTGCTTTCGTAGTGCGGCTGCCCGCAGACGGCAACGACATCAGGGTAAGTATAAATGTCCCCCGGTTCGACGGCTACACGCATGTCGGAGTTGAGCACGCGGCAAGGCCGCCCGCGGAACTGGATGCCGAGACCAGCGACAAGGTTGGTGGCGATGAGAACGTGTTCGACCGTTGCGCCGGCCATCATGGAAGGGGGGCCGACGCTGTACTCGCCCATCGGAAAAATCTCGCCGTAGATGTACTGGCTCTTGTATGGCGAGCGTTCTTCGAGCAGGAGATATTCCTCGGCGGTGAAGAGGCGTTTGGGCAGGGCGCTCATAGCGAGGAAGAGGATAACTCTTTGGCGGGGCGGAGGGCAAGCGCGTTGACACCGGGACGGACGCGGATAGCTTCGCTACCCGCTTTGCATCTCGCAGGCGGCTTTCCGACGATCTTCCAATGGCCACCAAAACCCAACCCGCCCGCCGTCCCGCTGCCGCCGCGCCCAAAGCCTTGAAAGGCCGCGCCGCCGCACCCACTCCCGAACCGCGCAATCCCTCCTCGAAAGGCTCCTCGCTCGCCATCAAAGCCAAAGGGAAACAGCCCGCCGCGCCCCACACCAAGCTCGTCGCGGCCAAGCCGGTGAAGACCGCCCGGCAGGAAGACCGCCCGGCGTTCAAGGTCGCCGCCGCGCGCCGCGCCGCCGTGGCCACGAAGTCGCCCGCGCCTTCCACGAAGCCCAAGGCCGCCACCACGCACATGGACAAGGTCAAGGCCGCCGCGCCCGTCGTGTCCGCCAAGGGCAAGGCGAAGTCCGGCAAGTACGTTTATTATTTCGGCGACGGCGGGGCCGACGGCGATGGTTCCATGAAGCCGCTGCTCGGCGGCAAGGGCGCGAACCTCGCGGAGATGACCCGCATCGGGTTGCCCGTGCCTCCCGGGTTCACGATCACCACGGAAGTTTGCACGTACTTCTACGACAACAAGAAGACGTACCCGCCCGAGTTGGACGCGCAGATCGAAAAGGCGCTTGCCAAGATCGAGAAGTCCGTCGGCAAGGTGCTGGGTGGCAGTGAGAATCCGCTGTTGTTGTCGGTGCGTTCGGGTGCGCGGGATTCCATGCCCGGCATGATGGACACCATTTTGAATCTCGGCATGAACGACACGACGGTCGAGATCGTCGCCGAGAAGACCAGCAACGCGCGTTTCGCTTACGACAGCTACCGCCGGTTTTTGCAGATGTACGGCGACGTGGTGATGGGCGTGCAGAAGCGGCCCGGCGAGGACCACGAACCGTTCGAGGTCGTCATCGAGGAGATCAAGCACGCGGCCGGCGTCGAGTTGGACAGCGAGCTTTCGGTCGAAGATTTGAAGAAGCTCGTCCAGGCGTTCAAGGACCTCATCAAGGAGCGCACCGGCAAGAGCTTCCCGCAGGACCCGCGCGAGCAGTTGAAGGGTTCGGTCGGGGCGGTGTTCGGCTCGTGGATGAACGACCGCGCCATCGTCTACCGGCGCAAGTACGGCATTCCCGCCGAATGGGGCACGGCTGTGAACGTGCAGACGATGGTGTTCGGCAACATGGGTGATTCGTCGGCGACGGGCGTGGCGTTCACGCGCGACCCGGCGACAGGGGAGAAGGTGTTCTACGGGGAATATCTGATCAACGCCCAGGGTGAGGACGTGGTGGCCGGCGTGCGTACGCCCGAACCCGTGGCCCGGCTCGCGGAGCAAATGCCCGCCAGTCACAAGCAGCTCCTCAAGGTCCGCGACACGCTGGAGAAGCATTTCCGCGACATGCAGGATTTGGAGTTCACCATCGAGGACGGTCGTCTCTACATTCTCCAGACCCGCAACGGCAAACGCACCGGCATGGCTGCCGTGCGGATCGCCGTCGAGATGGTGAAGGAAAAGGCCATCACGAAGGAAGAAGCCGTCAAGCGCATCCCCGCCGACAGCCTGAGCCAGTTGCTGGCCCCGATCTTTGACCGCGAATCTGCGAAGGGCGCGAAGGTCATCGGCAAGGGTTTGCCCGCCGGTCCGGGGGCGGCGAGCGGCAAGGTCGTTTTCAACGCGGAGGAAGCCGTCGAGATGGCGCACCGCGGCGAGAAGGTCGTGCTGGTGCGCGTGGAAACCTCGCCCGAAGACCTGCGCGGCATGATCGCCGCCGAGGGCATTCTCACCGCGCGCGGCGGGGTGAGTTCGCACGCGGCGTTGGTCGCCCGGCAGATGGGCAAGGTGTGCGTGTGCGGCGCGAGCAACCTCGTGATCGACTACGGCAAGAAGACCGTGACGGCGGGTGACACCGTGCTGAAAAGGGGTGACTTCATCTCCATCGACGGCACGAGCGGCGAGGTATTCGCGGGCGAGGTGAAGACCGCGCCTTCGGAGGTTGTGCAGGTGCTTGTCTCGAAAACCTTGGATGGCAAGGACAGCCTCGCGTTCCAGCAGTTCGACGCGTTGATGAAGATGGCGGATCAATTCCGCACGCTTGACATCCGCACCAACGCCGACACGCCCGACCAGGTAGCCAACGCCATCGCGTTCGGCGCGCGGGGCGTGGGCCTGACCCGCACCGAACACATGTTCTTCGAGGGTGACCGCATCGACGCCATGCGCGAGATGATCCTCGCCGAGGACGAGGAAAGCCGCCGCGCCGCGTTAGCCAAACTGCTGCCGTTCCAGAAGGCCGACTTCGCGGGCATCTTCCGCGAATTGAAGGGCTACCCGGCAACGATCCGTTTCCTCGATCCGCCGTTGCACGAGTTCCTGCCGCACGACAAGGCGCAGCAGGCCGACCTCGCCAAGAAACTGGGCGTGGACGCGGCGAAGATCGCGCAACGCGTCAACGAGTTGCACGAGTTCAACCCGATGCTCGGCCACCGTGGCTGCCGCTTGGGGTTGAGCTATCCCGAGATCAGCGAGATGCAGGCGCGCGCCGTGTTCGAGGCTGCCGCCGAAGTGCAGGCCGAGGGTATCAAGGTGAAGCCTGAAGTGATGATCCCGCTCGTGGGTTTCCCGCGTGAGTTGCAACTTCAGGTCGAGGTGGTTCACCGGGTGGCCGGGCAAGTGGCCAAGGAGAAGAAGGGCAAGAAGCTCGACTACATGGTCGGCACGATGATCGAAATCCCCCGCGCCTGCGTGACGGCGGACAAAATCGCCGAGAGCGCGGAGTTCTTCTCGTTCGGCACGAACGACCTGACCCAGACGACGCTCGGCATGAGCCGCGACGACTCGGGAAGCTTCCTGCCGCACTACGCGGAACTGGAAATCCTGCCCGTGAACCCGTTCGCGTCCATCGACCAGACGGGCGTCGGCAAGCTCATGGAGATGGCGACCGAACTCGGCCGCAAAACCCGCCCCGACATCAAGCTGGGCATCTGCGGCGAGCACGGCGGCGAGCCGGAGAGCGTGAAGTTCTGCCACCGTCTCGGGCTGGCCTACGTGTCGTGCAGCCCCTTCCGCGTGCCCATCGCACGGCTGGCGGCGGCCCAGGCGGCGCTGGAAAAGAAGTAACGACTCGGGCCTGACCGGAATTTGCGAAGCGGCGGCTGCCTCCGGGTGGCCGCCGCTTCTTTTTGCCTTGTGTCGCCTGGGGGCTCCACGCTAGCGATGGGGGACGTATGAGCCCATCTTCCACGCCGTCTCTGCCGCTGTCATCGCCCCCGGCCGTTTCCCGACGGTCCTTCACCATGCAGGCGGCGCTGGCCGCCGTCGGCAGTTTGGGGTTGTTGCGGGCCGCGCGCGCGCAGGCACCGGACCCCAATGCGCCGAAGCCCCTGGCCGACAACGTGTCGTTAAAGGACCTGATGACGCCGGAGGAGTTCAAGGCGGCAGGTTTGAAGAAACTCTCGGCGGAGGAGTTGCAACGGCTAGAACGTTTCCTCCAGGGCTACCGCGAACGCGCCGTGCAGCAGGAAGTCAAAGCCACCGAGGAGCGCGTCAACCCGCCGCCCCGGCGCGACCGTTCGACGGCGCAGAACGTCATCGAAGGGCACATCCAGGGGCACTTCGCAGGCCTGACCGGCCGCACGCGTGTCGTCCTGGACAACGGTTCGATCTGGCAGCAGATCGACACCGCCCAGAAATTCGTCGCGAGCCTCGACGACCCGGATGTCGTGTTGGTCCGGACGGTTTTCGGATACAAGATGTACGTGACCGGTGCGATCCACTGGTTCTACGTCAAGCAGGTTGTGGTGCGCTGACGCTCCACACCATTTGGCTCGCACGAGTAACTGCCACTCCGGCAAATTGTTCCAGCGAAACGCCCGGAGAATTTCACGCGGGTTGCGGACCCCTGAAAAACGACTGGGCAGACAGCCCGCCGGAGCAATCGTTCAAAACTTTTCGTAAATTTTTTTTGACACCCCCTCCCGATTTCGACTAAACACGGCTTCGTCGCACTCGGCTAGCGGGAGTGCGGCAGAATCGGAACGACACCAGTTCCCGCATCTTCGCCGTCAGGCGGAGGGTGGGTCGCGAAGTTTCGAGTTGCCTTAACCTACACAGACCAAGCTACCTAAATGATTCGATCATTGATCAAAAAGAAATTTCCCGCTGCCCGACTGGCATTGACAGTCGGTCTCGGCGGGTCCTTGCTCGCGGCGAACGCAGCGTTCGCCCAAGTAGTGACCAACCCGGACGCGACCACCTCGACCGCGAGTTCCGCAGACGCGGCGGGCCCGGCTGACCGGGTGTTCGTGACCGGTTCCAACATCCCCACGGCGGCGGAAGCCGGCACCGCGCGTGTCGACACCGTCGACGAGGCTGCCCGTGATCGTACGGGCCAGCAGGACGTGCTCTCTGTCTTGACGCGCGCTGATCCTTCGTTCAGCGGCGGCGGCAACCTTGGCCAGTCCAACGCCTCCATTTCCTCGAACTCGACCTACGGCGGTTCGGCAGTGTCCATCCACGGTCTGCCGACCCTGGTGCTCCTCAACGGCCGACGCGTGGCCGACTCCGCGGCGCAGGCTGCCGGCGGTGCCGCGTTCGTCGACGTCAATCTTTTCCCGACCGCCCTCATCAAGCGGATCGAGGTCCTCAAGGACGGCGCTTCGGCCATCTACGGCTCCGAAGCCATCGGTGGTGTCGTCAACGTCATCCTGAACCAGGAGTTCCGCGGCCTCGAGATCGACGGCCGCTACGGCTTCACCGAGAAATCGGACATCAAGGACAAGCGCGTGAGCGCCATCGTGGGTATCGGCGACGACAAGACGAGCATCGTCATCGGCGGCCAGTACACCGAGCAGGATCCGATCTTCAACCGCGACCGCGAATGGGCCGGACCTTCCTTCGGCACGAACAGCTTCAACGGCAACATCCGCCTGAACGGAGCTTTCTACTTCCTGAACAACGGTGTCACCAGTCCCGACCAGGTGACCGGGAACGGCACCGTGGCCACGGCCGCCGGATTGGCTGCCTCCGGCGCCTACCGCGGCCCGATCGGCACGACGGCGGACTCGCAGTTGTTCAACCTCTCGAACGGCACGGGCATCACGCTCGACCAGAGCCGCCTGAGCCTCTTCGGTGAGTTTGCCCGTGAGATCTGGGCCGATCACATCACGTTCTACGGCGAATTCCTGTATTCACACAATTACGCCCAGAGCTACCTGAACGCGCAGCCGATCACCGGCCTGAGCACCGATGCGAATAACAATGGACTGGTCGTTCCTCCGGGTTCGCTGGGTGATCCGTTCAACTTCACGGTGGACGGCGCGGTTGCCTCCACGGGTGCCACGGACGTTGCGACGCCCGGTGTTCCCGTCGGGACGGCCGTTGGACGCGTCGATATCCGCGCGCGCTTCGTTGACTTTCCGCGTATCTTCCGCTCGGACACGGATTTCTACCGTGTCGTGGCCGGTTTCAAGGGAAACATCCTCAAGAGCATTGATCTCGATTACGACATCAGCTTCAACACGAGCCAGAACGAGATCAACTATCGCAACTCCAACCTGCCGATCGTCGCGAATCTGAACGCGGGCATCGCCAATGGAACGATCAACATCTTCTCGACCGCCAACCAGGACGCGGCTCTCACCGCGGCCGGAGTGTTCGGAGCGAACTTCCGCGATCTGAAGTCGGCGCTGAACGTGTTCGACGCGGGCATCACGGCCTTCCCGGTCAAGCTGCCGGCGGGTCCGCTCGGTATCGCCCTGGGTTACGAGTATCGTTTCGAGAAGTTCCGCTACGATGACAGCCCGGAAATCTTCCTTGGAAGCACTCCGATCCCTGGCGTCAACACCGGCCGCGACATCGATGCCGCCTACGCGGAAGCGTCGATCCCGATCATCGCTCCGACCATGAAGATCCCGGGCGTTTACTCGCTCGATCTCGACGGCGCGGTGCGTATGGAAAAATACGAGGGGATTCACAGCAGCTTCGTGCCGAAGGCCAGCTTCGTGTACCGGCCCATCGAAGACATCGCCGTCCGCGGCTCGTTCTCGAAGTCGTTCATCGCTCCGACGCTGTTGGAAACCAGTGGACCGGCCGGTTCGGGTTTCTCGAACTCCATCGACTTGCCGAATGCCCAGGGCGTTCTGCAAGGCAACGAGCAAGCGTTCGAGACGAGTGGTTCCAATCCCGCGTTGACGCCTTCCACGGCTGACACCTACTCGGTGGGTATCGTCCTCTCGCCCAAGATGGTCCCCGGTCTGACGATCAGCGGTGACTTCTTCCACGTGGAGCAGAAGAACGAGGTGGGCACGATCCCTGACGTGACGATCGCTAGCAGCGTGAACGCGCTTGGAACTGCGTCGCCGTTCGCCGGCCTGGTTCGCCATCTCAGCTTCAACGGGCCGGAAGTCACGGCTCCGTTCCAGCTCGCGGGCAACCTCGGTGATTACTTCATCACGGACAACCTGGCCAACATCGGTCGTACCCGCATCGGTGGCGTTGATTTCAACGTCAACTACGCTCACGACTTCGACAACGGTGGCCCGGCCAGGTTCGGTGCCCTCACGGTCGGTCTGAACGGGGTCTACTATCTCCAGGACAAGAACGAGAACTTGCCCGGCGATCATGCCTACGACACGGTGGGCTTCTACCTCGGTCAGGCGAATTCGGTGCCCCAATATAAATTGGCTCCGTACGTCGAATACCGTTGGGGTGGTGCGAAGGCTTCGGCGCTGGGTAACTATACCCCGACGCTGCGTGACGCGCACGACATCGACATCAGCACCTACGCGGGTCCCGGCAAGGACGGTTACCTGCCGAAGATTCGTGACTACTACACGATCGACCTGCTGTTCTCCTACACGTTCGGCCTGAACAAGCCCGAAGCCCCGGCACCGGTGCCGGCGCCGAAGGACGGCAAGGACGGCGGGAAACAGGTGGTCAGCAAGGAGGTGGCCAAGAAGATGATGACGAGCCCCCGCTGGCTGGATGGCCTCAGCCTCGGCTTCGGTATCACCAACGTGACCAACGCCCGCCCCGTGTTCATCGCCGATTCACCTGACGCGACGAACACCGACGCAGCGCTCTACGATCCGTACCAGCGTCTGTACTACTTCACGGTCGAGAAGAAATTCTAAGACGCGAAGTGTAGACCAGTCCTCATGAGAAAAGGCCGGGCGAAAGCCCGGCCTTTTTGTTTACCGGCGAGGAGTTTGCGGTGAAAGTGGCCGAAGATTTTTCTATGCAAGGACAGCCAAAGTTGATAATTCTTTGTTACTACACCGGAAACTTATGAAAAAAACCATTGCTCTGTTAGGAGTTGTCGCCTGCGCAGTCGGGGTTTCCTCGCTCCAGGCCGCGCCAGATAGCACGAAGCCACGTCACTCGACGATCTACATCACGTCGGTGACTTCGGTCGGTTCGCACATTCCATTGGTCGTGCGTGCCTATGACGGGTCCATCCTCCCGATGTCGGGCGTCTACGTGTACGGGAAGACGGAAATCGTCAACACCGGCAGCAACCTGGACGTTGGCTCGGCTCTCGCGGCCCGCGATCCGGCGATTACGTTCGCCCGCCACTAGGCGCTCGTTCGTTCGTTTGGGTTACCCGTCGACGGCAGGCCGGTCTCGGCCTGACGACGGTTATTCGCCTCGGTCTGGAGGTTGTCGAGTGATCGACGACTTTCGGGCGGAGGCGTTTTTGTTTCCAGATGCGGGAGCAAAGCGGGAGTTTGGCCCGCAGCCGCTTTCGATGCCTCGCGCCAAGCCCGTGCCGCGCGCACCGACTCGCGGTCTGAGGTCGCTCTGAGTTCAGTTGGTGCTGAGGGCTGCAGCGTTTTTCGCCTGAAGCTGGCAACAGGCGAAACCCGAAATTGCCTGCGGACGGAAAAAACGGCCTTTTCGTCCCGGAACACCCTTCGCCACGCGTTCGCGCACGATACTTTCAGACGTATCCGCCCGATCCTCCCGAGATGAGCCCCCCCAAACCGCCGGCCGACCTGCCGCAGGCCGCCGATTTCCGTCAGTTTTTCGAGTCTTCGCCCGAGCTTTTTCTCGTTCTGGATACCTCCGACAAGTACCACATCGTTGCCGCCACTGACGCGTACCTGCGCGCGACGATGAAGGACCGTAACGCAATCGTCGGCTGCCCGGTCTTCGTGGTGTTCCCGGACAATCCCGACGATCCGGCTGCCGCCAACCACGAGGAATTCCGCGCCGCGCTCGAACGGGTCCGCCAGACGGGTGAACCGGAGGCGGTGCCAGTGTACCAGTACGACCTGCCTTTACCCGGCAAGGACGCCGGGTCCGAGACGCATTACTGGCAGACCAGCGTCTGGCCGGTTTTTGCGGAAGGGTCTAGCGTTTCAGGCCGCAAACCGCAATCCCTGCTGTGCCGCACCGAGGACGTGACTCGGCAGATCGCCTCCGACCAGGCTATCGACGACGCGCGTTCGCGGCTGGAGATCACCCTGGGCGCGGCCGAGATCGGCACCTGGATCTGGGAGGTAGGCCCGGACCGGGTGGTTGCCGACCGCAACCTGGCGCGGATGTTCGGCGTCACGCCCGAGGAGGCCGCGGGAGGGCCGTTGGAACGCTACACACGCCACATCCACGAGGAGGATTTGCCGCGCGTGCAGGCTGCCATCGGCACGGCGGCCAGCGTGGGACAGCGTTACGAGACGGAATACCGCATCCGCCAACCGGATGGCGCGGTGCGCTGGGTGGTCGGACGCGGCTGGGTGGAGCGGGATGCGGCCGGCAAGCCCACGCGGTTCCCCGGTGTGCTGATTGACATCACCGAACGCCGCCATGCACAGGCCGCCATGCGCGAGAGCGACGAGCGCCTGCGCATGGCCGTTGACCAGACCGGTCTGGGCACTTTTGATTACGATCCGAAGACCGATGTCCTCCAGTGGTCGGAAGGCTGCCGGGCGATCTTCGGCGTCGGCCCGGACGAACCCGTCAGTTACCAGACCACTTTCGCGCAAGCCCTCCACCCGGAAGACCGCGAACGCACGCTGGCGGCGATCAACGAGGCGCTCCAGCCCGGGGGGGCGGGGCGATACGAGATCGAATACCGGGTGGTCGGCCTGCACAACGACCGGGAACGCTGGATCGCCGCGCGGGGCAAAACGGCGTTTGACGACAAGGGTCAGCCAGAGCGGTTCGTCGGCACCGTGCTCGATATCACCGCGCGGAAACGTGCCGAGGAAGCCGCCGTCTATCGCAGCGAGCAACTCCAGAAGCTCGCGGCGATTTCGACCCGGCTCAATGCCGCGCACGATGTGTCGAGCGTGCTGGGCATCGTCACCGAAGAAGCGCGGGTGCTTATCGGTGCCCAGCAAGCCGTCGCCAGCGTGGCGGCGGCGGTGCCGGAAAAGGGGTTTGTGACCGTGGTTTCGCACGCCGACAAGGACCGCCCGGAAGCCGCCGCGCCGCCGCTGGCCATCCCGGAGGGGTTGGTTGAAGACATCCACGGACCGGTGCGGGTCACGCGCACGGAAGCCGAGAGCCGGCCGGAACTGCGCACCTCCGGGGAATCCGGCCGTGCGGGCGGCTGGCTGGCGGCCCCGTTGGTCGGACGTAATACGCAACGGCTGGGCGTCATCCAACTCCTCGACAAGACGGCCGACGATTTCACCGAGGACGACGAGGCGCTGCTGGCCCAACTCGCGCAGATCGCCACCGTCGCCATCGAGAACGCCCGGCTCTACGAAGAACTCCGCCGCAAGGACCAGCGCAAGGACGAGTTCCTGGCCATGCTGGCGCACGAGTTGCGCAACCCGCTCGCCGCCATCCGCAACGCCGTCGCGCTGGGCAGCGAGCAGGCCAGCGCCGCCGACATCGAGTGGGCGATGGAGGTCATCAACCGGCAGATGCGACAACTCTCGCGGCTCATCGACGATCTCCTCGACGTGTCGCGCATCACCCAGGGCAAGGTGCAGCTCAGGAAAGAGCCGCTCGACGCGGCGGCGGTTCTTGGCAGCGCCGTCGAGACGGTGCGTCCGCTCATGGAGGAGCGTCAGCACGAACTGACCGTCGCCCTGCGGCCGGGCACGTTGCAACTGGAGGCTGACCCGACGCGGCTCGAACAGATCATCGTCAACCTGCTCGCCAACGCGGCCCGGTACACGGACAAGGGCGGCGAGATCTCCTTGCGCGCCCGGCACGAGGACGATCAGATCGTCATCCGCGTGCGGGACAACGGCGTGGGCATCCCGCCGGAGAAGTTGCCGCAGATGTTCGAGTTGTTCGCGCAGGGTGATCGCACGCTGGCGCGTTCGGAAGGCGGCCTGGGCATCGGTCTGACGTTGGTGCGTTCGCTAACTGAGATGCATGGGGGCACCGTGGAGGCGTCCAGCGAGGGGAAGGGGAAGGGAAGCGAATTTATCGTGCGGTTGCCGGCCAGTCCGGCGGTGCCGTCGGGGTCTGCTGCGGGGACGGCTGTTCCCACCGACCTGGCTCGCGCGGCACGAACGCCCGCCGCGACCAAAGCAGCGCCGCCCGCTGGACCCATGCGCCGGGTGTTGGTGGTGGACGACAACGTGGATTCGGCGCGCGGGACGGCGCTTATTCTCAGCCGCAACGGCCATGAGGTGCGTGTCGCCTACGACGGACCCGGCGCGGTGGCGGCGGCGCAGGAGTTTTTACCCGAATTTGTGTTGCTCGACATCGGTCTGCCGGGCATGGACGGGTACGAGGTCGCCCGGCACCTGCGGGAGGATGCAAATCTGGCCGGGTTGACGTTGGTGGCGGTGTCCGGCTACGGACAGGAGAGCGACCGGCGGCGTTCGCAGGAGGCGGGGTTCGATCAGCATCTCGTCAAGCCGGTCGATCCGGGGGTGTTGCTGGGGTTGTTGCGGTGAGGTGGCACAACAAGGACGGGTGCGGGTGCGTGGGAGCAATTTAATTTGTCTTGCAGCCAATTTCAGAGCCCTGGCGGGGCTTCCAGAAAGCAGTTGTAAGATAAGTTAAATTAATCCTATACCGTTTCTCAAGATCGTTGGGGTGTTTTTCAGCGGTGGATGGCGCTTTCCGAGCGGCATTCGTTTTGTCCACGCCGCAGGCGTCTGTTCCTGGCAAGGCGGCTGAGGCCGCGAGTAGGACCAATGCCGCTCGGAGAGCGCCATCCACCGACCAGAAGCATCTCAACCAACCTGAGAAATGGGGGTATAGCCCGACTTTCACGCCGCCAGCGGCAGCGGCGTGGCAAACGGCTGCGTCATTAATCCGAATGCCTCCGCGAGCAGCGCGTACGAACGTTTCCGCGCCTCGTAATCCCATAGGATCGTGCTGACCATGAGTTCGTCCGCGCCCGTTTCGGCGGAGAGCGCCTCCAACCGGCGCCGGACCGTCGCGGGCGAGCCCACGAAGATGTTTTCGCGGAAATTGGCCACGAACTCGCGTTCTTCCTCCGAGAACGGGTACGCCGCCGCTTCCTCGGGGCTGGCGATGGGCATGAACTTCCCCCGCGCCCGCCGCACGGACATCAAATCCAGACTGGACGCCAGCCGGTCGGCCTCGGCGTCGGTCGACGCGCACACGACCGAGACGGTCAGGATCAGGTGCGATTTCCCCAACCGCCCCGGCGCGGACGACGGCTGGAACCCGTTTTTGTACGCCCGCGTGGCGCTGCCAACCCACTCCGCGCTGAAATGGTGCGCGAACGCGTAGCCGAATCCACGTTGCGCCGCGAACCGCGCCCCCCAATCGCTCGAACCCAAAATCCACACCGGCGGCAGCGGCACGTCGTCGGGCAAGGCGCGCACGCTCGCAATCGGGCTGCCGACGGGGAACGGTTCCAGCCCGCCGAAAGCCAGCAATTCTTCGAGCATCTCGGGGAAATCATCCCCGCTCGCGCGCCCCCGGCGCAACGCCACGGCGGCCCGTCCATCGGAACCCGGCGCGCGGCCCAGGCCGAGGTCGATGCGGCCGGGATGCAACGCTTCCAGCACGCGGAACGCTTCCGCGATGCGCAACGGGGCGTGGTTTGGCAACATGATGCCGCCCGAGCCGATGCGCATGTGCCGGGACACGTTGGCGAGATGGCCGATGAGGACTTCGGGGGAGGTGGAAACGACGCTGGGCAGGTTGTGGTGTTCGCTCACCCAGTAGCGGCGAAAGCCGAGGCCGTCGGTGTGACGGGCAAGGTCCACCGAGTTGCGCAAGGCCTGCGCGCCCGACGACCCGGCGCTCAGCGGCGAGAGATCGAGCACGGAAAGAGGAAGGCTCATGGGAGAATATACCACCGTATGCAAGCTCCCGGTGAATCTTCGTGCAAAACGGCGAAGATGCAGACTAATACAATGTTAGGCTCCCTTTCGCACCATGACCCCCAATCGACCAATCCTCAGTTCGCTGTCGATTGCCATTCCCTTTGTCGCACTCGCTTCCCTGCGTCTGCTGCACCGGTTGCCCAGTTCCGTGGCCCTTTTCGGATACGTGCTTCCTCCCACGCTCGGCATTCTCGCTGCCAGCGCGAGCTTTGTTCGCGGCGAGCGACCCGGCTGTCTGAGTTTTGGTGCCATCATTCTCAACTTCCTCTATATGCTCGGGTCACAAGTCGTCGTCATCTGACCACCACGCCCAGAGCCTAACAACGCGCTCCAGCGAACGGCTCATGGCGGTCAGCCTTTTTCTGTATTCCACGTCTTGCGTCGCCATGAGCCGTCGCTGAGCTTGAGTCCGTTAGGCCACCCGAATGCCTATGCCAAGCCGTCCTGATCCATTCCCGACTATCGCACTACGGAACGCGCGTGCGCCGGAAGCAGTTCAGCTTTTCACCCAGTTGGTCGAGCGTGCGCAAAGCCTCGCTGACCTGCAAGACCAGTTCCTATCCGGCATCAGAGAGCATCGTGCCGCCCGTGAAGGCCGCCCTTTTCGCTACAGCCCTTCCCAGCGGCGTCAGTTGGCCGAGTTCGAGCGTGCTGCCAGCGAGGTTGCCCCCGCTTTGGAGCACCTTGCCGCCAGCATGAACGATTTATCCCTGGTCCAGAGCGCGTTGGCGAGCGCCCAGCAAGAGCTTCGCGCAGATACGCAGACTTTCTCCAGCATCCACGCTGACGACGAGCCGATGCTTCAGCGTTTGCTCGACCATCGACGGCAGACAGTGAGCTTGATTGAGGAGTTTCTCGCTAGCAGAGCGCCCGCCCCGGCCTAACAACGCGCTCCAGCGAACGGCTCATGGCGGTCGAGCTTTCTCTGCACTCCACGTCCACCTCGCCATGAGCCGTCGCTGAGCTTGGAGGCGTTAGGCGGCTCTTCTACGTTCACATGCATTGGAGCGACATCATTGTTATCGTTGCCGTCCTCATTGGCGTATTTGGCGGCTGCTTTTTTGTGGCTGGCTTTCTCTCCTTCAACACCATTGCTGGTGAGAGGAGCGATACGGACGGACGCCTTCTCTTCGACAAGATGTACCATGGCTCCTGGCAGGAGCAGCAAGAGGTCCGCATGGAGGTGCGTCGCCGCAGGTCAGAGACGTGGGCCAAGCAGCCGGTCACTCGGTATCTCATCTACTCTGGCTCGGCACTGCTCGCCGTGGCTGCGTTTCTCCTGTACGTCGCCCATCTTCTCGCCGCCGCCTAACCACGCGCTCCAGCGAACAGAGGCTGGCGGTGGGGTCTGTTCCGTGGT
>CAZZYS010000078.1:0-15361 GCA_964658285.1 uncultured Verrucomicrobiota bacterium
TCACCACGCTCCAGCAGCAGCTCGCCATCCTCGACGGCAGCCTCAACCCCACTTCCTCGGCCGACGACCATGCGCAGGGGTACAACGGCATCTACGGCGGATTCGTGGCGAAGACGATCACCGTGGCGAACAAAACGCACGTCCATTACGATGAGACGCTGCGCACGGCCGGACCGGTGAACCACTACGAGATCGTCAATTGGTTCGAGGATAGTCTCAGCCACGACGCGACCGGCGGGACCGAAGCGTTCTGGTGGCCGGGGCCGTAGCCCGCGCCCGGGTCACGTTTCTTCCGGGAAGAGGCCCACGCGCGGTTCGCCGTCCGCGCCGGCGACCGCGCCGCGCGCCATCGTCGGCGTGTTGAAGACCATCACCGGGTTGCCCCGCACATCGACCCCGATCATCCCGCCCGCGCCGCCGCGCGCCGTCAATTTTTCGCGCATCGCCGCTGCCGCCGCTTCCGCCAACGTCCGCCCGCCGTGTTCCACGCGCGCGGCGATGTCGTGCGCAAGCACCGCCCGCAGGAAATATTCCCCCTCGCCCGTGCAAGAGATCGCCCCGACGGCGTTGTCGGCGTAGGTGCCCGCGCCGATGATCGGCGTGTCGCCCACGCGGCCCGCCAGACGTTGATGCGTGCCGCCGGTGGAGGTCGCCGCGGCCACGTTGCCGTCGGCGTCGAGCGCCACCGCGCCCACGGTGCCCGTCGGCCGCGTGGCCTTACCCACTTCCGGGACATGCGCCTGCGAGGGGATGAAATAATCGTCGTCCACGAACTCCAGCCCCGCGTCGCGCGCGAGGCGTTCCGCGCCCTCGGCCACGAGGAGGACGTGCGCGGTGCGTTCCATGACGAGGCGCGCGAGGCGCACGGGGTTTCTGACGTGGTGGACGTGCGCCGCCGCGCCGGCGGCCCCCGCGCGCCCGTCCATGATGGCCGCGTCGAGGTCGAAGCCGCCGTCCACGTTGCGGTACGCGCCGCGCCCGGCGTCGAACTGCCCGCCGTCCTCCAGCGCGCACACGGCGGCCGTCACGGCGTCGAGGCTCGATCCGCCGCCCCGCAGGATCGCGTGTCCGGCCCGCAACGCGGCACGCAGCGCGTCGCGCATGGCCTGTTGCTGCGCGGGTGGGAAGGCGGCGGGCGGGCGGGCGTCGGCCCCGCCGTGGATGACGAGAGAAATATTCACCGCCCGGAACGTGGCCGACGCCCCCTGTTTTGTCCAACGCCGCACCCGGAGCAGTTCGCCGTGCCGCCCTTCTAATGCCGCAACGCTTCGATGAGCGACGGGTCGGAGGACATCCGCCGCTGCACCTCGTCGATGGTTTGCACGCACCGCCGGTATTCGGCCACCTGCTCGGAGGTCGGCCGGGTCAGGATCAACCCCTGCAACGTGCGCAGGGCCGTCAATTCCGCCGCGCACAGGTCCGCCGTGCGAAAGTCGAGCCGGGGCCGCATCGTTTCCAGGTTGGCCACGCCGAGGGCGATGGACTGCGCGTTGATCCTCTCCTGCTCGTGCACGCGGGCGTCCACGTTCAGGGCGGCCTCCGTGATCTGCCCCAATTCGTCGAGCGACGTGTAGAGCGACAGCGTGCGCGCCCCCCGGCCTTCGAGCGTTTTCAACATCGCGTCCGCCGAGGCGTGCCCCGGGGCCAGCCTCAGGATTTCGCGCAAGGTGGGGATCAGGTCGGCGTTCGCCGAGGTCAGGCCCAGCGTGCCCGGCCCGAGCTTGCGCTGCACGGCGGCAAACAGGTCCATCGCCCGCTGCAAATCGGCGGGCCGGTCCTCGCGCATGACCGCCAGCGCCTCGTCGAGGGTGTCCACGGTGATGATTTGCAGCTTCCAGAGCGTGTTGGCAGGGAAAATCAGCGGCACGTCGGCGACCGCGTTGGCGTTTTGCCGGGGGATGGCCACCACCCGGCAGCCATCGACCTGGGCGGCATGGATCTTCCACGGCACCCCGCCGACGGCCCGCACGCGGCCATCGACCGTCATGTCGCCCGTCATCGCGCAGTCCTCGGCGAACCGCACGGGGTCGTAGAGTGAATACAACACCAGGGCGAACGCCGCACCCGCCGACGGACCATCCTTGCTCGAATAATTATTGTCGAAGCTGATGACCAGCCGTTGTCCCGCGCCCGTGCCGGGATGGCGGACTTTGACCGCGCGCCACGCCTCTTCGAGCGCGATCTGCATGGACCGGCCCACGGGACGGGACGTGGCGACGCCGAGGTCCTGCCGGCTGCGCGCCTCCTCGGCGGTGGCGATGATCTCCATCACCGCGCCCGTGCGCTGGGCGTTGGGCAGATCGCTGATGCTCAGGCCGCGGATTTTGCTCTGGCGCTTGAGCGGCGGCAGGGCTTCGGAGGCGGCCGGGGGCGCGCCCGGGAGAGTCGTCGGGGCCGGTGGCGGGCTGACCTTGGCGACGGCGGTTTTCTCGTACTGCGCGGCCGGGTTGTCGGGGTCGATGCCCACGGCGATGTCGCTCAGGCAACCGGCCAGCGCGAGGTTGTCCGCCCCGCCCCGGGCGCGCAGCCCGGAGGATTGGCCGACGAGGTAGACGACGACCGTGGCCGGCGGGATCGTCTGATTGCCCGCCTTGGGGTCGGGGAGTTCGCCCTTGCGGCGGCGTTCGGCGGCGTCGAGGGCGGCGCGGTTGGCGGGGTCGAGCCGGAGCGCCGTGCCGAGGATTTTGGCATCGAGGTTTGCCTTGTAATAGGTGACGCCCGCCGCGAGCACGGTCGAGAGGCGGTTGCGCGCCGCGGGGTCGAGGCCCAGGCGGTTGGGATCGAAGACGGCCCGGGTGAAGTCGGGGCCCTCGTAAGCGGTGAACGTCTGCGCGTGGAGCGGGGACAGGCCCGCGTGCGCAAGAAAGAGACCACCCCAGACTGCGTTGCAAATCGTGCGGCGAAGGCGGCGGGTCATGCGGGAGAGCAGTGGAAAAAAACGGCCTCGCGGGACGACACCCCTCGGGACCCTGATTTCCAGCAATCTCCGCGCCAGCTAGGCCCCGCTCGCCAACAGGCAGCCCAACAACTCGTCCAGCGCCACGATGGCGATGCTCGACGCCGAATCACTCATCGCGTACGGCATCACCAGCTTGCCGTTGTGGACCAGCGCGCCGCAGGTGTAGACGACGTTGGGCACGTAGCCCTCGCGCTCGTTCTGGTTGGGCGAGAGGAGCGGCTCGGCTAGCCGGCCGATGACCTTGCCCGGATCGTCGCGGTCCAGCAAGATCGCGCCGATGCAGTATTTGCGCATCGCCCCGACGCCGTGCGTCAGCAGCAGCCAACCCGCTTCGGTCTCGATGGGTGAGCCGCAGTTGCCCAACTGCATGAACTCCCACGGGTACGTCGGCCGCAGCAGCGGGATCGTTTCCTCCCAGAAATGCGCGTTGTCGGAGTACATCAGGAACAGGTTTTCCCCATCCTGGCGCGAGATCATCGCGTAGCGCCCGTCGATCTTGCGCGGGAAGAGCGCCATGCCCTTGTTGTGCGCCGCGCGGCCGTTGAGGGTATTGACCTTGAAGTTGAGGAAGTCCGTCGTTTGCAGGATTTGCGGCAGGATCACCTTGCCGTTGTAAGCGGTGTAGGTCGCGTAGTAACACCTCTCGCCGTCGTCGTCGGTGAACTGCACGAACCGCGCGTCCTCGATGCCGTTGCTCTCGTTGTCGCTGACCGGGAAAATGATGCGCTCGCTCAACGGCACCCTGGGGTTGAAGGCGACCTCGTAGTTGCTCTTCGCCAGCCAGTGGATGCATTCCAGCGCGCGGGTTTCCTCGTGCGTGGGCCGGAACCCGGCGCGCCGCTGGCGGGTGTTGAGCGACTTGGAGAGCTGGTGGAGCGTGAAATCGTCGGGCAGCGGGTCGAGGAGTTCGTCGGTGATGCCGCCGCGAAAACCCATCTCGTCGAGCTTGCGGCGAAACAGCGGCTTGTCGTAGTTGGGGTCGGACAGGACTTCCGGCGCGTTCACGAAACGGTTGGTCGGCTCGATGGCGATGGCGTTGTCCGCCCCGAGCACGCCCTCGCGGAACTCGATGGAGCTGATGTGACCCTCGCCCGTGGCACGCAGGCTCATCACGAAGCGCAACGCGCCCGGCGGCAGGCCGCGCTGGTCGGGGTGCGCGACGATGGAGGGATTGAACAGGGCGGCGCATTCCAGGGCGTATTCGCTGGTGAAATACGAGCCGATGAGCAGCCGCCGTTCGCGGTCGGGCGCGCGGTCGGTCAAGCCGAGCGGGGCGACCTTCTTGTAATGGGTCTCGAAGAGGGCCTCGGTGCCGGTGTGGCGTCCGCCAAACTCCTCCATGACGCCGCCGAGCTTTTCGGTGACCTCGGCGCTGGTGAGCGACAGGACGCGGCCGATGACCTTGGTGACGCGCTGGTCGCTGCCGGGCAGGAAAGGCCGCAGGAGCACGCGCGTGCTGTCGGGGGCGAATTTGACCCCCGTGCGTTCGACGGTGGGCAGGGCGGCGGGTGTCGTCATGGAGGCTCAAAACAACGCCCCACACCCCGGCGCGGCAAGCACTAATTTGCGCATTTCGCGCCCGCTGCCCGCCGCCGCGACCGCACCGCCCAGACGACGAGCGCGCCGCACAATAGCACGACCGGCACGGACGGCTCGGGCACGGCCGAGAAAGTGATGTCCACCGTGTTTCCCACGACGCTGAAAGCGCCCTTGTATCCCGCCGCCGCGCTCACGGAGTCGATGCCGAGGCCGCCCGTGTTGAAAAAGAACGCCTGCGAGGAGGGCAGTTGCAGCACCGGGTACGCGATCCCCGGCTGGACGCCGCCGAGGTTGTTGAAGCGGAAGAGCAGCGCGGGGTCCGTTCCGGTGGAAAGGCTCAGGTTCGAGGAGACCGACAGCAGATCGTGTCCCGTGCTGCCCAGGTCATCATCGACGACGGTCTGGCCATACACGAAGAGCGATCCGATGGGCAATGTCGCCGCCTGCCCGTGCGCCCCCGGCGAAATGACGGCGTTGGTTCCGCCGAAGCTCGTCACGCTTTGCAGGCCGTTGGTGCCGGCTTCCAGGCGGGCGTTGTTCAGCGTGATGAACGAGCTCGTGGCGCCGGTGAGGTTCGTCAGTTGCAGGGTCCCGGCGTTGACGTTGACGGACCCGACCTGCCCCGTGAGAGACAGGATACCCGTGCCTACCTTCGTGAACGACCCCGTGTTGGCGCCGCCGGTGAACGCCACCTTGTAGTTGCCGGTGTCCAGCGTGCCGCCGCTGCCCTGGAGCGATTTGGCCGAGGTGAACCCGGCCGTGGTCTGGAGCGTGCCGCCGTTGAGCGCGACGGTCGTGCCGGTGCCGAGGTTGGCGTCGGCGGAAACCTGCACGGTGCCCTGGTTGACCGTCGCGGCGCCCGTGTAGGTATTGGACCCGGCGAGCACGAGGGTGCCCGCGCCGGATTTGGTGACGGCGCTGTTGATTACCGAGGAAATCGTCAGCGCGGACTGGTTGGTGACGATCAATTCGCCGGTGCCGCTGGCGAGTTTGCCGTTCTGGATGAAAAACCCGTTGCCGCTGCTCAACAGGCCGCCACTGGCCAGGACGAGCGAACCGTTCGCACCGAGATCGACCGCCCCGGTGGCGCTGCCGGTGCTCACGAGGTTGAGCGAATTGCGGGTCTGCACGCCGGCCAGCGAGGTCGTGCCGCCAGCCGCCGTGGCGATCCGCAGGTTGTCCGTCGTGTTGGCCGTCGTCGTGTCGGTCGTGTAACCCGCGAAGGCGAACACGTTGCCGCCCGCGTCCACCGCCGCCCAGTTTGGCCCGACGGTCGCGTAAGCGCCGAGGATGCCGTTGACGTTGCTTGCCCCCGTGAGGGTCACGTGGCCGCCGTCGCTGAAGCTGACCGTCGCCGCGTTCGTGCGCACCAACCCGGAGGTAGCGAGTTGCGTCGTGCCGCCGCCCGCCGCCGTGACGCTGACCGTCGAGGCCCCGCTGGCGACGTTCAGCGCGCCGAAATTCTGGGTCACGCCCTGCGTGGCGTTGCCCAGGAGGCTCAGCGTGCCGCCGTTGAGCGTGACCGGCGTGCTGGCGCCCAGCCGCGCCGGGTTGACCGCCGCGCCGTTGTCCAACTGGAAGGTGCCGGCCGCGTTGACCGTGACCCCCGAGGTGGCGGGCAGCGCGCCGTTGGAGCCCGCGAGCGCGAGCGTGCCGCCGCTCACCGTCGTCGAGCCCGTCAGGGAGGGACTGGCGTTGGTGAGCGTCTGGATGGCGGTGCCGATCTTTTGCAGGGAAAGCGTGGCGCTGCCGTTGCCCGCGAGCGTCCCGGCGTAGGAGGCGTCGGCAGTGCCGGAGACTTGCAGAGTGAAGTTTCCGGTCGTGCCGTTGGGCCGTACGACGCCGCCGTTCGCGCCACCGCCCGCGAGGCTGCCGACCTGCGAGAACGCGGTGGAGAAGGTGAGGGCAGCCGACGAGTTGTTGCCCAGCACGTAGTTGCCGGTGAAGTCCGGCCCCTGGTAGCTGGTGTAGCGCATCTCCCCGCTGGCGATGTTGACCGAGCTGAAGAACGTGATGTCGCCGAACGTGTTGATGATCAGCGCGCCGGAACCGGATTTCGTGAAGGGGGTGTTGCTGGCCGCGCTGCCGAAAATCGTTCCGGTGAACGTCGTGTCCTGATCTGTTTCCATGATCAGGCCGCTGCTGGTGCCCCCCAGGAAGGCACCGGTCAGCGTGTAGCCCGCCGTGCCGAACGTGAGCTGGCTGGCGGTCACCGAACCCGAGATCGAGACGGTCCCCGCCGTCCCGGCGAACACGGCGGCGTCGCCGTTGGTCCAGGGGACGTTGGTGGAACCGTTATACCAATCGACGGTCGTCCCGGCATCCCACTGGCCCGAGCCGCCCGCGCCGTTCGTGCCCCAGGTGAGGGTCTGCGCGGAGGCGGTTCCTGCCACCGGGACGAAGAGGATGCCGCCGAGGAAAATGGTGAGGGCGCGGAAGGCGGAGCGGGGATTCATGGGCCGGACAAACTGTCGCGGATCCTATCGCCGTGTGCGCGTCTGTACAGATCATTTGCGGGTCGATTCGACAAACCTCTCCGGGCGTGCGTCTTGACGCGAGAATTTTCCGGGCAGTCCGCTTCGGCAGACGTGGCTTATGCCACCACGCGCTCTTCTTCGTTGCGCCCGGTGTTCGCCGAGGACGCCTGTTGCGCCAGCCGCATGTCTGTCAGCGCCAGCAACCCCGCCAGCGTGCTTTCCGCACCCTGGTTCTGGTTGACGCGGTTTGCGTGCAGCCCGTCGCGGCAACCGCCGGTCCGCACGTCGTAGAGCGGCAGCCCGAGGTCGTTGCGACCCAGGAACCACTCGTACACCGTGCGCGCCTTCGTCTGCCAGAATTCGTCCCGGGTGATCCGGTGCGCTTCCAGGCAGGCCGCCACCGTGGAAGTCGCCTCCAGCGGCTGCTGGTCGAAGCGAGCCCGTTCCTCGCCGCGCCGATAAAAACCGTTCGACCCGATGGGGCTGAAACAGCCGTTCGGGCTTTCCTGCACGTCCAGCAGCCAGCGCAGCGAACGCAGCCCGGCTTCCAACACGTCGGGCCGGCTCGTCCAATGGCCGCTGAGGATCAACGCGTGCGGCAGGATCGCGTTGTCGTACGTCAGGATGTCCTCGAACCACTCCCAGCCCTCCCCGTGGCAACGCTCGTACAACCCGAGCAGCTTACCCGCCAATGTCTCACGCACGCGGTTCGCCTCGCGGTCGCCCGAGAACCGCCGCAGGTATTCGTGGATCGCCAGGATCGTGAACGCCCAGGCGCGCGGCGACGTGAACCTCGTCGTCTCCGGCAGCGCCCGCGAAAACAGCCGTCCCGCGAGTTGCCGGTGGCCCTCGTCGTCCGTGCGACCCAGCGCGGTGCCCAGCGCCCAGAGCGCGCGGCCGTGGCTGTCCTCGCTGCCGACGCTTTCGAGCCAGTTGCGCTCGAAGCTCATGAAATTGCGGAACCGGCACGTCCCCGCGTTGAACGCGTTCCACAAAAACGCGAGGTACGTCGAGCCGAGGCTGCCGGTGTCGGGCGTGTGCCGGTCATGCGTGCCGAGTTCTTCGAGCAGCACGGTCAGGATGTACGCGCGGGCGTTGTCGTCGGTCGTGTAGCCTTCGAGGAAGTTCGGCACGTTGAAAATCGCGTGCTGGAACATGCCGGTCGAATCGGTCATCGCGCCCAGGTGCTCCAGCTTGATCGGCGGCAGGAAATCGGGCGTGGTCTCCAACTGCTGCAACGCGAAACTCTCGCGCGGCCGGGCCGCCCGGTCGGCGCACGCGCGGGCGAAGCTTTCCATGTATTTCCTGGCCGTCTGCGGCCAGATCATGTCGCGGCTCAGGAGATACGCGCTCTTGCGCATCTGGTGGCGGTGCGCCTCGTGGGTGATCATGTCGTCCACCGCCGCCGCGATGGCGGCCGGATCGCTGAAGGGCACGAGCGTGCCGCGGTCGTCGGCGAGGAGTTCTTCCGCGTGCCAATAAGGCGTGGAGATGACCGCCTTGCCCGCGCCGAAGCTGTAGGCCAGCGTGCCGCTGGTGATCTGCGCGGCGTTCAGGTACGGCGTGATGTAGATGTCCGCCGCGCCGATGAATTCCTTCAGGTCGTCGAGCGAGACGAACTGGTTGAAGAAGCGCACGGCGTCGGCCACGCCGAGGTTTCTTGCCATCGCCTTGAGCCGGTCCCGGTACGCCTCGCCCTCGTGCTTGAGGACGTGCGGGTGCGTCGCGCCGAGCACGATGTAGACGACGTTCGGATGTTTCTCCAGGATCGCCGGCAGCGCGCCGATGACGTGCTCGATGCCCTTGCCCGGCGAGAGCAACCCAAAAGTGAGCAACACCATCTTGCCCTCGACGCCGAACTTGTCCTTGTAGTAGTTCGGATCGACGAAGGGCATGTCCGGGATGCCGTGCGGGATGAGGTCGATCTTTTCCCCGGGCAACCCGTAGACTTCCTTGAGGAGGTTCACCCCCTTTTGGGTCATGGTCACGAGCCGGTCGGAAAGTTGCGAAAGCTCCTCCATCACCCTGCGCTGGGTCGGGTTGGGATCGGTGAGGATCGTGTGCAGCGTCGTGACGACGGGCATCCGCGTCTGGCGCAACAGGTCGAGGACGTGTTCGCCGCAGTCGCCGCCGTAGATGCCGTACTCGTGCTGGACGCAGAGGACCTCGACCTCGTTGGTGTTCAGGAAGTCGGCCGCACGGTGGTAGGCGTCGAGTTCCTGCTGGGGGATCTCGAAGCGCACGCGCGGCGGGTACGTGTAGCCCTCGGGCCGGTCGTTCATCGCCAGCGCGAAACACTCCGTCTCCGGGAACGCCTGCGCCACGGATTCGCAAACGTCCGTCGTAAACGTCGCCAGGCCGCACTGACGGGGCAGGTAATTACCGAGGAAGGCGACGCGGTGCAGGGACGGGATGGGTTCCATGTTCTCTTGAGCTTTTATGACGACCTTCGCGGTCGGGTGGCGGCCGTTTCCTCATGGTCGCAAAGCACAAGAGACGAAAAACCAACAATCCTCCCCCCGTCCACGGCAGTCGAGCTTATCTGGAACGACCGCTGCCTTTCAAACGGATTTGGCGCGCGTGCCGGATGTGTATCGATGCCCTTCCGCTCAGGCGAACCATGTTGCCACCGGCACCGCGCCGCCTTCCACGCACGCGCAGGGGATCATTTCCCCGTGGCGGAAGGTGCGTTTTTCCTGGTAAACACCATTTTCGGGTCGCAGGTAACCTTCGATTTCCCGCCGCTCCGCCAGCACGATCCAATATTGCGAAACGTTCGCCTCGGCATAGAGCGAGGCATTCTCGCGGTCGAGCGCGACGGTGCTGACCGCCACTTCCACGACGAGTTCCGCCGTGGTGAAATGACCGCCCTCGATCTCCGCGGCGGTGCCACGCACCACCGACACATCCGGCTCGGGCATCGAGTCACCCAGTTGCAACGAACCTTCCTGGATCACCTGGAGTTCCGACCGGATATTCCGCAAAAGAAAATCGTACGACTTCTTGGTCAGGGAGATATGCAACCCGGATTTAGACATTTTCCTCACGATGAATCCGCGAATCAACTCGAAACCGCGAAAGGCCGGGTTGTCCTCCGCCAGCGCGATGTATTCCGCGACGGTCCAGCGCCGCATGCGCGCGCGCACTTCCGGCAGTTCGAGGATGGCGGACATGGTTTGGCACATTACAACGCCACACCCCGTGCGGGAAGCGGTTTCTGCCGGGGAGTCCGGCGGCACTGTGATAACATGCTTCATGCCCGCCCCCACCTTCATCTTCGCCACCGGCATCGAGAACAGCAATCCGACCATCCACGGCGGACGCACCCGCGTGGACGAGATGGAAAAGTGCGGCCACTACGCGCGCTGGCAGGAGGACTTCGAGTGCACGCAATCGCTCGGCGTCCGCTTCCTGCGCTATGGCCCACCTTTGTATCGGACGCACCTCGGCCCGGACCGCTACGACTGGACGTTCGCCGACGAGACTTTCCTTTCCCTGCGCGCACGCGGCATCACGCCCATCGTGGACCTGTGCCACTTCGGCGTGCCGGACTGGATCGGCAATTTCCAGAACCCGGACTTCCCGCGCCTGTTCGCGGGCTACGCGGAGACGTTCGCGTTGCGCTTCCCCTGGGTGCAGCTCTACACGCCCGTCAACGAGATGTACGTCTGTGCGCTGTTCTCCGCCCGCTACGGCTGGTGGAACGAACAACTCTCCGACGACCGCGCGTTCGTCACGGCGCTCAAGCACCTGGTCAAAGCCAACGTCCTGGCCATGCGCGCGATCCTCGCCGTGCGGCCGGACGCGCTCTTCATCCAGAGCGAATCCAGCGAGTATTTCCACGCCGAAAGCCCGGCCGCCATCAAGCCCGCCGAGATTCTCAACGAGGAGCGTTTCCTTTCCCTCGACCTCAACTACGGCCAGCGCGTCAACAGCGAGATGTACGAGTTCCTGCGCGACCACGGCCTGTCGCGCGAGGAATACCGCTTCTTCCTGGAAAACGACGTGCGCCACCATTGCGTGATGGGCAACGACTACTACGTCACCAACGAGCACCGCGTCGCCGCCGACGGCCGCACGTCCCCGGCGGGCGAGGTGTTCGGCTACTGCGAGATCACGCGGCAATACTACGAACGCTACCGGCTGCCGGTCATGCACACCGAGACCAATACATGGCAGGGTCCCCGGGGCGACGAGGCGTCGTACTGGCTCTGGAAGGAATGGGCCAACGTCCTGCGCCTGCGCAACAGCGGCGTACCCGTCGTCGGGTTTACGTGGTACTCGCTCACCGACCAGATCGATTGGGAAACGGCGTTGCGCGAAAACAACGGCGTGCTCAACCCGCTCGGCCTCTTCGACCTCGACCGCAAAATCCGGCCCGTGGGCGCGGCCTACGGACAACTCATCGCCGACTGGAATGCGGTGCTGCCCACCCAAAGCCTGTGCCTGACCTTGCCGCTAAATCCGACGGGCCCCGCCACGCGTGCGCGCCAGCGCGGCTGACGGTCCGTCACTTGCCGTCCGGGAACGGAGCCATCCCCTTGAGCACCACGGGCCGCACCGGGACGGACCCCTGCCCGGCGACCTTGAAGCTGCGGGTGAGATTTTTCGTCCATTCCTCGGCGACGATGTGGACGAACCGCACCGACTCGCCCGGGTTCACGATGATGTTGCCGTCGAACGTCGTCGGCACGGCGCGTTCGTTGACCAGATAGATGGTTTCCGTGCAGCCGCCGTTTTCGTCCGGCTCGACGAGGGAGAAAGCGCTCCAGTCCGGCAGCGGGGCCGCTGGCGTCGCCTTCGGCGTCGGCGGGGGCTTCGCGGCGGGAATCGGCGGCGCGGACGCGCTTTGCTGGCCGGACAGGTAATACTCGCCCGGGATCGTCTTCAGCAGCTCGCCGGTGTCGTTGTTGAAGTCCAGCTTCACGTTGAGCAGCCGCCAACCCTTGTCCGTGTGGATCAACGAGGTGTCCACGAAACCGAAGCCTTGTTCGTAGAGCAGGATGTAGCCCGCGCGCTGGACGGTGTCGCCGAGCTTGGGGCCCATGCACCGGTCCACCTTGACCATCGCCCCGGCGTGCGCCGCGAACATCCGCATCATCGGAGCCATCTTCGTGAAGGATTCGTCCGGCTTGTCGGTGTCGCCGACGATGCCGAAGGCCCCGTAGATCGCCTTCATCGAAACGCCCTTCGAGTCTTCCAGGGCCTTGCGGTAATGCTCCACCGCCTCGCCCTCGGTCTTGAAGGTTTCCGGCTCGCCGCCGAAGGTGCCCTTGGCGGTCCCCGACAGCACGGTGTTGGGAGGTCCCGTCTGCGCTCCCGGACAGGCGAGGCTGGACGAGGCGAGCACGAGCGCGAGCAGGAGGCGTTTCATGGGATGGGCGGAGGCACCGGACCGGGGCCGGGTCGTTCGGCAACCCGCGCTTGAGCCTACCCAACCAATGCCGCGCGCCGCGATGTCCCGCAACGAAAAAGCTTCGCAAAACGTCTTCCGGCCACCGCGTCTCGTGACCGGCATTGACGTTCGTGTCGGCACACGGTTAGGCTGGGGCGGCCATCGTTCAACGTTCATTTTTTACGCCATCCCCAACATGAAAGCTCTGATCCGTCTCCTCAACACCAGCGAAAGCACCGGCCTGCTCGTCCTCCGACTCGCCCTGGGCGGTGTTTTCCTGCCGCACGGCCTGCAAAAGACCCTCGGCCTGTTTGGCGGGCACGGCTTCGCCGCCACGATGGGGATGTTCGAGGACAAGATGCACATCCCGGCTTTTTTCGCTTTCCTGGCCATCGCGGCGGAGTCCGCCGGGGCCATTGGGCTGATCCTCGGGTTGCTGACGCGCGTGGCCGCTTTCGGCATCGGCACGACGATGGTGGTGGCCATCGCGCTGGTCCACGGCAAGAACGGGTTCTTCATGGACAAGGGTGGCTACGAGTACCACCTGCTGGCCATCGGCATGGCGCTGTGCCTGATGATCCGCGGCGGCGGGTTTCTCTCGGCCGACAAAGCCCTCGCCAAGCGCATCGGAGAAACGGCCGGACCGCGTTTGTCCGAGGTTTGACGGAGCGCCCGTGTCCCAGGAACGGCGTCGTTTTCCAATTCCCACGAACATGTCCGAACAACCCGCCTTCCGGGGCTTGCACCACGTCACCGCCGTCACGGCGGACGCGCGGCCCAACGTCGATTTCTACACCCGCCTGCTCGGTCTGCGGCTGGTCAAGCGGACCGTCAACCAGGACGACGTGTCGGCCTACCACCTGTTTTACGCGGACGCCGTGGGGCAGCCGGGCACGGAAATGACGTTCTTCGAATGGCCGCACGTCCCGCCCGCGCGGACCGGAGCCGGGGCCGTCACCGAGACGGCGCTGCGCGTGCGCGGCGGGCGCGCGACGCTCGACGCGTGGCGGGAGCATTTCGCGCGGCACGGCGTCGCGCACGGAGCGGTCGAGGATTGGAGCGCCGGATTGCCGAGCGTGGCGTTCCGGGACCCGGAAGGCCAGAGGCTGCGGTTGATCGCCGAGCCTGGCCAGCGGGACAGCGATGGGTTGCGTGAGATGCACCCGTGGAGCGGCAGCCCGCTGGGGCCGGAGGCATCGGTCGTCGGGTTGGGCGCCGTGACTCTGACCGTCCCCGAAAGCGAGCCGACGGCGGCCCTGTTGACGGATGTGCTGGGCTTCCGGCCGCACCCGGACGACGCGACACTCTTCGAGGTCAACGGCGGCGGGCCGGGGCGGCAGTTGCGGCTGCTGGCGTCGGGAGAACCCGGTGCGCCGGGCGCGGGCGGCGTGCACCACGTCGCGTGGTCCGTGGCGGACCGCGAGGAACAAAACCGCTGGGTCGAGCACCTGCGCCGCCACCGGGTAGCCAATTCCGGGTTGGTGGACCGGTTCTATTTTCAATCGCTGTACTTCCGGATTCCCGGCGGGGTCCTGTTCGAGATCGCCACGGACGGCCCGGGCTTCACGGCCGACGGCGAGGACATGGCGCACCTGGGCGAGCGGCTGTCGCTGCCGCCGTTCCTGGAACCCCACCGCACGCGGATCGAGGCCGGTCTCCGACCTTTGGATTGAAACCCGGTGGCGGTCGATTCTTTCATTCATCGCTTCGTCCCCGGTGCGGCGGAATCCCCGACGCTGCTGCTGCTCCACGGCACCGGCGGCGATGAGGATAACCTCCTCGACCTCGGCCGGGCGCTTTCGCCAGGTAGCGCCCTGCTCAGTCCGCGCGGCAAGGTGCTGGAAAACGGCACGACCCCGCGTTTCTTCCGACGATTCGCGGAAGGAGTTTTCGACGAGGCCGATCTCGTGGCGCGCACGCACGAACTGGCGGATTTCGTGCGGGATGCCGCCGGCCGGTACGGATTCGACGCCGGCCGGGTGGTCGCCGTGGGTTACTCCAACGGTGCGAACATTGCCAGCGCCACCCTCCTGCTGCGGCCGGAGGTCCTGCGGGGCGCGGTGCTGTTGAGGGCGATGGTTTCGCTCACGGCGCCGGTGCTCCCGGACCTGCGTGGCAAAGGGGTTTTCGTGGCCGGCGGCCGACACGATCCCCTGGTCTCACCCGCGAACACCGAGAAACTGGCTGATCTGCTCCGCCGGGCCGGGGCGGACCTCACCCTGCGCTGGAGCGAGGCAGGACATCAACTCACCCTGTCCGAGATCGAAGCGGCACACGACTGGCTGGAGCAGCGTTTCTGAACGGGCCGTCGCGGCCGGATTTCGTGTCGGTCGCGCTCGCCACGGACACACAGGCGCGCTATGTTACGCGCTTTTCCAACGCCATGCTTACCATCCGCGATTTGAAGCTAACCGTCGGCGGCCGCACCCTGTTTGAACACGCCGCGATGCAGGTCAACTACGGCGAACGCGTCGCCCTCGTCGGCCCCAACGGCGCGGGCAAATCGACGCTGTTCTCCGCCATCCTCGGCCAACGCGCACCCGACGCCGGGACGGTCGAACGCGACGAGTGGACGATGGTCGGCTACCTGCCCCAGGAGAGCGAACCGGCCGGGGCCGAGACCGTGCTCGACCTCGCCACCGGCCGCACGGGCGAGGTGCCCCTCCTGGAAGCCCGCCTGAAGGAACTCGAAGCGGCGGGCGACGTGTCCAGCCCCGCCTACCTCGAAGCCCACGCCAAGCACGAGGCGCTCGATAATCCGCAGGTCGAAGCCAAGGCCAAGAAGATGCTCGCCGGGCTGGGTTACCGGATCACGGACTACACCCGGCCCGCGCGTGAGATGAGCGGCGGCTGGATCATGCGTGCGCACCTGGCGCGGCTGCTCGTCATGGAGCCCGACCTCCTGTTGCTCGACGAACCGACCAACCACCTCGACCTGCTCTCGCTGTTGTGGCTGCAAAATTACCTGAAAACGTATTCCGGCGCGATCCT
>CAZZYS010000079.1:0-15349 GCA_964658285.1 uncultured Verrucomicrobiota bacterium
GGGACCGATGGGACCGGCAGCAAACGTCGTGCGCCTGCCACCAGCCGCTCAACCCCTTTGAAAACCGCTGTAAGTTCCCCGATTTCCAGACGCACCGGTTGACGGATCTTCGTTCGAGCCGGAGAAGCGCGGAGGGCCAGGGCAGTCCGGGCTAGGGCAAGGCCGCGAGAAGAGATGGCGACCGCGTGAAGGAAGTCAATTCATCGGCGTGGTGGCGAGGCCGACGTTGCGGTCGCCCGCGCCGTAGTACATCATCCACTGTTTGTTGTGCTGGATGATGCAGTTCATCCACAGGCAGTTTTTGTATTGTCCGCTCTCGTAGGGTTCGGCGGGTTTCATGATGCAATCGTCGAGTTGATCGATCTTTTTGGTGAGGTCGGCCTTGGAAAACAGCACCTCGGAGATCGCGTAGAACCACTTGCCCTTGCCGTTGAGCGTGCCGGCGATGAAGAGCACCACGTCATCGGGACGGCCGGGTGAATGGTCGGCGACGGCCACGCACGGCTCGAACGGGGTGACCCAGTTCGGGGGGAACTTCATGTCGAACCAGGTGACCGGACCCCAGGTGAGCAAATCATCGGAATAACACACGCCGTACTTGGCGTTGCCGATGAACATGGCGTATTTGCCGTTGATCTTGACCGGCGTGCCGTTGGGATCGCAGACGACCGCACCGTTCTTCGCGCCGTCTGCGATGACACCGAGTTTCTTCCAATGGAGTCCGTCGGTGGAAGTGGCCTCGCACTCCGCGATGTGACCGTTTTTGCTGCCCGTGTAGAAAGTGTAGTACGTGCCCTCGCTTTTGAAAAAGCGGGCGTCCTCGCAACCGTATTTCTGCTCGAACGGCTCGGTGGCGTCGATCAAGGGCTCGGGGTTGCGCGTGAAGGTGACGCCATCCGGGCTCTCGGCGTAGCCGACGCGCGAGGTGACGGGCTTGCCCTGTCCACGGTAGAGCATCCGGAAGTGTCCCTGATCGAAGAGCACGCCGGGATTGTAAACGTTGCGCGACTCCCAACCGTCGCCCTGCGGGCGGAGGAGGGGATTGCCGCCGTATCGTTGAAAAGGTCCGATGGCCCAGGCGGGCCAGGGCGTGGGCGGATCGATGGTGAACGAAGAAACGTTTGATTTGACCGCCGCGCCCGTGGTGGGATTCGCCTGCACCAACCAATGGTGCGCCCCGACCGGCAGCGCGGCAGTGAGCGCGAAATTCAGCACGGGCCCGGCCGTCGCGGCCACCTGCCCGACGCGCACGTCATCGACGAACACTTCGTAATTCTTCGCGCCGTCGGTGGCGCGCCAGAACAGCAGGGGCTTGGTCACCTCGAAATGATCGTCCGCTTTAGGCGAACACAACTCGACGCCGGCCGGTGCGGCCTGGATCGAAAATGGAGCGCACGCGAAGAGAAGACCACCGAGGAGAAAAGGACTGATCTGCTTGAACGGAAAGTGACGATTCATAGGAATGAGTTCAGCGATTGGATGTTAAGTTGAGATCGGCTGTGTCCGCTGTGATGCATCGGTAAAGGCAAGACCTGTCCACCCGAGTATGTCAGGTCAGCCGACAACGCCGGTGGCGGCGCACCGTTTTCTAGATCGTGGGGGGAAAGCGGAGAACTTCGTGCGTGGGGGCAAAGCGCACTTCGCCACTGTGCCGGGAGCCGAGGGATTGTCAAAATGTTTAGACATACAGGCAAACGTCCTTATCGTCGGCTTTCTATGAAGCTTGGCCTCCCCCTCGGCTTGTTGGCTGTCGTCTGTGTCTTCGGTTGTCAATCCAGCGTGCTCGCCGCGGGCGGCGCGACGGTCTTCGGACCGATCAACGTCGAGGCGCACGGGAGCGGTCCCGGTGTGATCGAGTGGTTCGACGGCGCTCCGCCCGTCGGTGCCAAGCAGGCCTGGACGGTTTCCGCCTGGGTGCGGCCCACCGCCGCGATGGCGGACCCCACGCTGGTGGCGGGTTTTGGCGACGGGATCGATTATATCGGCGCGCAGCGTTACCTCGCCGCCGATGCCAGCGGCTGGTTCGTGTGGATCGGCAACCGGGACAGTCCGAAGATGGACAACAGGAAGGGGCCCGACCGGGTGTCGCCGCCGCCGGGCACCGCCCCGGTCGTGGTCAACCAGTGGCAGCATCTCGCGGCCACCTTCGACGGCGCGACCCTGAGCTTTTATGTGAACGGCAAGCCGGTGGCGGGAGAAAAAACGGCGCTCACGGAGGCGGCGATGCAACCGTTGATCGCGCCGCCGCCCGCCTGGAAAAACGGCGGCTGTTTCGCCGGCAAGGTGGCCGGTTTCAACATTCAAAACCGGGCGCTCTCCGCCGCGGAAATCTCCGCGTCGATGCAGGCCACGCCCGCCGCCCTCGACGCGTTGTCCTACCAACGCGCGCCCGACGGACCGACGCCGGTCAACCGCTGGACCGAGTTCCGCGGACCCCGCAACTTCGGGCCGCAAAACCCGGACAGCTTTCCGAAGCCGGTTCCCGCGGTGACGACCACCCGGACGCCGAAGCTTTCCCCGCGCCCGGTCCCGGGGCTGGCACCCGATGGGCAACTCACGCTCGACCGTGGCTGGGAGCTGGCCGACGCCGCCACGGTCGAGGCCAAGCCCGTCGAGATTTCCCGGCCCGGCTTCGACACCCGCGCCTGGTACGACGCGACCGTGCCTGGCACCGTGCTCACGACCCTGGTCCAACAGGGGGTCTATCCCGATCCGCTGCACGGCCTCAATAACCTGCTCATCCCCGATCTGGCGAAAAAGACCTGGTGGTACCGCGTCGAATTTCCCACCCCGGAGCAGTGGAAGGGCCGCACGGTGCATCTCACCTTCAACGGCACCAATTATTATTCGCGCGTCTGGCTCAACGGCCGCGAACTCGGCTCGGTCAGCGGCGCGTTCATCCGCGGGGTGTTTGACGCCACTCCCGCGCTGGCGGCCAACGGGCCCAACGTGCTCGCCGTGCGCGTCTGGCCGTCGCCGCACTTCTGGATCGGCCAGGAGGAATCGGTCAAGGCCGGCGCGGGTCCGAACGGAGCCGAGGGGACGATGGACGGGCCGAGTTTCTTCCCCAGCGAAGGGTGGGACTGGATTCCCACCATCCGCGACCGCAACACCGGCATCTGGCAGTCCGTCGTCCTGCGCGCCACCGGGCCGGTCGCGCTCGGGGACCCGCGCGTCGTCACCACGCTGCCGAAATCTCCCGATCTCTCCGTGGCCGAGGTGACCGTCCAGGCCGAGGCGCGCAACCTCACCGCCAAGGAGCAGGCCGTCACCCTCGAAGGCGCGCTGGGCGAGGTGAAATATACCCTGCGCGCCGTGTTGGGGCCTGGTGAAACGAAAATCCTGACCGCCGACCCGTCCAACGTGCCCGCGCTGGCGATGCGCAACCCCCGACTCTGGTGGCCCAACGGCTACGGCGAACCGACGCTGCACGACCTTTCCCTGCGCCTGCTGGACGCCTCGGGCCAGGAGTCCGACCGGCTGGCGCAGCGCGTCGGGTTGCGCCAGATGTCCTACGATTATCTACCCGCCAGCGGCAAGACCGCCAACAAGACGCCGTTGGTCGTCAAGGTCAACGGCGAGCGCATTTTCGTCCTGGGCGGCGACTGGGGGCTCGACGACGCGATGAAGCGTTCCTCGACCGAACGGCTAGAACCTTACTTCCGCCTGCACCGCGACGCGCATGTGACGATGATCCGCAACTGGGTCGGCCAGCAAACGCAGGAAAACTTTTTCGCGCTGGCGGACAAATACGGCATCCTCGTCTGGAACGATTTCTGGATTTCCACCAACGGGTACAACTTCCCGCCCGCCGACGCCGAACGCTGGCTGGCGAACTCCGCCGACGCGATCAAGCGTTACCGCAACCACGCGTGCATCGCCGTCTGGTGCGGACGCAACGAGGGCAACCCGCCGGACTGGATCGACAAGCCTCTCTCGGCTCAACTCCACGACCTCGACGGCACGCGCACCTACGAACCTTCTTCCAACTCCGGTCCGCACCTGATGGGCAGCGGACCCTGGACCTACAAGGACCCGGTCTGGTACTTCAAGGATCATTCCCAAGGGTTTACCACCGAGCTGGGCATCAATTCCGTCGCAACCGCCGACGCGTTGAAGGCGATGCTCGACCCATCCCAGTATTGGCCGACCAACGACGCCTGGGCTTACCACGACTTCCACTCGGCGGCCCACGGGCCGGTCGGCGAGTATGTCGGGATCATGGAACGGTGCTACGGCAAGGCGACGGGGCTGGAGGATTTCGTGCGCCGCATCCAGATGGTGAACTACACGCATCACCGCACGATGCTCGAAGCGTGGAACTCGAAGATGTGGAACCCGACCACGGGTTTGATGCTCTGGATGACCCACCCCGCGTGGCCCAGCAACGTGTGGCAAATCTATAGCTCGGACTACGACACGCACGCCGCGTTCTACGGTTTCCAGAAGGCCGCCGAACCGCTGCACGTCCAGTGGAACCTCGACACGGACGAAGCCGCCGTGGTCAACCACCTGGCCGCGCCGCTGTCCGGTTCCACGGTCACGATGCGGTTTCACGGTCTCGACGGGAAGGAACTAGCGAAACGCACCGTTAGCGTCAACGCGCCGGGCGGCAGCACGACCGTCGCTGCGAAGATCGAATGGCCCGCCGCTCCGGCGTCGTCCGTGGTTTTCCTCGAGCTGGAATGGCGCGATGCCAAAGGGAAATTGCTCTCGGAGAATTTTTACTGGCGGGGAGGGAAGCCCGAGGACCTGCTGGCGCTCAACCAGATCGCTGCCGTCAAGCTCGACGCTTCGACGGTCACCGAGCATCGCGCCGGGGAGATCGTGACCACGGTCTCGCTGGCAAATCCGTCCCGGGACGTTGCGTTGATGACGCATCTCGTGTTGCGCGACCACGCGACGGGCGCGCGGATTTTGCCGGTCTACTACAGCGACAACTATGTATCACTCCTGCCGGGTGAGCAACGCGTGGTCACGATCACCTGCGCCGAAAAGGACGGCCGGGCGAGCATGAAAGTCGGCTTGGAAGGCTGGAACATCGTGCAAGGCGAAGCGAAATGATTTGTGAACCGAAGCGGACGCGCATGGCCCCCGCCGCAGGCGGTCGTCGCCAAGGTCCTGATGGCTCTCCGAGCCGTCCCAAATGTTTCCAGCGAGGCGTTCCGTGCGCACGATGGCTATCCAAACCAAAATAGGGAGTGGCTCGGAGAGCCATCCCTACCTTACAAGACGACCGGTCGCAACGACCTGTCCAGAAGATGTTCTCACACCCTTTCTGAAGAGGCCCTAAATGAAATCAATAGTCGCCAAACTTCCTTTTCATTTCGGTATCTTGGTCTGCGCCCTCGGTGTTTGTTCGATGGCAAGTGCCCAGGATTTCACGAAGCTGCAAATCAAGCAGCCGAACGGCGTCACGCGGTACTCCGAGCCCATCCTGTCGCCCGACAAGGCGCTGGGGGAGGACCTCATTTTCAATCCGACGGTCATCGAGACCGGCGACCGGTTGGCCATGATCTACCGCCGAAATGCCGCCGGTCCGGTCGGGTCCCGCTTTCAGTTGGCCTTCAGCGATGATGGGCGGACCTTCGTGCCTTACACCTCCAATCCTGTGATGGTGCCCGACACTCCTTTCGATAAAAACGGTTGCGAGGACCCGCGTCTGGTTCGCTTCGGCGAAACCTACTACATGACTTACGTGGGAAACACGGGTGGAGACTATGACGCGCAGTGCCTCGCCACCTCCACCGATCTCATCCACTGGGATAAGAAGGGTGCTGTCCTCGATCCCGTGGGATGGAACAAGGGGCAGGTCAAGGCGGGCGTCATCGTCCCGGAGAAAATCGACGGCAAATACGTGATGTATTTCGCGGGCCAGACCCAGGCCTGGCACACTTCGCTCGGCATGGCTGTTTCCGACGACTTACTGCACTGGACCCAGCCTTTGGATCATGCCCTCTTCACGCCGCGCCCGGATCACTTCGATAGTCTCGGCGTCGAACCCGGCCCGACACCGATTCTCCTCCCGGAAGGAATCCTCTTGATTTATAACGGCTGGGACCCTGCCCACGTCCACAAGACAGGGTGGGTGTTATTTTCCAAGACCGATCCCGCAAAGATCGTGAAGCGTTGCGAAGCGCCGTTCATTGAGCCGCAGTTCAAATACGAGATCGATGGCCGCCACGTTTTCACGTTCACCGAAGGCGCGGCCCACTTCAAAGGACTCTGGCGCTTCTACTACGGTGCGGCGGATAAAACCATCGGCCTGGCGGAGATCGAGGATATTTCGACCTTGCTCAAAGCGGTGCCTTGATCCGACGAGGACTCCCGCTCATCCGCACGCCACGGTGTTGCCCGCTTTCCCCCGCGTTCCATGAAAATCAATCCGGTTACCTTCCTGGTTTTGTTCGTTGCAATGGTTGCCCGGAGCGGGGTCGCCCCGGCGCAGATGGCTTACGACGGCTCGATGCCGGAAGACAAGGTCAAGCCGCCTGCGGCAACCCAGCGGTGGGTTTTTCCCACGGCGGGAGGGCATCTGGCCTTCGTTCCCTACGGTCCGAACGTCGTGCGTGTCACGTACACGACCGGGTCGGATGACACACTGATCCCGAGCGGCTGGGGCACGATTGCCTCGCCCTCGGGCGAAACGGCCTGGACCGTCGCCGGCGACACGCTGAAGTCCAGCGCGATGGTCCTGAAGGTGAACAAGGCCGACGGCACATTCACGGCGACGCGCCCGGACGGAAAGCCAATTGTTCAATATCTCGGAGGCAAGCTGACACCGACCACCCTCAGCGGCCAGCCGACCTTGCGCGTGGACGCCGACTTCAGCGCGGAGGCCGACGAGCATTACTTCGGCCTCGGCCAGCACCAGAATACGCCAGTGGACCTGCGCGGCCTCAAGCTGCGCGTGTGGCACGACTACAACGGCCCGGGCGCGCACCGGCAGACCGTCGGTGTTCCTTTCCTGGTCTCCTCGCGCCACTACGCCATCCTCTGGGACAACCCGGCGCGCACCGGGGCGGACATCGCGGTCAACGGCAAGGTCCACTGGAACTCCGAGGCGGGCCGCGCCATCGCCTTTTACCTCATCGTGGCTGACAACGCCGACGGTCTCTACACCCAGTATCGCGCGCTCAGCGGCACCACGCCTTTGCCGCCGAAAGCCGCTTTCGGCCTGATCCAGTCGAAGGCGCGCTATGCCAGCCAGCAGGAATTAGCGGAAGTCGCGCAGGGTTATCGGGATCGTCATGATCCCTGCGACATTCTTGTCGTGGATTATTATCATTGGAACAAACTCGGCGATCTCGCGCTTGACCCCAAAGCCTGGCCGGACCCGAAGGCCATGAACGCGCAACTCCACGGCATGGGCTACCATACGATGGTCACCGTGTGGCCGGGATTTGCCACGGGCTCTTTAAACATTGAAGAGATCATCGGCAAGAAGCTGGTGCTCACCAACGCCGACGGCAGCGTGGCGGCCAATCGGAACGACGGGATGCACCGGGATGCCACCATCGATTCCACCAATCCGGCGGCGCGCGTGTGGCTCTGGGAAAAGGTCCGGGATGGCTACCGCGCGGACGGGTTCGACTACTTCTGGATGGACGAGACGGAGCCGGACATCGAATGGCACAACATGTTTTGCCACCTGGGGCCGTGTGCGTTCGTCTACAACATCTATCCACTGCTCCACACCTCTTCCCTCTACGATGGATTGAGGAGCGTCAGCAACGAACGCGTGCTCATCCTGGCTCGTGACGCTTACATCGGCGCGCAGCGCAATGGCACCACCTTCTGGTCCTCCGACATCCAGCCCACCTGGCAGGCGTTGCGCGAGCAAATCCCGACCGGCCTGAACGTCTGCGCGAGCGGCCTGCCCTACTGGTCTTCCGATACGGCCGGCTGGCAAGGGCTGCCGAAGGAAAGCCACCCGGCGCACGTCCTCCTCGATCCGAACGACGCCCGCGACACGGTCGGGAAGGACGATGATTACCCGGAACTCTTCGTGCGCTGGTACCAATACAGCGTCTTCTGCCCCACGTTCCGCCTGCACGGCTCGCGCAAGCATAACGAGGTGTGGTCCTACGGAAAGGAGGCCGAACCGATCCTGGTCAAGTACTTGAAGCTCCGGTATCAACTCCTGCCCTACATCTATGCGCAGGCCCGCAAGGCGGAGCAGACGGGCGCGCCCTTCATGCGGGCGCTCTTCATGGATTTCCCGTCGGACCCGAAGGTCTCCGACCTGAATGACGAGTACATGTTCGGGCCGGCGTTCCTCGTCGCGCCAGTGACTTCGCAGGACACGACCTCGCGCACGGTTTACTTGCCGGCGGGCACGGACTGGTACGATTTCTGGACGAACCGGCGTTACACCGGCGGGCAGAGCATCAAGGCGGACGCTCCCATCGACCAACTGCCCCTTTTCGTGCGGGCGGGCTCGATTCTCCCGCTCGGCCAGGACATCGAGAACACCACGCAGCCGCAGAAAATCGCGGAGCTTCGCGTCTACCCCGGAGCCGATGGCGAGGCGACGATCTATTCCGACGATGGCCATACCTACGATTATGAATCGGGCCAGTGCCAAACGGCCGTGCTGCGTTACCACGACAAGACCAAGAGCCTGCAACCCACCGGTGCCAGCCCGCTGCTTCCGGTGGATTTGCCTCCGCACATTATCGAGCCGAAGTGACCCGGCCAACTCTTTTCATGCGTGGAACGAACCCAGGTAGCGACTATCCTTTGCAAGCCAAGATCAAATCCGGGGCGTTGTTGTTGACCGCGCTGGGGACGTTCCTCACGTCGGTCTGCACGGCCCAGACGCCGCCGGGCGTTCCGAGGAAACCCACGCGTCCGCCTGTGGAAAGGCGCAAGTTCACCAGCGCCGCCGTCGAAAAAGAAATCGTCCGCGTCACCGGCTTGATCGCCGACCCGGAGATGGCCTGGATGTTCCAGGCTTGTTATCCCAACACGCTGGACACGACGGTCAATTTTACCACGGCGGGCGGACGACCGGACACGTACATCATCACGGGCGACATCAACGCCATGTGGCTGCGGGATTCCGCCGCCCAGGTGCAAGGTTACCTCCCGCTTTGCAAGCAGGACTCGCCGCTGGCGCAGATGGTTGCCGGGCTGATTCACCACCAGGCAGCGTGCATTTTGCTCGATCCGTACGCCAATGCTTTCATGCAGGATGCGAGCAAACCCAGCCCGCACGCCCGGGACCGCACGGACATGCGGCCCGGCGTCTTCCAACGGGACTGGGAACTCGACTCCCTTTGTTATTGCATCCGCTTGAGCTACGAATACTGGAAGGTCACCGGCGACCGCGCCACGTTCGACGACGACTGGTGGAAGGCCATGCGCCTGGCCGAAACGACCATGCGCGAGCAGCAGCGGAAAACGGGCAACGGCCCCTACCGCTTTGAAGGCCGGCTGGCCAACGCGGGCTGGGGACCGCCCATCAAACCGACGGGCATGATCTGCACCTGCTTCCGCGCTTCCGACGATCCCTGCCAGTACCTTTTCAACATCCCGGACAACCTCTTTGCCGTGACGGCCCTGGGGCAACTCGCCGAGATGAGTGACGCCATGAAACCCGGCGACGGGTTGGGCGCGGAGTGCCGCGCCCTGGCGGCGGAGGTGCAACGGGGTATCCAGAGCGACGGCATCGTGAACGATCCCAAACACGGCAAGATGTACGCTTACGAATGCGATGGGCTGGGCCACACCCTGCTCATGGAAGACGCCGGTTTGCCGGGCCTGGTTTCCATTCCATACTTTACCCCGTCCCTGGCGGGCGATCCCCTCGTGCTGGCTTCGCGGGCGTTTGCCTTCAGCCCGGACGATCCGTTCTGGAACGAGGGCACGGCCGCGGAAGGCACGGGCAGCCCGCACGGCGCCGGGCACAACAAGGCCAAGGATTGGGTCTGGCCGTTGGGGATCGTTTCCCGCGCGTTGACCAGCACCGACGACGCCGAGATCACGAAGTGCCTCGCCATGCTCAAGACTTCCTCGGCGGGCACGGGCTTCCTGCACGAATCCTTCTACATGAACGATCCGACGCAATACACCCGCCATTGGTTCGCCTGGGTCAACAACCTGTACGGGGAAATGATCCTCAAAGTCCTCCGGGAACGTCCCGCCTTGTTGACGAAGCCTGCCTCCGCGCACCTCCCATGACCGAGCCGTCTTTATCGGCCGGAATTGTATCCCCGGAGCCATGCTTGATCTGGTTCGACAAACCGGCGGCGGATTGGAATGAAGCGCTGCCGGTGGGCAACGGCCGTCTGGGCGCGATGGTCTTTGGCGGGGTGGAGGCCGAACAACTCCAACTCAACGATAACACGCTGTATTCCGGCGAACCGGGAGACCGGGACTTGCCGCTGAACGTCGCCGCTGATCTCGCGCAGGTCAGACAATGGCTGCGGGAGGGTAGATACTCGGAAACCCATCGTTGGGTGACCAAGCACTGGTTGGGACGCGCGCAGAACTGTTACGAACCGCTCGGCGACCTGCACCTGAATTTTACCGCCGTCGGCGAAACCCAATCCTATTCCCGGGAATTGGACATCGCCGACGCGGTCGCGCGCGTCGCCTACACGCAGGCGAACGTAAATTTCACCCGGGAGGTTTTCGCCAGTCATCCCGCGCAGGCGCTGGTCATCCGGTTGACGGCTTCGGAAACGGGCGCGCTGAATTTCACCGCCAGACTGGGTTCACCGCACCCGACGGCGGTTACCCAAGCCTGGGCCGGACGCGCGGGCCTGAGCATGAGCGGGCAGGTTCCCGGCCTCGCCTTGCGCCGGGACTCGAAGAGCTTGCGCGGCAAGGGAGAAACGTGGAAATACCCCGAGCTGTTCGATGAGCACGGGAACCTGAGACCCGAGGTCCTCCTGGAGTCGGAGCTTCCGGAAATGCTCTTCGACGGGGACGGCCAACTGGTCAAGGGCGGCACGCCGGTGCTCTACGGCAGCAAGATCGACGGGCGCGGGATGCGCTTTCACGCGCGGTTGCTGGCGCAAAGCACCGACGGGGAATGCACCGTGGAGAATGGCTCGCTCACGATCCGGCACGCCAGCGAAGCCGTCCTGATCCTGACCAGCGGTTCCAGCTTCAACGGATTCGACAAAAGCCCCAGCCGCGCCGGCAAGGACGAGTCGCTGGAGGTGCAAACCACCCTGGAACGGGCAGCGAAAAAGTCGTTCGTTCAATTACGCGACGAGCACGTGAGCGACTACCGCTCGCTCTTTGATCGGGTAAGTCTGAACCTCGGCCCACCGACCGCGCAAAGCGCGCTCCCGACCCCGGAACGTATCCGTCGTTACGCCGAGGGCGGCGACGAGGCCCTGGCGGCGCTGTACTACCAGTTCGGTCGTTACCTGCTCATCGCCGGGTCGCGGGCGGGAGGGCAGCCGTTGAACCTGCAAGGCATGTGGAACCCGCACGTCGTGCCGCCCTGGGCGGGGGCGTACACGTTGAACATCAACCTGGAGATGAACTACTGGCCGGCCGAGGTCTCCAACCTGAGCGAGTGCCATGAGCCGCTGCTGAAATTGATCGGCGAACTGGCGGTGAACGGCCGCAAGGTCGCCCGTGACATGTATGGGTTGCCAGGCTGGGTCGCGCACCATAACACGACGATCTGGCGGGACGCGCAGCCCATCGACGGCGACGCGGGTCCGGCGTTCTGGAACATGGCCGGCCCGTGGCTTTGCCAGCACCTGTGGACGCACTACGAATACACCGGGGACGAAACGTTTCTCCGGGCAGAGGCTTACCCACTCATGCGGGGGGCCGCGGAGTTCGTGCGGGCCTGGCTGGTGGAGGACCCGCCGGATGGGCTCACGACGCCGATTGGGAGTTCGCCCGAAAGCCGGTTCCTTTACACGAACGCGGCAGGCCTCCAGGAAAGTGCCTCGCTCATCCCGGGGCCCACGATGGACATTGCGTTGACCCGGGAGTTGTTCACCAACTGCATCCGCGCGGCGGAGGTGTTGGACGTGGACGAGACTTTGCGGGACGAACTCCGCGCCAGCCTCGCGCGTCTGCGGCCCTACGCCGTCGGGTCGAGAGGCCAGTTGGAGGAGTGGCCCATCGATTTCGCGGACGGGGAGCTGACGCATCGCCACGTCTCGCATCTCTACGGGGTGTTTCCCGGCGAACAAATCTCCACCCGCGCGACGCCAGAGTTTGCCGAGGCGGCCCGGCGCACGCTCGACCTGCGCGGCGACCTGGCCACCGGCTGGAGCCTGGCGTGGAAGATCAACCTGTGGTCGCGGCTCAGCGACGGCGACCGCGCGCACCGGTGCCTCGCGCTGCTGCTTTCGCCGGAGCGCAGTTATCCGAATCTTTTCGACAGTTGCCCGCCTTTTCAGATCGACGGGAATCTCGGCGCGGCGTCGGGCATCATCGAGATGCTGCTGCATTCAGAGACCGACGACATCGAGCTGCTGCCAGCTTTGCCGGGGGCGTGGCCGCAGGGGGCGTTCGCCGGCCTGCGCGCGAGGGGTGGCTACACCGTGGACTGCGCGTGGGAAGACCACCGCCTGACGGCAGCCAAGATCGTGGCGGACAGGGCGGCAACGTGCCGTCTGCGGTATGGAGCGGCCAAGGTGGTCCTCGTGTTCAAACAGGGCGAGGAGATCGGCGTGGACGGGTTTCTGAACCCCACCCGGCCGGCGTAGGAGCGTGCGCCCCCGCCACGAACTTCGCAGGCCGAACCAGGCTCATAGAAACGTGGTCGCCGCAGGTTTCTCAATCTTGCGCGGACCGGAAGCGTTGTTGCGAAAATTTCAGCATCGTTGCGAAAACGTCATTTTGTGTTGGAAAAGTGACTTTTTGCGCGAAGATGGGGTGTTAGCTGTTCCCCCCCGAACATGACCCCCGAGAGATCTTTTGCGCGGCCGAGAGGTTTGTCGGCCATTCACCGCCATGTACTGCTCGTCCAATCCTGGTGGGAAGAGCGGGTACTCTGGGGGGTAGGCCGGTACGCGGCGGAGCATCGCTGGGTGCTGGATAGCTCCATGCGCTGGCACAGCCGGCTGCCGCCCGCGCCGTGGAGCGGGGACGGGATCATCGCTTACGCGGGCATGGGTCAGCCCGACATGGACCTCCTCGGGTTCCTGCACAAAACCTCCTGCCCCGTCGTGGAAACCCAGGGCACCCCCCTGTTTCCCGGCGCGGGCCGGGTGATGATTTCCAACGCGCAGGTAGGCAAGGTCGGCGCCGAACACCTGCTCTCGCTCGGGTTCAAGCATCTCGGCTTCGTCACGTTCGAGGAGAACGCGATGGAAGCGCCGCGACGGGTTGCGTTCGCGGAAACCGTCGGCGCGGCCGGCGCGCATTTTCACAACCTGAGCTTTGCCAATCTCGTGGCCCAGGTGGCTGATCTGCCGCGGCCGATGGGACTGATGGCGAGCAACGACCTGAATGCGATCAACGTGACGCTGGCACTGACGGACGCGGGCTGGCGCGTGCCGGAGGAATACGCGGTGCTGGGCGTCAACGACACGGAAGTGGTCTGCGAACTCGCCCCGGTCCCGCTGAGCAGCGTGAACTGCAACTACGAACAGCAGGGCTACGAAGCCGCCACCCTTCTGGCGCGCCTGATGGACGGCGAGCCCGTGCCGCCGGACCCGGTGGTCATCTCGCCCAAGGGAGTCACCGTCCGCCGCTCGACCGACGCGATTGCGCTGGACGACGTGGACAGCGCGCGCTTTTTGCGCTTTCTACGGGACCACTACCTCGAACCGCACGGCTTGCAGCAGATCGCGCTGAACCTGGGAGTCTCGCTGCGCAAGGTGCAGGCGAACTTTCAGAAACATCTCGGGCATAGCCTGCTCGATGAGCTGACCCAACTGCGGGTGGAACACTCCAAGAAATTGCTGGCGAACCGGAAGCTCAAAATCGAAACGGTCGGTGTGGAGAGCGGGTTCAGCAGCCGGTTCCATTTCATCCGCGCCTTTCAGCGCGTCACCGACGTGACTCCCAAAGCCTATCGCCGGAACCTGGACCCGCAATCAGCGGGTGTGAACGAGAAACGCGTTCCGTTCCAGCGGTGAAGTGTATCCAAGCCAAACTTCCCCTATGATAAAACCCCGCTTCTCCCCGACCTTCGGAAACCTGCTGGCCAGCCTCCTCCTGCTGGGTCCATTCACGACCCGCGCGGAGGTCGCGCTCCCGGCGATCTTCGGCGACCACATGGTCCTGCAGCAGGGGACGACGCTGCCGGTCTGGGGCTCGGCGAAACCTGGCGAAAAAATCACGGTTTCCTTCGGGGCCAAGAAAGTCGAAACCGTCGCCGGCGCCAACGGCAAGTGGCGGGTGGACCTCCCCGCCGTCGCCGGTGGCACCCCGCCGGGCACCCTCGTGGTGGCGGGTGCCAACACGCTGACGATCAACGACGTGCTCGTCGGCGAGGTCTGGCTTTGCTCGGGCCAGTCGAACATGGAATACGGCCTCGGCCGCGACGATGTGGCGGCGGCGACCGACGACCAGATCCGGCTCTTCCACGTTCCGCACCAGCTAGCCATCGGCCCGCGCGACAACGTGAAGGCATCGTGGGAGGTTTGCTCGCCGAAGACTGCCGCGGGCTTCTCGGCGGTCGGTTACTTTTTCGGCAAGGATCTCCGTGCCGTGCTCAAGCGGCCGATTGGCCTGATCGAGTCATCCGTGGGCGGCACCGGCGCGCAGGAATGGACCGATCTGGCCTCGCTGCGGGCGTCACCGATCCTCCGGCACTACGCCGATGACCTGGGTAAAATCGCCGCGAAGTATCCCGACGGCGATTCCGGTTACCGCGCGCAATCGGACGCCTACGACGCGGCGATGAAGAAATGGAACGACGCGACGAAGGCCGATGCCTCTTACCAGGAAGCGCTCAAAACCTTCGCGGCGGACACCGCAAGCGCGAAGGCCGCCGGACAGCCGCCGCCCCAGCCGCCAAAACCGCCCGTGCCGCCACCGGCCGGCGTCGTCGGCAAACGGGGCGACCCGACCTTGCTCTTCAACGGGATGATCGCTCCCTTGATTCCCTACGCCATCAAAGGCGTCATCTGGTATCAGGGTGAGAACAACACCAGAAGCACGACGGTGGCCGAATACGAGACGCTGTTCCCGACGATGATCAGCGGCTGGCGTTCCCTCTGGAAACAGGGGGATTTCCCCTTTCTGTTCGTTCAGCTGGCAAACTTCGAACGCGGGGCTGAAAGCGATTGGCCCCGGCTGCGCGAAGCGCAGCTCAAGACTCTCTCGCTGCCGCACACCGGCATGGCGGTGATCGTGGACATCGGCACCGCCAGCAACATCCACCCGCCCGACAAGGCGGATGTCGGCGCGCGGCTGG
>CAZZYS010000080.1:0-15293 GCA_964658285.1 uncultured Verrucomicrobiota bacterium
GCCCGGAGAACACCCTGGACTGTCTGCCCATCAGCCAGACGGGACTCTACAAGGTCTGGGGTGGCCTGTACCGCAACGTTTCCCTCGTGACGACGGCCCCCGTCCACATCGACCCGACCGACTTCGCCGCGCCCGGCGTGTATCTGACGCCCACGAAGGTCTCCGCGCAATCCGCCAGCCTGAATATCCGCGCGCTGTTGCGGAACGCTTCCGCCGCCGGGGCCACGGCGGAGGTGCGCGCACGGGTCCTCGATCCCGACGGCAAAGAGGTCCGCACTCTGACCGCTCCCGCCCAGGTCGCCGCCAACGGGCGCGCCACCGTGGAACTCAACACGGACATCCTCCAGCCCCGCCTCTGGGGTCCCTTGCAGGGAAATGTCTACCACGTGGAGACGACGGTTTACATCAACGGCCAGCCGGTCGATGCCATCACGCAGCCCACCGGGTTCCGCTGGCTGGACTGGGATTGGAAGGGCGGCACGGTCAGCGTCAACGGGAAGCGGACGATCCTTTACGGAGCCAACCTGCACCAGGAGACCGAGACCAAGGCATCGGCCGTTTCCCCGGCGGACTTCAAGGCTAATTTCGACGACATGCTGGACTTGGGAATGAATTTCCTGCGCCTGCCGCATTACCCGCACGCGGCCCTGGAGTACGACCTCGCTGACCAGCACGGCATCCTCGCCTGGGCGGAAGACGGCCACAGCAACAGCAAGGATATCGTCGGCCCCACGGCCGCGCAGATCGTCACGGAGATGGTGAAACAGAATTACAACCACCCGTCCATCGTCGTCTGGAGCATGGGCAACGAATCCAACGCGGCCGTGGCGGATCAGTGCGTGCCCATCGCCAAGTCATTGGATGCCACCCGGCCCGTGGTCGTGGCCAACCAGAAGTCGGACCTCGCGGACTTCCACACCCAGCATTGCTACTATGGCTGGTACGGGGCGGACCTGACGCGCTTCAAGCCCGGGGGATTCATCTCGGAAGTCGGCGGCGGCGGAAGCGTGACCACGCACTGCGACTACGCGAACTGCGACTGGAAGGTGAACAAGTACGAGCCGGAGGAGTACCAGCAGATCGTCTCCGAATACAATTTCCAGCGGGTTTTCCGCGGCGACAACGATCACCTCGGCATGTTCTGCGTGTGGTGCCTGCGCGAGTTCAGCGACGGCAAGTACAAGGCGCCGGTGGGCCTCAACACGAAGGGGCTCATCACCTACGCGGGTGACAAAAAGGATGTTTATTATCTGTACCGCACCTTCCTGCGTCCGAACGAGCCGACCGTGCACATCACTTCCAAGCGTTATTTCCTGCGGCAGGGCGCGGCGGACAACGGCATCAAGGTTTACAGCAACGCGGCCAACCTCACGCTGACCCTCAACGGCCAGAAGGTGTCCACGCTGGCGAACGGCCAGTACACGATCCCCAGCGGCCCGTGGTCGTCGCACGTCGACAAGAGAAAACCCAAGCCCGGCGAAACCCCTCCCCCGGAGCCGACGCCCCGCGCCTACACGCCCGAAAAGGTCGATAACGTTTTCTACTGGCCCGTGCCGCTGCACACCGGCAAAAACGTGGTCACCGCCACCGACGACCGGGGCCACAGCGACACAGCCACGATCTATTTCTACGGCAAGGATGGCCTGCCCGAATATAAACCCGGCCCCCTGCCCATCCGCGACCTGGCGAGCAGCAACCCCGACAATCCCGCCCGCTTCATGGACATGCCTGTCCAGGCGCAATGGCCAATCTACTACGACCTCGATTCCACGGCCGACAACTCCTGGAACACGCTCCCGCCCGAGTTGGAAAATGCCTCGTGGATCGCGTTGCGACGCGTGACGAAACCGGACCCTGTTCCCGCGCCAACTTCCCGCAGCAAACCGCCCGCCGCGCCGGGACCGAACCAGGCCACCACCGTCTCCTTTACCACGACGCGGCCCGCGAAGGTCTACGTGATGGCGACGAAGCTGGAAGCCCCGCCGGCGTTTGCGGGCACGTCGTTCCGCGAGGTGCCTTCCGCCGCGACGGTGTGGCGCGACAACGCCCTCCAGTTGGTGCCCGCGCAGCTTTACGTCCATGAGGCTGCCGCCGGTGAGAAAATCAGCCTCACCCTGGGTGACCGCGACGCCGTGATCCTGCTCAAGTGATACCCCGGCTCCTCCCCGCCTCCCTGTTCCATCCCCACCGGTTCGTCGGCCTCTGCCTCGCGGCCGGCTTGTGGTCCGGCGCGCTCTCGGTCCCCGTGGCGCGCGGCGCGGGCAGCCTGGCACTCGCGCGGGTGCGTTGCGAATATCGCGTCGATCCACTGGGGATCGACACCCCAGCCCCGAGGTTCGACTGGCTGCTGCAACCCGTCGATCCGGCGGCGCACGGCCTGACCCAGAGCGCCTACGAGGTGGTCGCGGCTTCCTCGCCCGCCCTGCTGGCTGCGGACCGCGGCGACCTGTGGGATTCCGGCAAGGTGGTCTCCGACCGGACGGTCCAGGTGCCCTACGCGGGTCGGCCGCTCGTCTCGCATCAGGCGGTCTGGTGGAAGGTGAGGGTGTGGGACCAGGCCGGCGCGCCATCGGCCTGGAGCGCGGCGGGGCAATGGACCATGGGCGTGTTGAGCGCCGCCGACTGGCTGGGCGCACGGTGGATCGGTGCCCCCGACGCGAACCAGCCCGCCGACCTGAAAGCCCCGAAGCCTTCCTACGAAACGGTGCTGCTGCGCCGGGAGTTCACGGTCAGGCCGAACCTCCGGCGGGCGCTCGTGCAGGTGTGCGGGCTGGGCCAGTACGAATTGACCTTTAACGGCCGCAAGGTCGGCACCGATCTCCTGACCCCCGGCTGGACCCAGTACGACAAGACCTGCCTGTACGACACGTACGATGTCACCGCCGCCCTCCGGGCCGGGCCAAACGCCGCCGGGTTGTTCCTGGGAAACGGGTTTTTCAACGTCCACGGCGGGCGCTACTCGAAGATCACCCTTTCCTTCGGCCAGCTTCAGGCGGTGGCGCTGCTCCGGCTGGAGTACCAGGACGGGTCCGTGGAAACGGTCGTCACCGACGGCCGCTGGAAGGCTGCTTCGGGGCCGATCACGTTTTCCTCGATTTACGGCGGCGAGGATTACGATGCCCGGCTGGTGCAGGACGGCTGGGACCAACCCGGCTTCGCCGACGCCCACTGGGATGCGCCCGCCATTACCGCCGGTCCCGGCGGTACGCTCCGGGGCCTTTCCGCCGCCGGTTTGCCGATCCGCGCCTTCGAGACCCTCGCGCCGCTGCCGGAATCCCGTCCGACTGATGCCAGAGCCAAACCTCTGCCCCCCGGCGTCGCCGTCTACGACCTGGGGCAAAACGCCTCCCTCATGCTCGCGCTGGACGGGATCAGGGGACCGGCCGGGGCCTCGATCAAGGTCACGCCGTCCGAATTGGTCAAGCCAAACGGCGACATCGACGACACGATGTGCCGGGGCGGTTCGTACTGGACCTACACCCTACGCGGCCAGGGGGAGGAAAGTTACTCCTCGCACTTCTTCTACCGCGGCGGCCGGTATCTGAAGGTGGAACTCCACCCGCCGCCGGGCGGCCAGGAACTGCCGGTCTGCGCCTCGATCCGGGGCCAAGTCATCCACGCCGATGCCCCTGCTGCGGGCCGGTTTTCCTGCTCCAGCGACCTCTACAACAAAATTTACTCTCTCATCCGCTGGGCGCAGCTCAACAACATGGTCAGCGTGATGACGGATTGTCCCACGCGCGAGAAGCTCGGCTGGCTGGAGGAGGACCACCTCAACGGCCCGGCGCTGCGCTACAACTTCGATCTGCCGGTGTTGATGACGAAGATGGTCGCCGACATGGGCGATTCGCAGCGCGCCAACGGCATGGTGCCCTCGACCTGCCCGGATTACCTCCGCCACCCGGACAACAACCACTTCGTCAATCCCCCGGAGTGGGGCAGCGCCTGCATCCTCGTCCCTTGGCAGCAGTACGCCTTCGACGGCGACCTCGACCTGCTGCGCCGCGCCTACGGCACGATGACCACGTACCTCGGCTTCCTCAAGGCGTCCGCCAAGGGGAACCTCCTCGACTTCGGCCTGGGCGACTGGTACGACAACGCCGGATTCGGCCCGGCCAAGTTGACCCCCATCGCGCTGACGGCCACCGCGTTCTATTACGAGGACGCCCGCACGTTGGGCCAGATCGCCGCCCTGCTCGGCAAGCCGGAAGAGGCCGCCGCCGACCGGCAACTCGCCACGGAGATCCTCGCCTCCTTCAACGCCAGGTTTTTCAACGCGTCCGCGCACACCTACGCCACCGGCTCGCAGGCTTCCAACGCCGTGCCGCTGGCCTTGGGCATGGTCGAACCCGCCGCGCGACCGGCGGTCCTGGCAAATCTGGTGCAGGACTTCCAGGCCAAGCAAACCACGGTGGGCGAGGTGTGCCTGGGGTTCCTGCTCGACGCGCTGGCCGACGCCGGGCGCTCGGACCTGCTCTACGCCGCGTACGCCTCGCAGACCTCCGGCTACGGCCTCCAGGTGGCCCAGGGCAAGACCAGTCTCACGGAAGGCTGGAACGGTGGTTCGTCGCAGGACCACTTCATGTTCGGCCAACTCAACGAGTGGCTGTTCAGCGGCCTGGCCGGCATCCGGTGCGATCCGGCGGGACCGGGTTTCCAGAAGATCATTGTCCGCCCGGCGGTGGTCGGGGATTTAACGGAGGTAAAAGCGGGCTACGACTCGATCCGGGGCCGGATCGTCGGCGAGTGGAAACGCGACACACGCGGTGTGCATTACCGCATCGTCATCCCGCCGAACACCACGGCGACGATTGAACTTCCGGGCGAAGTGACCGGTCCGGCCGGGCATCACGTCGGCTCGGGCGAATGGACCTTCGACACGGCGCCTTGAACCGTCCGGCTCTGCGGCGCGCTGCGCGGGTCACTTCACCGCCGTGACGGAGAGGAGGATGCTGGCCGGGGTCAGCCCCGCGCCGCTCGCGGTGAGCTTCGAGTCGCCGGTCACGTTGTCATTCGATTTCAGGACCGTCAGCGCCAGGCCGTGGTACGCCTGATGGTCCCGACCCTGAAATGACTCATGATTGGTGGCGTCTCCGTTGTCCAACCCGGCGATGGCCAGAGCGTTTCCGGTCACGTCGAAATGGATTTCGTTGTCGGCGTTCGGGCAGAGGTTGCCGTCCCGGTCAAGCACCTCGACTTTCACGAAGGATAAATCCTGGCCATCGGCGGCGAGGCGGGTCCGGTCGGCGCTCAGCCGGAGGGTGGCCGGCGCTCCCGCCGTGCGGACCACGTCGGTCTTGACGACCTTGCCGTCCTTGGTAGCCACCGCCTTCAGCTCGCCCGGCGCGTAGGGCACGGCCCACTCCAGGTGCATTCCCGGCTCCTTCGTCACGGAGACGGTTTTATCCTTGTTCGATTTTTCGATGGTTTGCTCCGCGCTTTCCGCCGGGAATTTTTTGGAACCCAGCGACTTGCCGTTGAGGAACAATTCAACCGCGTCGGCGTTCGTGAAGACGCGCACCGGGATCGCCTTTCCCTCGAAGCCCGGCCAGTTCCAACACATCGGCAGGATGTGCACGACCGGCTCCGCGCTCCAGGCGCTTTTGTAGAGGTAGTAACGATCCTTCGGAAAACCCGCCAGATCGACGATGCCGAAGTACGAACTGCGCGAGGGCCAGTTGTAAGGGTTGGGCTCGCCGAGGTAGTCGAAGCCGGTCCACACGAACTCGCCCGCCATCCACGGGTTCTCTTTGAACGCGAGGAGGTCCGTCTCGGCGGAGCAACCCCAGCCGGGACGCCAGTAGTCGTAGCTGGAGACCTGGTTGTTGGCCCTGGAGACGATCTGCACGTTGCCCGCGTCGTCGAGCTTCAAACCGTATTCCCCGCGGGAATCCACCTGCGAACTCGTCTCGCTGCCGACCATCGGAAGCTGCCCGTGGTAGCCGGGGTCGTCCGGCCGGGGCGTCGCTTTGGGAGCCGGGTTGTTTCTCCCGTACCAGCCAAGGTTGTAGTTGAGACCGAAAACGTCGAGCGCCTTGGCCAGCCCGCTGTCCCAATCGGCCTGGGGGCCGGGGCAGGCCGAGGTGACGGGCCGCGTGGGGTCCTCGCGGTGGCAGATGGCCACGAGGCGGGCGGCGGTGGGACCGGCCTCGGGTTTGCCCGCGCGGCCTTCGGCGATCTCGTTGCCGATGCTGTAGAGAATGATGCTCGGATGGTTGCGGTCGCGGTCCAACATGCTCACCAGGTCCGGTTCGCTCCAGGCGTCGAAGTAGGTGGCGTACCCATACTTGTAATGGTTCTCCTTCCACTCGTCGAAGGCCTCGTCCATCACGAGCATCCCCATCTGGTCGCAGAGTTCGAGCAACTCGGGCGCGGGCGGGTTGTGGCTCGTGCGGATCGCGTTGCAGCCGAAGCTCTTCAACACCTCGATCTGCCGCTGGATCGCCCGGCGGTACACGGCGGCCCCCAGGCAGCCGAGGTCGTGGTGGTCGCAAACTCCCTTGATCTGCACGTGCTCGCCGTTGAGGAAAAACCCCCGGTCCTTCGTGAACTCGATGGTGCGGACCCCGAAGGGCGTGCGCAGGGAATCAACGAGCACGCCGCCGACGCGGACCTCGCTCACCGCCTGATAGAGCAGCGGTGTGTCGCAAGACCAGCGTTGGGGACTCACCACGGACAGAGTTTGTTCCACCGGCGCGCTCCCTTTGGCGGGGATAGCCTGCCCGGATTGCAGCCGTGCCACTTCCTTGCCGCTCGGGTCCAGCAGGATCGTCGTGAGCATTGCGTTGGTCGCGGCAATGCCGTCGTTGCACAGCACGGTATTCACCTTCACCTGCGCGCCGCCCGGCGTGACCGTTGGAGTCGTGATGTAGGTTCCCCATTGCGCGACATGGACGGGTTGGGTCACGATCAGATGGACGTGCCGGTAAATACCGGCGCCCGAGTACCAGCGGCAGCCGGGTTGATCGACCTGCAAGCGGACCGCCAGGACGTTGGTCTCCGACGCCGGTTTCAAAAGCGGCGTCAGATCATAGGAGAAGCTCGTGAACCCATAGGGATGGGTGCCGAGCTTCTGGCCGTTGAGGTAAACATCGGCGTTCTCGTACACCCCGTCGAAGAGGATCGTGCACCGCTCGCCCGACGCGGAAACCGGCCGCGTGAAACTTTTGCGATACCAGCCCACGCCGCCGTCCAGGTAGGCTCCACCGTTGCGCGCGGGCGAGTTTTTATCGAACGGCCCCTCCTGCAAGCCGGGTTTTTGCGGGACATCGGCGGGGACTTCGATGCTCCAGTCGTGCGGCAGGTCCAGCGCGCGCCACGACGCATCGTCGAAGCCCGGTTGATCGGCTCCCGCTGCCTCGCCGCGATAAAACTTCCAACCACGGTCGAAGTTTTCATTCTTGCGTAGCGCGGGGTCTGCGTTGGTCTGCGCGGTGGCCGAAGCGGCACTCACGAGCCAGATGGCGAGAAAGGTGGCGAGCAAACCAGCAAGACATTTTCGGCCAAGCATAAAGGGGAAGATGACGGACGGGGGTTGGGAGAGATGAAGCGTGATCTGGGATCGACGTAGAAAGCCGATTATAAAGCACGTTTGAGGCGCTGCGAGGTTGTTTTTCGTCCATCGTCCCGGGGTTCATTCAGCCGTGGTGAGCGGAGCGTTCTCAGCGGAGGCATCCCGTCCAGTTTAGCATCCGCTGGAAAGCTGGTCGTCATGATGGTTGGATGGTCCCAGAAAAATTACCCTGACGATATGAACACCAAGCCAAATGGGATTTTCCAGTTCATCTTCTTCATTTCCATCACAAGTGGTTTAACCGCGATGGCGTGGGGAGCGGACAGCTATCTAACGCCGGGATCGCTGGCCAAGCCGCGGGCCGAGATTGTCCTGGCGGACAGTTCCCTCAGACTGTTCAACCAACGCGGTTGTGTCTCAGTGCGGGACTGGACAGTCTGCGGCGTCAAGTTGGTGCGCTTTCCTCCCATCAATCTGCTGGACTATCGTTTTGGCCTTTCCTTTCGTGAGCGGACCACCGGCACGCTGATTATCGACAATCAGGACGAGTATGAAGACCCGCTGTATCTCAACCAGCACGACAAGGATCTCAATCTCCTGATTAGCCAGGATGCCACGTGGCAACCAAACCTTTACACCCGCACGGGCACCTACCATCGGTATCATCAAGACCGGCTGATTTCCTTCGGCGTCACTTCGAAGTTAAGCGTTTCCGCCGAAGCGGATGAAATATTCATGGCGGTGGACGTGACCAACCGTGGGTCGGAGACGCTCGACCTGACGGTGATTCCCGACCAGCGCAAAGCCACCAACACCCGGCCTGACGTCGTTCTCTCTCCTCTCACCGGAACCTTACAACCAAGTCAACCGTCCGGGGCCTACCGTCCGCCCGTTTTCACCTATCGCGACAAGGGCTGGCAGGTCGCCGCCGCCAGCGACCTGCCGCTAGCCGGCGACGCGGGGTGGGAGTTGGAAGTCCCGGCCAATGGCCACCGGCTTTTCCATCTGGTGCTGTCACTGGCCAAAGCACCTGATACCGAGCAACCGCTCGGCCAGGAGTCTGATCTGGCCGCACGCATCGAACGCGGGCAACAGGCCACCCGCGATGAATTGACCTGGGCCGCCGAGCAACTGCCGCAGATTCACACCGACTTCAAGGCACTGGACGAGTTCTACCAGCGCTCGGAGCTAACTCTGCTGATGTGTCGATTGAACCGTCCCAACTATATTGTTACTCCCTTCTACGACTATGGCCACCTGGACGGGGCTTCCGTGCTATGGGACCTGTCGTTTGCCTCCCCCGCCATTTCCCTGTTGGAGCCCGGGGCACTCAAGGGCATGGTGCACACCCACCTGAAATCCGGGATTTTCAAAGCGACTTACACCGATTGGCAAGGCAAGGGCCACGGCTGGTATGCGCAGAGTCCTTTTGCCCTTCTGAGAATCGTCAATGACTATCTCGCCCAGACCGGCGACACCCATTGGTTGGATGAAACTACTCCGGGCCAGCCGTCGCTTTATGAACAACTTTGTGACGTCGGCACTGAATTTCATAAACGCTACGCACGCAGCGACGGCCTGATCGATATCGGCGACAAGACCACCGACATGCTGGAAATACGCACCAGCGACTATCATCACGTACTGCCTGCGATCAACGGCCTAGCCAGCGATTACTATCGCCAAATAGCCGGATGGGCCGAGACCCGCCACGACCAGCGCGCGGCAGAGTTCAAGCAGTGGAGCCAGCAACTTGCCGACGGAGTGCAGACCAGGATGTGGGATCAACCGGCAGGGTGGTTTGTGGGCCTTTTCCCCGACAACTCCCGGCATCTGGTGATGAGCTATCACCTGTTCGATCTTTTGGGCGGCACTTCCATCCGGGGGGATCAGCGTCAGGCCTTGGTGGAGCACTTGAAGAGGGGTGATTTTACCGACACTTTCGGACTGCACTCCATCGCGCCTTCGGATCGCATTCACTACGACCGCGAAGACTGCGATTGGGGCGGCGGCGGACAATACATCGGGATGAGCGCGCGGATCATCGAGTCGCTCTACCGATTGGGCGAACGCGCCACCGCGTGGGACGTCCTGAAGCGTTGCACGCGCTGGACCGAGAGGTTCCCGTATTGGCCGCAAACCATTTATGCCGACCAACTGGCCTTGCAGCCGCATCAGATCGATTGGCCGCTGCAGCTTTCCGGCGGTGGCGGTGTCACGGCGGTGACGGCGGGCGTCTTTGGCATTCGTCCGCAACTTGACGGCACCCTTGAGTTTGAGCCGAGCTGCGAACCGGAATTGGGCGAGGCCCGCTTAAGCGGCTACCATTTTCGTGGCAACACTTACGACGTGGAAATGTCGAAAAGCGGCTTCCGCGTTGATAAGAATGGCCATCTCGCGGCTCAGGGACGTCCCGGGGAGAAGGTGGAGTGTCGGTGAAGTTTTCATGTCCCAAGGGCCCTATGCATCTTGATCTAGTTCAGGTGTGGTCAGGACGAGGAGCTTGGAGGCATCCACGGTGTGGTCCAGCCGCAGCTGGCCACTGAGATGGACGATGACCTTGGGCGGCTGAGGCTCGCCTCGTTGCCCCTGCACGGGCGGGGGCGGATCGAAATTTTGCTCAATTTCAATCACCGGCAGTCGATGGCCACGGCGGCGGGGGCGAGCCCCGGTGAGTCGGCCTGGAGGTGGAGCGTTCCCGTCGTCTTCGAGCCACGCAGGACGATCAGCGCGCGGCCGTGGTAAACATGGCAGGTGGTGCCCTGGAATGGCTCTGTGCTTTTGAGCCAGGCATTGCCGAGGCCGGCGACCGTGCCGGGACCGGTGAGGGTAAAGGAAATGAGCGCATCGGCGTTCGGCTGCAAGCGGCCCTGCTTGTCCAACACCTCGACCTGGATGAACGACAGGTCCTGGCCGTCCGCGTGAATGGCGCTCCGGTCGGCGGAGAGCTTGACGGAGGCGGGCTCGCCCACCGTTTCCAACTGCATGGTTTCGCTTTCCTTGCCGTCTTCCACGCCGACGGCCTTCAGGATGCCGGGCTGATAGGTCAACTTGAAAGTCGCCTGGTAGCCTTCTTTGCGCGTGGTCGGCATCTCGCCCACCAGCTTGTCGTTCAGATAAAGCCGCACGCTCGGGTAGCGGGAATAGACATCGACGCTCATCGGTTTGCCTTCCCGGCCCGGCCAGGTCCAGTTCTCCCAAACCGGATACCAGCCGGCAGCGACGATTACTTTTTTGTCGTCCTGCGGTTGACACACGGCGAAGTAAAGTTTCTCGCCCCGGTTCCAGACGATATTCCAACGGTGAGCCACCGGCTTGCGGTTGCCGAGCAAATCAAGATCGCCGGTGTTCGCCCCGCGCCAGGGGTAGAGCTTGTCATTGCCAGGCGCGATGGCAAAGAGCTTTGCCGGCGGCTGATCCTTGCGGGGTTCCATCGGCTCGGTGGGATCGCCCTCGTAGAACCAGCGGCGGTCGCCAACCTCCCCGAGATAATCCTGCGCCGACCAGACGAAATCGCCCACGACGTAAGGGTAGTCCAAGACTTGCAAAGCCTCGCCGGTCGGGGGAGCTGATTCGGTTCCCACCAAAACGCGATTCGGATAGTGGTCATGCTGCGCCACATGCTGAAAAAGATGGTAATTACTCCCGACAATATCGAGCGAGTTCCAGTTGGCGTCCGCGTTCGTCTGGCTGTTCGAATCGTTGGCCTTCGGCTTTTTGGGATCGACCGGCCAGCCCAGAATTCCGTTGGTGACCGGGCGTGTTTGGTCGAGCGAATGAATCTCGGCCGCCAATTTAGGTCCGTATGCGCCGCCCATGTCGGAGAAAACGCCGGGAATCTCGTTGCCGATACTCCACATCACGACCGCCGGATGGTTGCGGTCCCGCTGCACCATCGAGTCGATGTCGCGCTGCCACCAATCCTTGAAAACCAGGTGGTAGTCGGAGGTGTTCTTGCCGTTGGCCCAACAATCGAACGCCTCGTCCAGCACCATCATGCCGAGGCGGTCGCAGGCGTCCAGAAGTCCGGGCGACGGTGGGTTGTGCGCCGTCCGCAGCGCGTTGAAACCGGCGGCCTTGAGCAGTTCGACGTTGCGTTCCTCGGCGCGGTCAAATGCACACGCACCGAGCACGCCGTTGTCGTCGTGAATGCAGCCGCCGGCCAGCTTGTAGGTCTTGCCGTTGAGCGTCAGCCCCTTGTCCACCGACCACGCCAGCGCGCGCACGCCAAACCGGGTCGTCACTTCATCGACGGTCCTGCCATCCACGATCACGTCGGTGACGGCCGTCGAAAGCCCCGGCGTTTCCGGAAACCAGAGCGGCGGATGGGTCAGCGCGATCTCCTGCCTGATCTCCCGCGAGCCGGCGGCGGCCAGATCGACGGACGTTTCGCCGCGGCCGATCTCCGCGCCATCCGGGCCTCGCAACGCGGTGGTGATCCGGGCCATCGTGGGGTCCGCCGTCTGGTTCAGCAGCGTCGTCTGCACGGAAATTTTGGCGGAGGCGGCGTCGGCCTCCGGGACGCGGACGAAAACGCCCCACGGCGCGACCTGCACCGGATTGGCCACATCGAGCCAGACATGGCGATAGATACCGGAACCGGTGTACCAGCGGGCGTTTTTTTGCGCGGAGTTATCGACCCGGACGGCCAGCACATTGCCCGCGCCAACCTTCAAGGCGGGAGTGAGATCGACGAAGAAGCTCGTGAAGCCGTAGGGATGCGACCCGAGCTTTTGCCCGTTGAGGTAGACCTCGGCGTTCATGTAAACGCCCTCGAACTCGACGCGCACGCGCTTGCCTTTCCAGCCCGCCGGGGCCTGCCAATGGTAGCGATACCAGCCGATGCCGGCGGGCAGAAAACCGCCCCGGCCGCCCATCGGCGCTCGCGGGTCCATTTTGCCCTCGATGCTCCAGTCGTGCGGCAAGATCACGGGCCGCCAGTCGGCATCGGCAAAGTCCGTGGTCGCAGCGTCCTGCGGGTCGCCCAGAAAGAACTTCCAGTCGTCGTCGATGCGCAGATGCTCGCGCGGCGTCTCCGCCACAGAGCTGCCGGCGATTACCAGCAAGAAACCAAAGAGGATAAGGGAACTTCTCAGCCGCGCGGTCATGGGGGGAAAACAAGATACACGACTGGAAACTCAGACCAAGACTGAAGTTGCGCGCAATCGTCTGAATCCTTGCGCGGCAAGTTCGCGAGGTTGTCCATGATTGCCTATCCGGATCATGTCTATCGAACCCCGGCAGGGGCGCAAGAGGCTAGAGCATTTTAAGCTGAAGTGTGACCAGAGTATCTCCGGAGCGCCAAAGGCGCAGCTTCATACCAGCCTGGGGCAACGCCCCAGGTCTGAAGCATTCGTCTGTCAGCCCTGAAGGGGCGATTCATCGCGGTGGCGCGTGTGGATGGATCGCCCCTTCAAGGCTAGGCATGGTCTCCGTCCCAACCTGGGGCGTTGCCCCAGGCTGGTATGAAGCCGCGCCTTTGGCGCTCTGGATTCGATGAGCCACCCCTCAAATTAAAATATTCTAGCCTGGGACGTGAGCCCCGGGAAAGTCGCCTCCGCCCCTAGCCTCGGCGGGGGCGTAAGAAAACTGGCAGGCGTTATTCGGATAGGCACCCAGGTAAAATGGATTTCGACGTGCTCGTGATCCCCAATATTCCGAACCACCCGATGCTCAGAGCGAATGACATCGCCGAAGCGAGAGAAAGATGACAAAAGACTCTACGGTTTCTTCAAGGAAACTGCTTCTCCCGGCGCCGACGCCCCGACGCGCAACACGACGGGACCAAGGAGGCCCGAAGGCAATCGTGGCGCACCGGCTTTGTAGGGGAGATAGTTGGTCCAGGTCAGCCGTTTCTCTTCCGGCAGACCGGCGTCCGCGATGAGGCGGTTGGCCCACAGGTTGGCCACTTTTATTTCGATCCGGTTTTTGCCCGGATGCAGCGCGGCGGTCACATCGGCCGCGAAGGGCGTTTTCCAAAGGTCTCCCAGGCTCTGTCCGTTGACGGCCAGAGACGCGATGACACTCACCTTGCCGAGATCGAGCACCACTCTGCCCGGCGGGGTTTTTGGCAGGTCGAACTCCAGGCTGTAAGTCGCCGTGCCAGAGTAATCCCGGATGCCCGCCTCTGGCGAGTCCGTCCAGGAAATGAGGCTGGGGAAGTTTGTATGCGCGGGCCCTCCCCACCGGGGATCGAAGCTCACCTCCCACGGACCGGCGAGGCTCTGCCAGACTGGCAGCGCTTCCACCAACCCCGGGGTGGGTCCTGCCGGAGCCGGGCCGGTGCGGAAGACGACGAAAAGCGACTCGTGCGGTTCCAACTGGATTGGAACCGATGTTAGAGGCCCCTGGCGAGCCGCGCCCACCAACGCGGAAATCGCGCCGGTCTCCGGATTCCAGGCCTGGGGCATCCCGCTCTCGGCCCGGAAGTTCCCGGTAAATGACGCGGGCGTGTCCCGATGGTTGGCGAGAAAGTAAATGTCCCCCTGTTCGCTCCTGCGATGAGCAAAGAGGATGTCCACGTCCGCTCCCGTGGTCTCGAAATCCTTGGGCGCGCCGAGCCGCGCCAACTCGTCGGCTGGCGGCCTGCCCCAGGCCATCGTTCCCAACCCGGTCTTGTGTTCGCCCGGACCGTTCGGAGCGCCCGGCCCCCAGAGTTCATCGGCGATGCGCCGCACTTCCGCGTCGCCCGCCGCCCCGTCTCCGAAGCTCGGCGAGCCGACCGGCTTCGTCGGGCCGAGCACGGTCGCACCGGCCTTCACCAGGGCTTCCAGGTGTCGCGCGGCCGCCAGCGTCATGTGGTCGCCACCGCCAAGCACCAGCATCCGGTAGCTCATGCCACCCGGCACCACCAGACGCCCGTCCTGCACGCTCGCGCGGGCCAGGATCTCGTCGCCGCAAACGTCGTAATCATACCCCGCTGGCGGCACCGGCCGCATCCGCCAGGTGGCGATCTTCAAAGGCGTGTCGTTCCCCAGGTGATACAGCACGTCGATCACCGGCTGGCCCTGTTGCATCAACACACAGGAGCGGGCAAGCGTGTTCCAAAAACCGCCACTGTATTCCCACCAGGTATTGTTCCGCTGGAAGGCGAGTCTCAACCTGGGCTGAAGGACGCCCGGTTTCTTATCGTCATACGGCTGATGAACATCCGCGAGCACGACAAATCGGTTGATGCCCAGCGCAAGCGCCGCGTCGCCCAGCGACTTCTCCGTCTCTGGATAGACATCAAAGGGGCTGCCGGTGAAAGCCTCCGCCGCCGCAATCGGGTGCCCGTACAGGTGCGCGGCGCACGCGGCTTCCTTGCAGTCCATCGTCCCGTTCTTCTGGCCGTACCAGAACTCACCCATCGGGATGTCCACGCGGCCCTTCGATTGGACGTTGTCGCACGCCATGCCGGCCGCGATGCCAGGCGCCTGCGCCATCAGGGTCACCCCGTCGGCGTGGCAGAGCTTTTCAAAGGTGCCGAAATGCTCGTCGCTCATCACGTCGGCAATGGTCCGGCGCACGTCGAACAGGACATGGTCGGAGAGTTGCGGACTGCCCACCACCCGGCCCGCCATCACGGGCAGGTAGCGGAGCAGGTCGTAGCCACAACGCCGCTGGAATTGCGCCGCGAAATCCCCGGTCCAGTTCGCCGACCCGCTCTCGGCGCTGTCGACGTTCAACCCGCTGACCCGCGCGCCGGGAACCGTCTTGATCTGTTCCAGAATGCGACCGAAGTAGTTCTTGTACTGCACGGTCGTGGCCTCGGCGCTGAGCTTGTCGCATTCGAGGCCCA
>CAZZYS010000081.1:0-15232 GCA_964658285.1 uncultured Verrucomicrobiota bacterium
ACGAGTCCACGCCCCGGAGGGGCAGCGCAAGTGGCAGTTCCCACAAGCATGGCGCTGCCCCTCCGGGACGTGGGTGCTTTTGGCCTGCCTCTCTCCGGTGGTTAGCACCACCGGCTAATCTTCGCCGTCCCTCCGGGACGATGGAAGGCGGCTGTAAGTTTTGTTGAGATGCTTTGACGCGCTCGTCGATGTTCAGGGTCGAATCATCGGACGGCCGGTTGACTCTCCGTGACGCTCGCTTGTTCGTGCCCCTGGTAGTCGAACTTGGTCGATCCGAACGCCTTGAGGACCGTCTCGGCTTCCCGTGCGGTGATCGGCAACACCGACCCGTGCCGCACGCCGGGCGGCAGAAATACTTCGGGGGTGTAGTACGGCCAATCCTTACGCGTCTGTGGCGTCCATTCCTTGAAGTCAGCGGAAGTTGCCAGGCCCCAGCGGCCCTGGTTGCCCCCGAAATAATCGAACACCAAACCCCAGCGATCCGTCGTTCCGTTGAGCGGAAACAGGAACGGCCCCTCCACGTCGAGGGCGGAAATCTTGACCGGGTTCTCATACGGACCCAGCGCGTGTTCCGCCGTGCGCATCCAGATGCCGGTGTAGCGATACACCATGCGCCATTTCCCGCCCGCATACACGATGTCCGCGTCGAGGCAGCCTTTGTCTTCGCGCATGAGCACCTTCGGTTCGGAGAAAGTTTTCAGGTCCGTGCTGGTGGCATACCAGATGGCCGCCGTGTCCCAGGTGTGGTCCACCGATGAGGTCCAGTAGGCAAAATATTGCCTTGTTTCTGGGTCCCAGCGCAACTCCGGTGCCCAGGTCATGTCCGCGTTCGACGCCGATATCTCCACCAGACGCTCGTTGGTCCAATGCACCAGATCCGCCGAGTCGAAGAGCACCAGGGAGCGACCTTTCCACGAGACCGTCGCGATCAGATGGAATGTCTTCCCGTCCGGATCGCGCAGGATCATCGGGTCGCGCGTGAGACCGTCGCTCACCGTGGCGGCCAGCACCGGTTTGCGACCGTTGACGGCGTCGGCGAAGCGAAAACCCTCGCGCGCAATCGCGTAGTAGAGTTTACTGTCCTCCTTGCCGTTCTTATCCTGTTTCTCCCAAAAATAGGCGGCGAGGTAAGCCGTGGGCTGTTCGCCCGAGGGAATCTCTTGTCCCGCCAGGGATGCCATCCCGAGCGGGACAAGCAGGCTCGCTAGAAAGACGCTGACTCGGGTGCGAAAGCTCGGTGCATGAATCATCTTTTGTGAAGATCGTTCCCGGACGGGTAGGAGGTTGCTTTGGCGAAAAAAGCACGTCATTCCCAGTGCGTGGTGACACCCGGTCGTTTGCGTTATTTTCGATCTGATAGATTTTGATCTTCCCTCCATGATTCCTCGATTCTCCAAAGGCACGGCCTTTGCAATACTGGCGGCAGTCATTTCCTTCCGCACGTCCACCGTGGCCCAACAACCGCCAACCGCCCCAAGTCAGGGCAGCGAGCCGAACGCCGTGGGGCAGCCAGCGGTCACCCCGGCCTTTCCGGGTGAGATCAGCGATTTTCACGGGTTCACGTGCCACCACTTCAAACTGGACGAATGTTCGACCTACGTGGTCGAGCCGACGCATCCCCTGGAAGGAAAGCCGTGGGTCTGGCGAACGAAATTCTGGGGTGTCTATCCGGAGGCCGACATCGCGGCCCTTCAGGCGGGGCTTTACGTCGCTTACATGGAAGTCGGCAACACGTTTGGCTGTCCCGACGCCATGAAGCATTTCGACCGCTTCTACTCCACGATGACCACGCAGTACGGATTTTCGCCGAAACCGGCGCTGGAGGGCCTGAGCCGCGGCGGTCTCTATGCTTACCGTTGGGCCTGCGTGAACACGGATAAAGTCGGCTGCATCTACGGTGATGCGCCCGTGTGCGACATGAAAAGCTGGCCCGGCGGCAAAGGAAAGGGCACGGGCAGCAAGGGCGACTGGGACGAAGCCATCAAGGTCTATCATTTCGCCAGCGAACAGGAGATGCTGGACTTCCCGGGCAACCCGGTTGATACCCTCGCGCCGCTTGCCGCGGCGCATATCCCCATCATTCATGTGTGCGGCGACGCCGACACCGCCGTACCGGAAACCGAGAACACCGACATCGTGCGGGAACGCTACCAGAAGCTCGGCGGAGACTTCGTGCTTATCGTCAAGCAAGGCTGTAACCATCATCCGCACGGGCTGACCAACCCCAAGCCGGTGGTGGACTTCATCCTCGCCCATTGCGCGACGGGGGAGACTGCCAGGAACGCCGTGAAAGCAGCCCCGCGACCCGGCGACGTGATCACGCTGACGAAAGCGCAGTGGCAGCCGCCTCGGTAGAGGAAGGAGCACGCTTGCCGGGCGTGGTCGTCCGTTCCTTTCCCCCCCCGAATCGGAATCATCCGAGCACTTACCCATTTATGTCTACCTCCCCCCGACCCATTGAAAACGATCCCCATCCACCCGCGCCCCGCGATTTCGTCCACGGGAAGAGCCGGCGGGATTTTCTGAAAGATACCGCGCTTGGTGGCATCGGCCTGGCCCTGTGTGGGGCCGGCGGACACCCGCTGCTCGCCGCCGTGGACACCGCCGTTTCCGCGGACGCCGCTTCGCCCGGTGCCAGCCTCGCGTGGCTGGGTGACGCCACGCCGCTCGTCCCCGCAGGGGTCGCCTGGGGCGTGCCGTGGGCACGTGGCGTTATGCCGCGCGACAGCAAATTCGTCGTGCGGGGCAAGGGCGGCGTTCCGCTGCCGACCCAGAGTTGGCCACTCGCGTTCTGGCCGGACGGTTCGATCAAATGGACTGGCCTCGCGATTGCTGCGGACGCGCAGTTGGCTGCACCGTTCACGGTGGCGGCGGGTTCGCCCCCGGCACCGCCGACACCGCTGACCGTAAAGGAGGCAGGTCAGTCGGTCGAGGTTTCGACGGGGCCGCTCGTCTGCCGGATCGCCCGGACCGGCGCGAACCTCATCGATTCACTCGCCATCCACGGAACGGAAGTCGGCCGCAACGCACGTCTCGTCGTCAGCCGGGAAGACCGCTCCGAGTTCGCTTCCAAAGGCGTGCTCCGGATGGAAAATTTCGTCAGCCGCGTCACCGCCGTCACCGTGGAGCAGTCGGGGCCGGTGCGCGGGGTGGTGCGGATCGAGGGCACCCACGCGGCGGCAGACCGGGCCTGGCTGCCGTTCACGGTGCGGCTCTATTTCACGGCTGGGCTGGGGTCGATTCGCATCGTGCATTCGTTCGTTTTCGACGGCGACGCGAAGACGGACTTCATCCGCGCGTTGGGTCTCGCGTTCACCGTTCCTTTCCGGGAACAGCGGCAGAACCGGCACGTCCGTTTTGCGACGGACGAAGACGGGGTGTGGGGTGAGCCCGTCCTGATGAGTCCGGGCTACCGCGAGGTGCTCGTCAAGGGGGCGCTCAAGACGAACGAGGCCCAGATGCAGGGCCAGCGCATTCCCAATCTCGAAACGCTCGATCCACAGGATAAGGCGGCGTTCGAGAGCGTCGCGGTGTGGGACGGCTTCAGACTTAACCAACTCGCGCCGGACTCCTTCAGCATCGACAAGCGGACGGGGGCCGCGAGTTCGTGGTTGCACCACCTCAACGGACGGCGCGCGCGCGGACTGGCGTTCCTGGGCGACGTTTCGGGTGGGCTCGCGGTGGGCGCGCGGCACTTTTGGGAGAAATATCCTTCCGCCCTCGAAATCACCGATGCGTCCACGGACGCGGGCGAACTGAAACTCTGGTTCTGGTCGCCCGATGCGCCGGCGATGGACCTGCGGCACTACGACACCATCGGGCACGACGGCAGGATTTCCTACGAGGATTATCAGGAGGGATTCAGCACCCCCAACGGGGTCGCCAACACGCACGAACTGACCTTGTGGGCGCTCGGTGAAGTGCCGCAAAACGCGGCGCTGGTCGCACTCGCCAAAACTGCCAACGAACCGCCGCTGCTGACGTGTGAACCACGGCACTACCACGACACCCGCGTGCTGGGGATCTGGAGTCTGCCCGACCGGTCCAACCCGGACGCGGCCAAGGCCGAGGAGCAGCTCGACCGCGCGTTGAAGTTCTACGAGACAGAGGTGGAGTTCCGGCGCTGGTATGGATTCTGGGATTTCGGCGATTTCATGCGCACGTATTCGGAGACGCGGCACACCTGGCTTTATGACATCGGCGGTCACGCTTGGAACAACACGGAGTTGATGCCCAACGCGTGGCTGTGGTTCACCTTCCTGCGCACGGGCCGCGCCGACGCGTTCCGCCTGGCGGAGGCGATGACGCGCAACACGAGCGAGGTGGATGTCTACCATTCCGGCCGCTTCATGGGTCTCGGCTCACGGCACAACGTGAGTCACTGGGGATGCGGCGCGAAGGAAGCGCGCATCAGCGAAGCGTGGCTGAAACGTTTCTACTACTATCTGACTGCCGATGACCGCACCGGCGACCTGATGCGCGAGGTCCTGACCGTGGACGAGACCATCGCAAAAATCCAGCCGCTCCGGCACGAATTAAACCGGGCGGACGAGCCGATCCTTTTCCGGATCGGTCCGGATTGGCTCGCCCTGGCAAGCAACTGGATGACCGAGTGGGAGCGAACCGGCGACACCCGCTACCGGGACTACGTGCTGGCCGGGATGAAGTCGATTGGAGCGATGCCGGAGGCATTTGTCTCGCGCCAGGCGTTCCGGCTCGACCCGAAAACCAAAGAACTGTTCGACGTGGGCGAACCCAACCTGAAGGCGGGTGAATTCCTCGATCTTTTCGGTGGGGATCAGATCATGGTGGAACTCATTGCGTTGATCGACTGTCCGCCTTTCGCCGCCGCGTGGGGCCGGCTCTGCGAGAAATGGGCGACCGACGCGAAGTGGAAAGGATACACGAAGATGCGCATCCTCGCGTACCGGGCGAACGCGACGGACGACGCGGAAATGAAGCGTCAGGCGTGGCAGATGATGAAGGATAGTCTCAACGCGAAAGGCCGCGACCATTTCCCGGCCGAATCTTCCATGATCCGGGGACCGGAAGTCGCCGAACCGGTCCAGGAGCTCGCAGCGAAAACCGACACGCCGGGTGTGTCCCAGTGGGCGCTCAACATCCTGACCACCCTGGAACTGGCGCGTCAATGAGTGAATGGCCGCGAAGTGAGTGAACACCGGAAAACGCGGCCTAAAGCGTTTTTCGTTTGCCCGTAGTCATGTGCGTGCCCTTCTAAATTTCTGTCATCTTGAGGCGTAGCCGAAGGACCTCGTGACAAGGTACCCACCCGGCCCTGGTCACACGTCCGACCAAAAGTGGGAGGGACGTGGGTACCACCAGGCGAGGTCCTTCGGCTGCGCCTCAGGATGACAGAAAGGTTGTTTGCCCGCCGCCTTGCCGCTACGAGCAAGCGAAAAACGCTTTACAGCATATTTCGATTGCTCGTGGTGTCTGGAGCCCCGGCAGGGGCGGCAGAGTTTAGCCCACGGCGTGAGCCGTGGGTGGGGGGCGCGAAACAGATGAGCCCCGGCAGGGGCGTAAGAGAATACGGCGGCCTGGCACGGACCACCGGGCGGCTTTTCTTGCGCCTCAGCCGGGGCTCCGAAGGCGTTACACGCCTCCGAGAAACGCGGTAAGGCCTCAATCCGGCAGTTCCAACCGTCGCAAATCCTTCACGGAAACCGGCTGCGTCTTGACGGACCAGGGGGCGCCCAGCTCCGAGAACAAAGCGCCGGTTTTTACCGATGCGACCACCGCCTCGTGCAAACCCGGGACATCGTAGCCCGTGGGGTCGTCCGGCGGATAGGTCCGCGTGTATTTCGGATCGATAGAATGAATGCCTCCCGAGGAAAGGAGCATCCCGTTGGTGGCCAGCAAATATCCGTGCGTGTCGAGGAGCGAGGTGGCCGGACCGGCGGCTTCCCCGCGCGCAAACGCCAGGAACTGCCGGTGCGTCCTCTCGATCAGTTCCTCGGCGGTCTCCGCGCCACCGATCTCGCAAGGGAAGCTGCTCTCCAACCGCCCGCCGTCGTCGGAAACCCGCACCCAGCCGTCGCTGCCGTGGACCTCGAACTGAAACAGCAGCGCCTCCTCTGTCGCGTGCGCGAGCGCGGCGGTGAACTCGACCCCCGAGTCGAGCCATCCGCGCAGACACGCCACGTCGTAGCTCTCAATGGGCCGCGCGCGATATAGCTCGGCGGCGATCTCCAATGGAACCGCGTATTCATCCGCCCGGTTGCTGCCGAGATACATGGCGTTGTGGATCAGATGAGCCATCGCGTTCGTCGCGGGGCCATCGAAAACCGGTTCGCCACGGACGGACATTTTTCCGGCCGCGCCGTTGCGTTTGTAGTACGGATCGAGTCGTGGCCAGCACGCGCCGATCCGGATTTTTCGCAGTTCTCCGAGCTTTCCCTCCACGGCGGCTCGCTTGATCGTTTCCACCCAGCGCGAAACGATCATCTGAAAGCCGACGCCGATGCGGTGCTGCTGGTCGGCCGCGCGCAAGACTTCCCACTGCTGGATCAGGGGCACCGGTGGTTTTTCGAGATACACGAAAACCCCTTTTTCCAGGCAGGCCAGGGTCATCTCCAAGTGGAACGGAATCGGCGCGGCGATCACCACCACGTCCAGGTCCGGTTCGCTCCGCAGCATCTCCGCGTGGTCCAGATAGATTTTCACGCCTCGCCCTTCCATTTCTGCCCGCAGGTCGGGAAGGCGAGCCAATACCGGGTCAGCCACCGCCGCGAGGCGGACCGCGCCTTCGCGCTCCATCTGCTGGATGGCAGCCAGATGGTAGGCACCAATCACCGTCGTTCCGACCAGGGCATAACTTAGGGGACGGGCCACGGTAGTCAGGATAAGTCGTTTGTCGGGCTTATTTGCCACTCGCAACCGAGAACGCCTCGTACCGGCTCAACTGCAACCGGGCGGGTGTCGCGCCTTGCAGATCGAAGACGACGAGATCGTTAGAGCCCTCCTTGAGCCAGCACTCGGGCAGATACATCGGCACGGGCTGCGGGCTTTCGCCGAGATTGTGGCCGTTGAGCCACACGTGGCCCGCCTTCAAACCATCGGTGAGCAGGCCCAGCGTTTCCTTCATGCCGGCAGGCCGCTGATAGGCGAAGGTGCATTTCCAGAACGCGGGCGCATGGGGCAGGGCGGGTTCGCCGGCCTGCCACGGCGCGGCGGCAAGGAATGCACTCCAGTTTTTCACCCGGCCAATGACTTCCGTTTCGTCGAGACCACCCAACCCGCCGTGGAAGTACCACGCGCCGCGAGCCAGCGGTGAGTTGTGCCAGAGCGACAGGACAATCGTCCCCGTGTCTTCGCCGAGTCGGCTCTGGATTTCGAGCAGCACCGAGTTTTTCCCGGGCACCAGAATCTTCGAGACATCCACCATCCGGTCATCCAGCAACTTCCCGTTCAGGTAAACATTGATCGTGGCTCTACCGAACGCCGGCGTTTCCAGCAGCGAGTCCAGTTGCCCCGCCGCGACGGTAAACGTCCCGCGATACCAGGAAGTACCCCGGCTGGCCTGCACCTTGGTGGTAAGCGTGGCGGGATCGACCGCCTGCCACGCGGAATCATCATATCCGGGCCGGGCAATTTCCTCGGCCTTGGCGTCGCGGGCCGGTTTCTCCCACCGTTTCCAGGCCACGTCCAGCGGCACGGGAGCTTTGTCCTCGGTCACCCCGCCCCACAGTCCACGCGCGTTCTTTTTGCCCACCGGGCCATTGTAAGTGGATTTCGGGCGCGCACCGGCTTTCACGAGGATGTCGAGGCGGTTGTCCCCGGCCGTGGCAGGGAGTTTGTCGAGACTGGCGGGCTGTCCGTTCAGGAAGGCGGCCGGGGTGCCCGACGATCCGGCGAAGCGCAGGGAAACGGGACCCGCTGCCGCGCGCTGGAACGTGGTGCGATACCAGCCGTAGCGATTCTGAAAGCCGTCGTAGCTTTCCATCGGCTGCGGCCCTTCGGACTTCAACCAACCGGCGGCGTCCGCGCTGCCGGCACGCTCGGTGGCGGCGTCGCGCCAGGACCAACCAGCCAGCGCCGGCAACGCGGGCGATGCGACAGACGGCTGCGTCACCTGCGATTTGCCAGTCGCGGAGTAAATGGCCGCGGTGCCGCCCTCGGGCGGAAACTCAATGCCGCCGTCCGCGAGCACGAACGCTGGTCCCACGTACAGCTTTTCGCCCGCGAGCCAGGTGCGGTTGGTCATTTCCGTGTTCATGACCAACAGTTTGCCGCGATGGCCGCCGCCGGAATCCAGGTCGATTTCCCTGACGCTGGCATCCGCCGGGTAGGTGAACTCGATGGGCGTCGGCGCGCCTGCGGCGTCTTTGCGTTTCAGCGTGATCTCCCCGGCATCGCCCGGCGCGCCGTAGCAAACCCAGTAGTCCATCGCGCCGATGGTTTTCCGTAGCAGCACGTTGGTGCAGACCGACTCGAAAACCGCGCCGTCCATCCACGGCAAATTCACGAGGATCGTCCGCGGTTCGAGAGGCCTTACTTTCAGCGCGCCTTTGTGCGGAAGCGTGAGGCCGCCGACGGTGACACGCGTTTCCAGCACCGCGTCCGGATCGGATTTCGGCGGTCGATACGCTCCGGCTTCCGGCGCAATCGCCGCGACCGGCGCGTCTTTTCTCTGAAAATGATCGACGAACACGATGCTGCCCCCGGCCGGGTTGGTACGCGTGGTGACCCGTAGTTGAGCAAGGTCGCTCTTCGCAAAATCCGGGTCGTTGTGGCTGCCCGTGAGCAGCGGCGTGAAGCTCTGCGCAAAGAGGGCGGCGCGACGTGCCAGGAAGTAAAACCCCCGAAGCTGACCCGCTTCGCCGATGGGCGCGGAGTAATCGTAAGAGGTCGCCGACGAGTCGCCGGAATAGCCGAAGTTCGTCCCGCCGTGCGCCATGTAGTAGTTATAACCCGCGCCGCCGAAGGCAATCGCTTTCCAGGAACCGCGCGTCTTTTCGGCCTGCGTGCCCGGCGGCATCTCGCCGTATTTCCCGATCCAGCCGGTCCAGAACTCCGTGCTGTACCAGGGGGAGGTCCCCGGCGGGAACGGCGTCTCGCCAGTGGGATCGTGGCTGTGGTGCAGCCCCGAATTGAACATGGGAATCTCGATCCCGTTGCGCCGCGCCTGATCGTCGAGGTACTGGAGATAAGGGTCTTCGACCTGCGTGCCCCACCCGCGCGAGTGTTCGTTTTCCAGTTGGAGCAGGAAGACGTTCCCGCCGCGATTGATTTGATGCCGGGCGACGATTTCCTCCATCTTGTCCATGTACGGGTCCGAGAACGGCAGCACCGGCCCCATCTCGCGCTGGATCATGCCGGGCTTGATGCTCAGCCACGCGGGATAACCGCCTTCCTCCCACTCGGCGCACGCATACGGGCCGGGGCGGACGAGCGCGTACATGCCCATCTTCTGGAGCGTGGAAAGCCAGGCGTCGAGGTCGAGATTTTCGGTGAGGTTCCACTGGCCTTCGCGGGGTTCGGTGGCGTTCCAGAACACGTAAGATTGCGCGCAGTTGAACCCCATCTGCTTGAGACGCCAGATGCGGTCCTCCCACAATTCACGCGGCACGCGCGCGTAATGAATGGAGCCGGAATTAATCAACGTCGGCTGGCCATTAATCACGAAATATCCGTTCTCCCAATGAATCGCCTTTTGCGCGGCGGGTTCGGGCGGGAAGATTTCTTCCTTCTCACCGGCGCGTACCTCCCCGGCGCAGCACATCGAAAAAGCGGCGCACGCGGCGGACGTGAACACGAGGCCACGGAACCGTTGTCGAAGCGTGGGGGCGAAGAGACGGGGAGGGGAGAATTTCATTGGCGTGATCGGGTAACTTTGCGGTGGCCGTGCTCGTCACGGCGGCACCTGTGCGGGGATGGCGTCGGGCACGAGTCCCAGGCAGCCGACGGCTGAAAGGCCGAAGCCCACCGCCATGTTCGTCGAGACATCGACCTCATCGACCGGCCCGGCGACTTCCGGTCCGGTGAAATGGCGCGGCGCAAAGGAAGGCGGGAACAGCTTCATGCCGCCGCCCGCGCCCGCGAAAAATTCGGACCACGCGCGTTTCGCCAACTCCGCATCGTGCGTCTTCCAGGCGGCGTAAGCGGTCAGCCGGGAATGTGCCTGCGTCAAGAAGAGCGGGCCAACCTTCTTGCCGATGAACTGGCGCAGTTCGTCGGGCGGTGCGTTGTAATACCGGCAATAGTTCAGCCAGGTCTTCTCGTACTCGGGCACGTCGAGGAGTTGCAAGAGTTCCGCGTTGACCTCGAACCCACCGAAAGACGCGCTCAACGGCGACATGTAAATCTCGTCGTTATCGCGCGGGAAAAAACGGCCGGTCGCGGGATCGTAGCCACCGCCGGCGGAGAACCACCCGTGCGGCAGCGCGGCGATGGTCTTCATCCCGGTGAGCAGCTTGTCGCGGTACTTGAGGTCGCCTGTGCGCTCCCATTCCGTCAGCCACGCCGAGGCGGCGGAAGTCCACTCGACACCGAGCAGGAAGTTCATCGGGTAAGGCTTGCCGTTCACGTCGGCGAGTTCCCTGGCCACCTTTCTCTCCACCGGGACTTCGGCCGACTTCGCGTCTGCGTTCAACTCCTCGCGCATCAGGTCGCCGACGCGTTCGTCGCCCGTCAGGTAGTAGAGAAAACGCCGGTTCTCCGCCGTGCTGATGCGCAACTGTTTCGAGCTGTCGCCCCACGGCACGACCCCGTGCCGGGTTCCCAGACCCGCGAACCGTCCCAGGTGATACACGTCCACCTCGCCGGTGTGCCGGGTCATCGCTTCGGCGAACCGGAAAATATCCGCGCGGCCTGTCCGCAGAAAACTCTCCCAGAGCCACACGTCGGTGGATTGCTCGGAGTTGTCCCACGCGTACGCGCCCACGTCATAACGCCACCCGTGCCGGTCGAAGTCGTACCGGTGCATCACGTTGCCGTAGTACCAAAACCCGTACCAGTGGCGCTGGTCCGCCTGTTTTTCGTAGTAGTCCACCAGGAGATCGAGGTGATCCTCGATGCGGGCGCGGACGGGCGTGGAACGGTCTGGCAAACTCCAGATCGGCCCGCCGAAGACCTCTGCTTTTTTGAAATCCACCGGACGGCAGACGAGTTGCGGCGGCTGGCGCAACGTCCGCGCGAGCGCGGCAATCTCCTCGTGCGCGGGTGTCGCCGGCAAGGCCCAGAGCATCAGCTCGCTCGTGCGCGCGATTCCGGTCGGCGTGGCAAATCCGGGTTCGTAATCCTCGTAGGTCATCCTCCCGCCTTCATTTTGCTTCTCGAAGGTGTCCATGCCCATGTCGTCGTGGAAAAAGCGCAGGTCCATCGGGCGCGCTTCGGGCGACCACAGCCAAGCCGTGACCTCGGCGGTGTCGGTGGCGGCGTTGCGGATGCTCAGTTCACCGGGATAACTCTGCCAGAAGTTGCGGATGCCAAACGCCAACCCTCCGCCGGGTCCCCCGAGGTAACCGAGACCCGCCGCGCGGCGGCCCGTCAGACTGTTGAGCCAGGTGAAACCCGGTTTCGTGCGCTTGCGAATCTCGAACGCGTCGGAGGAAAGCTGCGACAACGTGAAATCGCCAAACGCAGGCACGTATTCCAGTCCTTTGGCGAATCCCGGGGTCCACGACTCCAGGGGCGGCGTCTTCCGTCCGGCGACCTGCGCTTCGCGGACCTCGGCGCCGGGGTCCTGCTGGAGACCCGTCAATCCACGCACGGCTTCCCCCCAGACTCCGGTGTCGTCGGTGGCGAAGCGCACGTGCCGATCATACAGGGCGTCTTTCAACGGCATCGAAAAGCGGATGCCCAACCCGCTGATGAAATCGTGGTTCTGATCACCGTCGAAGACGATGGTGTGCACCATCCTGATCGCGTCGCCGCCGGCGTAAAAATACAGCCGGACCACGAACGGCAGCCATGCCCGGCCGTTCTTCCCGGCGTGCCGGCCTTCCACCTTGATGACCGCGCGCATGGGGCCGCTCTGCTCCACGGCGACCGAGGAAATTTCCCCGGCGTAGACCTCCTGCTGCACGTCGCTTTCCGCATCGAGATCGGGTGAACTGCGCAGCCGGCAAACCAGGCGGCCATCGACCGCCAGCGTCTTGCCGTCGCGCGTGATGAAATCGAAGAGTTTGCCCCCCGCCCGGTGCAACCGGCATTGCATGACGCCGGTGTTCACGGTGATCGTGTCCGCCTCCTGAGCCACGGTCAGCGGCGCGTCCGGCAGGGTGGCCGTCCCCGGCTCCAGCTTTGCGGGTGCGACGAGGCTCGTTCCGGCCGGGATCGCGTGCGCGGTCCACTTCAACGATCCGTCCGGCCAGGTAGCTAGGGGCCACGTTTGCATCGGGACGCGTTTGCCGTCCGCACCGACGAGCGCGAACGTCGTATCCGCCGCCATCGTCCCACGCGGCCACGGTGCGCCCCAGGTCGTTCCGGGCATGGCCGTAGTGCTCGCGGGATTTTCGAGCCATCCTACCTCACAGAAAGGCGTGGCGGGTGTCGCGCCGCCAGAGAGAGGGAAAACACTCAGCACAGCAAAAAATAGACATCCCAGTCTCAGGAACGGCGAAGCAAGTAATTTCATCATGCGACTGCGGCGGGGGTTAGATTGCTATGGAACGGTAAAATGACTTAGCCGTTCCTCGCGTTGCCGTAGAATGCCCGGTAGGTTCGCTCCCATTCGTCTGCCATGAGTTGATGGCCGGAAAAAGTCGGGTGAATGCCGTCCCAAATCCAGTACTCCATCGACGCCCTTTCCGCCGCCGCGTCGAACATCTCCTGGTAACGCACGATTGGCGCGCGGTAAGTCTCCCCCAGAGCAGCGAGCACCGCGCGCATCCGCGGCATGACTTGCTTCCACCGGTCGATCTTCGCCGCCGTCAAGGTTCCTAGCCCAAAAAAGGGTTCTCCAAGAATCAGTTTCACGTGCGGGAGAGCCGTGACGGTTTCGGACAGGATGTCGTTGTACCGGTCCGCATATTCATCGACGGAAAAACTTTGATCGGCGCGCAAGGCTTGGTTCACGTCGTTGACCCCGATCAAAATGCTCAAAACATCGGGGGCGAGGTCCAAGGTATCCGGTTTCCAGCGAGCAGCGAGGTCCAGGGAATTGTTGCCGGAAATTCCTCGGTTCAAAAATTGCAGTTGCCGCTCGGGAAAGTTCGCGCCTTCCCAGGCTGAGACGATGAAAGCGTAGCCATGTCCGAGCAGATGATTCGGGTCCTCCGTGCGCCCGCGTCCCATGTCGGTGATCGAATCTCCTTGGAACAAAATCCGTTCCCGGGGACCAAACAGAGGTTGTTGGACTGACGCGGCAGAAGTCGCCGATGTTAGATTCATCTTTGGTGAAACGGCTTACACGGACGAATCGTCATTTTGCGAAGATCACTTTGTAAGCAAGCGCGGCGTTATTCGGGGCTGTTACCGGTGGCTTGATGACTAATGCATCGTCGGCTTGCGTCCATTGCGGCTTCTCCGCTGAGCCGAGTAACTCGACGCTCGCGATTGGCTTGTCGGCGAGTTTCGCGTTTTTCCCCAGAGAAGCAATGCGCACATCTTCCACCGGCACACCGAGGCAGAAGGCGTAGAGCGTTTCTCCCTTCGTGGTGAAGCGGATGTCCTTCGCAGTATGTTTGACTTTGCCCTCGTTGAAGCTGCCGGCCTTGACCGCCGCCGCGTTGGCCGGCGTCTCGCCGAACACTTTCCAGGGTCGTGAGCCGTAGATACCCTCCCCGTTTTGCGCCGTCCACGCGCCGATTTCGTCCAGCGCCTTGAGCATGTCCGGTTCGAGGTCGCCTTCGGGCGTTTGCACGATGTTGATGAGCAGGTTGCCGTTTTTGCTGACGATGTCCACGAGCATCTGGATCACTTCGGAGCCGGTCTTGTACTTCTGTCCGGTGCGGTAGAACCAGTCGCCGATGGAGGTGTCGGTCTGCCACGGCAGCGGGTTGATCCCGTCCTTTACCCCGCGCTCCAGGTCCTGTACCCACTTACCCTCGGAATCCTGTTTGCAGTTGTAGACCGCCTGGGTCTGTCCGCCGTTGTGCGCGGCGTTGTCGTTGTAGTAGTGCGCGAGCATACTGCGGCCCACGTCGCCGAAAGGCAGAGCGCTGTCGGAATAGAGCAAATCGGGATGGTAGTTGTCGATCAGTTCCTTGACATCATTGAACCACTCACGGTGCCAGGCGGTATTCGTGGTCAGCCAGCCGGTGTCCCCGGGAGCGGCTTTGGAATGATAGAGGTCCTCGTACTGGGGATCGTTGCCGTCGTAAGGGACACCGGCCAGCGGCCCGGTTTTGTCCGCGCCGTGGCTGGGCTGAAAAAAATGGTAGCTGGCTCCCAGATGCTCTGACACGCCGAAGCGCAGACCTTCGTTTCGCGCGGCCTTTTGCCAGAGACCAACCACATCCTTATGCGGACCCATCTGCACGGAGTTCCAACGGTGAATCTTCGAGTTCCACAAGAAGAAATTATCGTGGTGGGAACCCATGCTGACGAAGTATTTCGCGCCGGCTTTCTTGTAGAGCGCCATCAGACGGTCCGGGTCCCACCTCTCGGCCTTCCAGAGCGGAATGATGTCCTTGTACCCGAATTTGGACGGGTGTCCGTACCTTTGCAGATGATCGGTGTAGTCGCGGTCCGTCCCCCTGGGTTTCCCGGTCTTGGGGTCGGTGTCACCACCGCCGATGTACATCTTTTGCGCGTACCAATCGCCCTGCCGCGGCACGGCCTGCGGCCCCCAGTGCGCCCAGATGCCAAATTTCGCGTCACGAAACCAGTCGGGATACTGGTATTGCTTGAGCGATTCATCCGTGGGTTTGAACGGCCCGGCGGCAATCTCTTCCGGCGCGATGACGGTAGCGGCGGCAGGCGTTTGGGCCGCCAGATCGTGCACAGCGCCGGCGATCACGAGGGAAGTGCTCACCGCCAGGAATTTAGCGGGGGAGATTCGGTTGATATTCACTGTGGGGGGGCTGAAGTGCTAAAAAGATGGCTCGGATCGACTTACCCGAAGATCGGTTGCAGGTGACGGGAAAACAGATTGTTCGTCACGTTGCGCGCGATGACGGCCTCGTTCGTGGCGAGCGCGTCTAGGTAGCGGCGGCCCATCTCGGCGGCGACTTTGAAGCTGACGTGGATCAGTTGCCGGAAGTCCGGATTGTAACCCGGGCACTTGGCGTCGTGACGCAGAGCATCGACGTACTCCGCCGAACTCCAG
>CAZZYS010000082.1:0-15064 GCA_964658285.1 uncultured Verrucomicrobiota bacterium
CGCTGACGATCTCGCCCGCGCGGTCCTTGAACTCGTCGTACATCATCTCCTTCTCCGCCGAACGGATGCGCTGGAGCATGGCCTGCTTGGCGGTCTGCGCGCTGATGCGGCCGAAGTCCTTCGGGGTCACCTCGACATCCACGCTATCGCCGACCTGGGCGTCCGGCTTGATCTTGCGGGCGTTGGCCAGGAGGATTTCCCCATGTTTGTCGGCGATCTTTTCCACGGCCAGGAGACTCGCCAGGGCGCGGATTTCGCCCGACTTCGGGTTGATGTCGATGCGCAGGTCGCGCGCGGGTCCGACGGCTTTTTTAGACGCCTGCAACAGCGCGTTGGAAACGGCCTCGATGAGGATTTCCCGCTTGATGCCCTTTTCGCGTTCGAAATAGTCCAGGGCGGCGATCAGTTCGCTGTTCATGGTGGTGGGTAAAAAAGAATCGGCCGACAGTTCCAGGCAAACGGAGCGGCAGGCGGGAGCAATTCCCACCAGCGCGGAGCGCGCGTGCACCCCGGTGCGCCAGGATCAGTCGGGCTGGCCACTGTAAGGGCAATGGTTCCGAGCGTCAAGCCGGCTGTCCGGCCGGGGAGCGACGCCTCAGGGCAGCGCCAACTTGTAGCACGGCACGTCCCGGACGATGCCTGCCGGCGACAACTGCCAGCCCGCCGCCCGGGCCTCCGCCGCCACGCGTTCCATGTCCGGCGAGTCGATCACCAGATACTGCGCGTCCCCCTTGGCCTTGATCCAGCCGAACAACAACCGGCGCGTTTCCGTGCTGGTGAAAGGAACCTTGAAGGCGGGATGGCCGGTGTAATAAACAATCGAGCTGGAATAATGATCCGCCCAGACCCACGACCGGTCCGCCAACAGTTCGGCCGGGACGGTCAGCGGAGCCGACTCGTTGCCGGGTGCCAAAGCTTTTTGGGCAACCCTGCCGAGGGCCGGGTATCCGAAGCTCAGGCCCACGCAGGCGGCCGTGACCACGGCGGCGGCGAGCGTATTGCGCACCGCCCCGAGCGTCGCGGAGTCTGTGGCGGCTTCCTGCCAGCGTTTCTCCAGTTCGACGAACAGGAAGCCCGTCAACAAACCGACCAGGAGCATCGCGGGGGTGAGGTAATAACGGATCGCCACCACGTGGGTGAGAAAATAGGCGACGGAGAGTCCGCCCGCGCAGAGCGGTGCCGCCACGAGGCCGTAATGCCCGGCCAGCCACGGTCTCCAGCCGGGCGCGCCGGGCGCGTGCAACCGGGTGGTGGCCGCGAGCCACAGCAGCACGGCGAGCGTCAGCCCGAGCACGTAGAAGGCGGCGGATTCGCGGGCGAACGAGCCGAAGTAAAAAACGACATTGTCGAGCACGCAGCCGAGCGCCTGCCGACGGTCGTTGTCGCTATAGGTCGCGCCGAGAAATTGACCCGTGATGGTTTTGTTGTGGAGCAGCACCGGCAGGACGCCGGCCACGACCACTCCCACAAGATACCCGGGCAGCGCCCCGACCCGCCGGGGCACGAAAGGCAGTGCCGCCGCCGGGACGAGCAGGACCGAAGCCAGCCGGACCTGGACCACGAGCCCGAACAGGAGTCCCGCGATCAACCCGAGGGGAAGCGAAAGACGCCAATCCCGGCACCGGGCCGCCATCCAGGCCGCCACGGTCCCCGCAAACAGCGGCAGGAGCGTGGCGTTGATCGAATAACTGTACGTGCCGAGCCACGCGTAGGGAGACAGGAACGCGCCGACCGCCCCGGCGAACATCAAGCTCGATGCGGTCAATCCCTGCCACGCGCACCAGCCCACGAGCAACAATCCCCCGGCGCTCACCAGCAGGATCGTCAACCGATCCAGCGCCTTCACGTCGGTCGATCTCGGAAACATCGACAGGACCCACCCCGTCCCGGGCGGGTACTGCGGCCCGACCTGGTCGGTGCCCGGGAAATAATGGTGGGCATGGGTCGTGACGAGTTCGGCCCACTCCGAGACGGGAACCTGGTTTTCCTTGAACTGCGCGATGAGCCAGCGCGTCTGGTCGTCGTGGATGAAGAAATCGGTGGGTTTCCCGGTTTTCCGGGCCTGGCGGATCACGCTGGCCATGCGGGAATAACCGAAGGGATCGCATCCATCGACGAACATGCCGGTGGCGTGGTCGTTCTGGAACCCGACCAGGGCCAGGACGATGATCGCCAGGGCGGCGGCAAAGGAGCACGCCGCGCTGGAAAGGGTGATGGACTTCAAGGCAAATCAGGGAGGAAATTTTCCGGCCGCGCCGGGCGTCGGTGCGCCCCCGGTCTCCCGGCGGCATCCGCGCGCAGGTTGCCAGCCGTCACGGCACCCGGCAAGAAAAAGCGCAACTTGCGGACGAACCGCGCGTTGGATACAGAGGACCATGATGACCGGAGACAGCAAACACGAGGAGACACCCCGGGAAGGGGAGGGCGACGACGCGCTGTGGCGTTTGCTGGACCACGCCCCGCGCCCCCGGCCGGTCAGTCCGTATTTCGCGCGTCGCGTGCTGCGCGAGGTGGCACTGGCGGGAGCCCGGCCCGATCACGGAGGATTCCCGGGCTGGCTGGCGCGGCTGTGGCCGTCGGGACGACGGATGGCGTTCGCGGGCGCGCTGGGAGCCGTGGCGTTGCTGGCAATCGGCACGGGCTTTTTCTCGCATCGCGGGCATTCGCCGGAGGTCGTGGCTGCTACTGCTCCCGCTGTTGCTCCGGTGACTTCTGACGTGGGCGAACCCGTCCCGACCACCGAATTGACCGGGAACGACCCCGGCCCGCAGCCGACCGTGGCCTTTTCGTCCGTGGCGTCCGAACCGGTCGTCACCGCGCAGGACGTGGAAGTCATCGCCGATCTGGACAATCTCCTTTCGCGTGAGGAAAGCCGTTTATGGACCGAGGACGATACCGCGCGCTTCTGAGTGCGTTTTCGCTGACGGGGCTCCTCGCGTTGGCCGGGACCGCTTCCGCGCAAGGAAACGGCGGTCCGGTGCCGTCGGTCGCCGTGCCGCCGCCCACGCCCACCGCTTCCGTGCTGCCCGACGCCGCCCGCAAACGCGCCGCCGCCGAAAAGGCGATGATGGAGCGCCGTCAGCGTGACCTGGCGATGAGCGAGCAGGAGGCGCAACGCCGCATCGACCAGCTTCCGCCCGAGGAACGCGAGGCGTTCAAACGCAATCTGCGCGTCTGGCGCGAACTCTCGCCCGACGAACGCGAAGTCGTGCGCAAGGCGGCCGATGAACGGATGCGGACGGAAGTCGAGAAAGCCTACCAGCAAAGCGGTCTGAACCTGGACAAGGACCGGCGCGAGGTGTTCGGCCTGCGCTACCGCCAGGAACGCCGCCGGCTGGAGCGCGAGTTGCAGGAAAAACTCGAAGCGGAGCGCGCGCGCCGCCTGCCGGGAGTCGTCGACGAGTTGAAGAAGGAATTCGGCGACCGGCCGCCGGCGGCCACCCCGGCCCCGTCCATGACGCCGACTCCGTTTTCCAAGCCGACGCCCTCGGTGTCCGTCCCGGCGGCCTCGCCTCGCTAGAGCGGTGCTCGATTGGGTAAACCGCTTCTCAGAATCGATGAGGTGGAAGCAAGCGCCATCCACCTCCGGTTTTGAACGCATCAGCCAACTTGAGAAGCGGCCGTGTCCGAGAGTGCGCTTCCAGAGCGTACACCGCAACGAAATGCCGTGGCTACAACCTGAACCTGCAGTTCACTCAAACGAGTAGTGCTTTGGACGCGGCGCGCCGGGTCCGTCGTGGCCTGCGGGCTTACCGCTCGTCCGCCGGCCGCCTGGAGGTCGCCTCGCCGATGGTTGACGTGGCCCGCGAGATGGATTGCGCTTCCGCCGCCAGGGCCTCCGCGCCCGTGCTGCCCGTCAGAAATCGATAAGACACGCCCGCCAGCACCGCCCCGGCGATGGGAGCCACCCAGAACAGCCACAACTGCTTCAGGGCCAGGCCTCCGACGAAGATCGCCGTGCCGGTCGAGCGCGCCGGGTTCACCGAGGTGTTCGTGACCGGGATGCTGATGAGGTGAATCAGCGTCAACCCCAGGCCGATGGCCAGCGGGCCGAAGCCTTTGGCAGCGCGCCAATCCGTTGCCCCGAGGATGATGAAGAGGAAAACCATCGTCATGACGACCTCCGTCACGAGCGCGGCCGTCATGTTGTACCCGCCCGGCGAGGCGGAGTCGTAGCCGTTTGCCGCCAGACCGTCGGTGGCCAGATGGTACGTCGGGGTCCCGGTCGCAATGACGTAGAGAACACCCGCGCCGGCCAACCCGCCCAGCACCTGCGCGATGATGTACGCCGGCAAAAGCTGACCCTTGAAGCGTCCACCGAAAAACAACCCGATGCTGACCGCCGGATTGAAGTGCCCGCCGGAAATGTGTCCGAAGGCGAATGCCATCGTCAACACCGTCAGGCCGAAAGCCAGTGATACCCCGACCAAGCCGATGCCCACTTTCAGGAAACCTGCCGCGAGCACGGCGCTGCCGCAGCCACCCAGCACCAGCCAAAAGGTCCCCAGGAACTCGACGCCCAGACGTTGTCCCAGGGTGGGTTTGGCGGAAACGGATGCGTCGGCGGGATAGGTAGCCATGATGACGAGAAGAGTTGGTGCCTCAGGACGAGACATTTGTACAAACTGCTCCCGGGGACGCAAGCACGAAATGCATTTCGGTCCCGCCATGCCACGCCGTCGGCGTTATGCGTTGTTTATGGCCGGGAGGGCCGCGCCAGCTTCTCCCGCTTCGCCGCCAGCGCCGCTTCCACCTGACCCAGCGGCAGGCAGTTCACCACGTCGGCGCGCGTCAGCCAACCCTTGCGCGCCTGCGTCACGCCGAACCACAAATCCTGCAACCCATCGGTCCGGTGCGCGTCGGGGTTGATCGCGCACCTGACGCCTTTTTCCCTCGCCAGATGCCACCAGCGCCAGTCCATGTCCAGGCGCCAGGGGCTGGCGTTGAGTTCGATGATGGTCCCGGTCGCCGCCGCCGCGTCGAGCACCGCGGGGATGTCCAGCGCGTAGGATTCGCGTTCCAGCAGCAGCCGGCCCGTCAGGTGGCCCAGCATGGTGACATACGGGTTCTCGATGGCGCGGATGAGCCGACGCGTCATGTCGGCCTCCGGCAGCGAGAACGACCCGTGGACGCTCACCACCACGTAGTCGAGCGCCGCCAGCACCTCGTCGGGGAAATCCAGCGTGCCATCCTTGAGCGAATCGCACTCCACCCCGGCGAACAGGCGGAACGCGCCGTCCTTCCCCGCTTCCGCGCGGAACCGCTCGTTCAGCCCCCGGATCGCCTCGACCTGCGCGAGCAGCCGCCCCGCGTCCTGGCCGTTGGCCTGGAACGAACTTTTGCTGTGGTCGGCGATGCCGAGGTATTGCATCCCCAGTTCGCGCGCGGCCTCCGCCATCTCCTCCAGGGTGTTGTGGCCATCGCTGGCGTTGGTGTGGCAGTGGAACGTGCCGCGCAGGTTTTCGAGCGCCACCAGGTCGGGGAGCCGGTGGGTAACGGCGGCCTCGATCTCGCCGAGGTTTTCGCGCAACTCGGGCGCGATGAAATCCATGCCCAGCGCGCGGTAAAACTCCGTCTCGTCGCGCACCTCGGGCAACGGGGTGTGTTTACCCTTCTTCTCGGCCTCCGGCGCGACGGTGATGCCGTAGTCGTTGATGGACCAGCCGTACACGTCGAGTGCGCGGTTGCGCAGGGCGATGTGGTGTTCCTTGCTGCCGGTGAAATGGTGCAGCGCGAACGGATATTTCGCGTCGCTGACCAGCCGCAAATCGCACTGGACGCCGTTTTGCAGGCGCACCGACACCTTCGTCGGACCCTTGGCGATGATCTCCGCCACGTCCGGCCGCGTGGCGAAGAACTCCCCCACCGCCGGGGCGTCGTTCGTGGACGCCACGAAATCCAGGTCGCGCACGACTTCCTTGCGCCGCCGGAAGCTGCCGCCCTCGCTGGCGCGCAACACCGCCGGGTGGCCGCGCAACTCCTCCACGAGCCGGAACGCCGGTCCGGCCACGTCGCCCAGGCGATGAAACGCGGCGTTGCGCTGGCGCTGCGCGATGTTGGCGAGGAGGTTCTGGGCGGTCTTTTCCCCGAAGCCGGGCAGCCCGGCCACGCGGCCGTCGCGCGAGGCGACCTCCAGTTCGGCCAGGGAGGAAATCTGGAGCTTGTCGTAAAGCGCCTTGATCTTTTTGGCCCCCAGGCCGTTGATGCCGAACAGCTCGAACAGCGTCGGCGGGAAGCCGCTCTTGAGTTCCTCGTAGTATTCCAGCCGGCCGGTGGTGACGAGTTCGGTGATCTTCTCCGCGATGGCCTTGCCGATGCCTTCGACCTCGTCGAGCTGCCCCGCGCGGGCGGTTTCTTCCAGGTTGCCCGCGTAGGTCTCCACGGCACGCGCGGCGGTCTGGTAGGCGCGGATTTTGAAGACGTTCTCGCCTTTGAGGTCGAGCAGGCGGGCGATGTTTTCGAGCGTTTCGGCGATGGCTTCCTTGGTCATGGCGGGTGCGGGAACGGTCAGGTCGTCGGGGAAGCGATTCAAGGCTGAACGTTTACCTCGGTCATGCTGGCGAATGTGCGTTCCTCTGGCTGACGCGTTCCGCCAGGTCCGCCGGGGCGAAGAAAGTCAGGGCCTTGCCGACTTTTGTCAGTTCGAGCCAGCCCATCCGGTGGAGTTCCTTCAAGTCCGTGCGCGCGGTTTGCAGCGCCGTGCCGTGACTGCGGCGATGACCTTCCACCGTATAGCGGGTTCCCGGATGGCGCAGCGCGTGGCCGATCAGAGCTTGCTGGCGGTGGTTGAGCGCCGATGCGTTGCGCAACAGCGCTTCCGTGGAACGCCACTCGCGGCTTTTCTGGTCGATGTAGTGGTGCAGGTTTTCAATCGCGCGGCAGATCACCTCCGACTGGTGGATGAGGAAATAGGTGGCATCGTTCTCGTCGGTTTCCGTGTACAGGAACGCCAGGGCGTAATCGGTGGGCGACTTGAGCAAGATTTCCGAAATCGACACATACTCGAACAGCCAGTAGTCCTGCCGCAGCATCAGCCAGTAGAACAGCGCCCGCGCCGTCCGGCCATTGCCATCGACGAACGGATGGTCGTAGGCCAGCCAGAAATGCAGCAAGATCGCGCGGATCACCGGATGCACGAAAGGCCGGGCGGGCGGCTCGCCTTTTTTCGTGGCCGCGTTGGCAAAGGCGCACAACGCGGCGAGTCTCCCCGGCAGCGTCTCTGCGGGGGGAGGATAGTGGTACACCTCGCCAGTGGCTTCGTTTTGTACGGTGATCGTCTCGTCCTCCCGGCGCAATCGACCCTCCGCACCGGGGTCTTCGAGCGTGCCGGCCGTGATGTTGCGGTGCATCTCGAAGAGCAGGTCGGCGTCCAGCGGACGGTCCTTCCATTCGGCGATGCGCTGCATCGTGCGGTAGTTGTTGAGGATCATGCGCTCGCCGGTCGTGCGCGGCGGCCGGCCGGTGCGGATCATTTCCTTGGCCACGGCGCGGGTGGTGGCGGCCCCTTCCAACTGACTGCTGGTCAACGCTTCTTGAAAAAGGGAGCGCATGACGTACTGGCTGCGCGTCTGTGGATTGACAATCGGCTCCGGCACCCCGACCGACCCACCCGCTCCGAGGTCAATCTCGTGCAGACATTGCGCGACGATGTCAGTAATCTTGTAGCGGAAGGGGCGGCAATTGGCATCGTGCAGGGGAATTTTGCTCAGAAGACCTCGCACGAGTTTGGTGGCACCCCACCACTCCCGGTGCGTGAAGCCTTCCGGGGCTTTCAAGCGCCGGAGGATGTCCCAATGCCGGTATTTTCCTTCGGCTTCAGAACGGGATGCCTCCGTCAAAATTTTGCCAATTCGTTCTGAACCAAGGTTTGCGGCAAACTGGCCCGGGCTGACGATGGGAGAGTGTTGAGGCTTCCGCATAACGACAACTGCTAATTTCCTGCTAGTTTCGACCAAATTAGCAGTTGCTCTGTGAGGGGTCAACGATTTTGCTAATCCGCAAAGAATTAGCAGCAAATTAGCATTTGCGGAACCAGGAAAAACCTTGGAAGGCGAGGATACCGCCGATAGTGTCACGCCAAGGAAACGCCACTACCTGTGGCTAAAACTTGCTAATGGATATCAGTTCCCTCGACCTGCCCGGCATCCCCAAACTGCGCTCCGGCAAGGTCCGTGAAGTTTTTGACTTGGGGGCCGACGGGCTGCTCTTCGTGGCGACCGACCGGCTCTCGGCGTTTGACTGCATCCTGCCCGATCCCATCCCGGGCAAGGGCGAGGTGCTCACGCAACTTTCCGCGTTCTGGTTCGCGCACCTGCGGGCGCGGGGCAGCATCGCGGACCATCTCATCACGACGGACTTCGCGCGCTTCCCGGCGCGTCTCCAACCCTTCCATGACCAACTCGCCGGCCGCTCGATGATCGTGCGCCGCGCCCGGCCGCTGCCGGTGGAATGCGTCGTGCGCGGTTACCTCGCCGGTTCCGGTTGGAAAGAATATCAGGCCACCGGCAGCGTCTGCGGCCACAAGCTGCCGCCCGGGCTCCAACTCGCCGACGCCCTGCCCGAACCGCTCTTCACCCCGGCGTCCAAGAACGACCACGGCCACGACGAAAACATCGACTGGCCCACCTTCGTAGAGCGCCTGGATGACGAGACGGTGGCGGTCGCGTTGCGGGCGGCGAGCCTGCAAATCTACTCGCTCGGCGCAAAGCACGCGGCCGAACGCGGCATCATCATCGCGGACACGAAATTCGAGTTCGGCGTGGACGAGCGCACGGATGAAATCCTGCTCATCGACGAGGTGCTCACGCCCGATTCATCGCGCTTCTGGCCCGCGCACGGGTATCGTCCCGGCATCAGCCCGCCGAGCTACGACAAGCAGTTCGTGCGCGACTATCTGGAGACCCTCAAATGGGACAAGACCCCGCCCGCGCCCGGGTTGCCGCCGGAAATCATCGCGCAGACCGCCGGAAAGTATCAGCAGGCGCTACGCGAGATCGGCGGCGAACGCACGCTTACTTCGTGATGACCTGGCCCGTGGCGAAGTCGTAAAAGTATCTCACGCCGTCGGTGTTGTAACGCCCGGCGTTGTTTGGATCAGGATAATAGTAGAGCGCCGACTTCAAGCTGAAGTCATACAGATATGGAAACGGAAAGGAAGGTGACGTGTAAAAGAACGTCTTGCTTGCAAAATCATAGAAGTACACGCCCGCTTTGCCGTCGTTGGCGTCGAACACGTATTCATATCCCAGGTCGAAGTGGTAGATGTAATGCGGGTCAGTGAGGTGGCTGTAGTAGCCGAAGACGGTGTCTGCGGACGATGGCTCGTTGAAGGCGAGGTATTCCGCTCCGTTGCTCAACGAATGCTCGTTGAGGAAAAAAGGCGGATAGATCGCATTGACCCGCAGTTTGAAAATGATGGCATCGTTCCCGCCGAAGCCCGTCCCGTAGAGATTGCCGCCGCTGTCCAGAATCACCCCGCTCTGGGGCGCGCCCACCTCGCTGGGGCTGAAGCTGTAAAGTACCGTCAGTTCGCCGGCCTGGTTGACCCGGAACACGGTGCCTTGGTTGTTGGGTCCGCCTTTGTAGGTCGTGCCGTAAAGATTGCCGGCGCCATCGCTCGCCAGCACGCCCTCCGGCATGTAGCCGTCCCCGAAGTAAAAACTGTAGACGACCGTCAATTGACCCGATGGCGTCAGCTTGACGACCGCACCGCAACCGTGGCTTCCGCCAGTTGAATATGTGCCGTAGAAATTTCCATCGGAGCCCTGTGTCAGCGTGTCCACGGGGCTGCCGTTGGTGCCGAACGTGTAGAAGACGCTCACCGCGCCCGTCGGCGCGATCCGGTACGCTTGGGTGCTGGTCGTAGCGTAGAAATTACCGTCGCTGCCCACCGTCAATCGACCAGTCGGCGCCGTGTCGCCGCTGTTGCCGGTGAAATTGTGCAGCACGGTGACCCCACCCGCCGTGGTGACCGTGAAAAACGTGCCGTTGCCGGACGTGCCGCCCGAGTTGCTGATGCCGTAGAAGTTGCCGTTGGCACCCCGGATCAGCCCGTACGCAGGACCGAAAGGATCGTTGTGAATGTAATTAAGGGGCGTGCCGCCAAAACCGTGCAACACCGTGAACCCACCCGCGGGCGTGATCCGGAAGTACGTGCCTTTGCCGTCGCTGCCGCCCGAACCGGTCAGCCCGTAGAAATTGCCGTCGCCACCTTGCACCAGTCCATCCGCCGGACCAACGCCGTCAACGTTCGTTCCAGCGGAGTTGGTCGAACCGAAATCATGGAGATGGGTCAAGGTCCCGCTCATCGTGAGCTTGAAGACAAAACCGGCGTTGCTCGCTCCTCCATCGGGGGACGTGCCGTAGAGGTTGCCGTCGCTGCCCAGCAGCAGCGTGCCGAACAAGGGCCCGTAGCTGCTGGTCTTCACATCTTGCAAGAGGGTCAACGTTGCGTTGGTCTGGGCCCGCGCAGGCGTCCGTGAGGCCAGCAGCGCTGCGGCGCCCAGCGCGAAAAGCAGGGCCGCATGGACAGTGCTTCCCAACTGCGTGAGAAACTTTTTCGGCTGCCGTGCAAAAGGAGCGTTCCCAGACGGTAGTCGGAAGGAAAGGAGGAAAATTTTCATGCGTTGCAATGCTGTGGGCACGGAAGATCGGCGCGCAAAGGGCGGACGGGGAAGGATAACACAGATGGACGCGGAGGATGGGAAAAGCGTGGAGGGCGCAAAATGGGCAAGGGATTGTAATGAAGAACGCCCTGGAGAGCGGCTGGCACCGACACATCTGTTTCTCTGCAAGTTTTGCGGGCAGAAATCCTGCAGGGCACGGTTTCCCCTGTGAAAAGGGCGGAGGCAGGTACGACCGCCCTCCGATTTTCTTTCGCGGGCAATCAGGGTACTTTGTTGCAGTCATGCCCCATTCAGTCCCCGCGCCTGTTGAATCGTCGTCCGCATCGATCACGCCGGCTTTCCCGGCCACGCGCGAAACGCTCACGCTAACGATCCTGCTCGCCGCCAGTTTTTCGCACGGGCTCAACGACACGATCCAGGCCGTCATCCCGGCGGTATACCCGTTGTTGAAGGAGCGTTTCATCCTCGACTTCACCCAGGTGGGTTTCATCACGCTGGCCTTCCAGATGACGGCTTCCGTCCTGCAACCCTTCGTCGGGTTGTTCACGGACCGCCGGCCGCTGCCGTACTCGCTGGCGGCCGGCATGGGCGTGACGTTCTGTGGCCTCGTGCTGCTTTCGCGGGCGGGGAGTTTTCCGATGATTCTCGTCTCCGCCGCGCTGGTGGGCGCGGGCTCGGCGGTGTTCCACCCGGAGGCGTCGCGGGTGGCGCGGATGGCGTCGGGCGGACGCTACGGGCTGGCGCAATCGGTCTTCCAGGTCGGCGGCAACGCGGGCAGTTCGCTCGGGCCGCTGCTGGCGGCGTTGATCGTGATGCCGCGCGGGCATGGACAAACATACATCGCGTGGTTTTGCCTCGTGGCGCTGCTGGGCATCGGCGTGCTCGCGGTCGTGGGCCATTGGTACGCCGGACGCCTGCGCACGGCGACCACCGCCGGACCGCTCGTGCCGGGTGTGCGCGTGCCGGCCGCGACGGATGCCGCCACGCGTCCGACGCGCGAGGTCTCCTTTGCCATCGGCGTGCTGATCGTGCTGATTTTTTCCAAGTATTTCTACCTGGCGAGCATGACGAACTATTATCAGTTCTACCTGATCGACCGCTTCGGTTTGACGGCTCCGCAGGCGCAGGTGCACTTGTTCATTTTCCTGGCGTCGGTGGCGGTGGGAACACTCGTCGGCGGGCCGGTCGGGGACCGGTTCGGGCGCAAGGTCGTGATCTGGATTTCCATCCTGGGAGTCGCGCCGTTTTCGCTGGCTTTGCCGCACGTCGATCTGTTCTGGACCACGGCGCTGTCGGCGGGCATCGGCCTGATCCTCGCGTCGGCGTTCTCGGCGATCCTCGTCTACGCGCAGGAACTGCTGCCCGGCAAGGTGGGACTCATCTCGGGGTTATTCTTCGGGTTTGCGTTCGGCATGGGCGGCATCGGCTCGGCGGTGCTGGGCAAGCTGGCGGATCGCACGAGCATCGGCCACGTCTTCGAGGTTTGCGCGTACCTGCCCTTGCTCGGGTTGCTGACGGCGTTTTTGCCGGACACGCAGCGGCGATGAGGAACGCGGGCGAGCCGGATTCGCGCGAATCGAAGCCGGGGAAACCACGCCCGAACTTTCCAGCCTTTTCCTTCCCGCGGAAACCTGCGTAATCTGCGGATCAGTCCGCCGCTTCGCCCATGTCCGCGCCCGCCGTCCGACGTTCGCCGTCCGTGCGCCAACCCCTCGCCGGGCTGGCTCTCGCGGCCGTCGCGGGCATCCTCTTGGCGGACGGCGCGCGGCGGTTGCTCCTCTCGGAGACGTGGGAGGAAAGTTTGCTGCCCTGGATCGCCGACGCCTTGTTCCTGACGCTTGCCGCCGTGTTCGTCGCGCGGCCCCGGGCGTGGACGTTCTGGGCGGCGGCGGTGGCCGGATTCGCGGCGCTGCATTTTTTCCACGCCGATCCCGTACCGGCCGCCGCCCTCGCGCGAACGCTCGCGTTGCCGGACAGCACCGGACGCGCGTCGCACATCGTTCGGGTGACCGGCCGCGTGGACGATCCACCGCGCCTGCTGCCGGACAGCTTGCCGTCCGCCACCCGCGAACCGCCGTCGTCTTCGTCGTGGCGCTTCGTATTAACTTTAGAAAACCTCGCGGTGGACGGCCAAGATTCCTTGAGCCACGCACAGGTCAACGTCACCTGGCGCGACGGTCCGCATTCTCTCGCCGAGGGGGATCGGCTGGAACTCACCGGCCTCGCCAGCAACCTGCGCGGGCCTCGCAATCCCGGCGAATTCGACAACGCCGCGCTCCAGCAACGCCGGGGAATTTATTCGGAGATTCTCGTCACCGGGATGGCGGACGGACGCGTGACGGGTTCGGACGGCAGGAGCTGGCTTGCGACGCTCGCCGCCCGCGTGCACGACGCGATGGAAAGCACCCTGCGCACCGATCTGCAGGATGACCCGGAAGCGGGTGCCGTCGTCACTACCATGCTGCTGGGACTGCGGGACGACCCAGGGTTGGGCGACCTGCAAGGGGTGTTTCAACGCACCGGCACGCTGCACTATTTTGCCATCGACGGCCTCAAGCTGGGCCTGGTCGGCGCGGTGCTGTGGCAGGTTCTCGCCGCCGCCGGATTGTCGCGCGGGGTCGCCAGTCTGCTGGTGTTGCCCGTGCTCGTTCTGTACGCGTTGGCGACGGGGCTCGGACCCGCCAGCGGGCGCGCGCTGCTCGTCGCCGCGGCACTGCTCGGCGGGCATTGGCTCGACCGGCCCGCGCGCCCCGTCAACCATCTCGGCGCGGCGGCCCTCGTCCTCCTGTGTGGCGACACCAACGAGCTTTTTGCCATCGGTTTCCAACTGACGTTTCTCGTCGTCCTGTCGATCCTGCTGTTCGCGCCGGGAATCGCGCGTCGGCTGGCGCGGTACGGCGCGCCCGATCCGTTCCTGCCGGTGCCGTTGTTTTCGCGGATGCGCCGGGTGTGGGAATGGGTCAGACGTCAGTTGTGCGGACTGCTCGCCGTGGCGTTGGCGGCGTGGATCGGTTCCCTGCCGGTGATGGCGCTGGACTTCGGGATCGTCTCGCCGATTTCGCCGCTGGCCAACGTCGTGGCGTTCCCGCTCGCGTTCGCGGTGGTGGCGTTGGGAACGCTTTCGCTGGGCGGCGCGTGGATGGCCCATTGGTGGGTGGCCTGCATCAACAACGCCAACTGGCTCGCCGCCAACGCGCTGCTCGCGGTGGTGCGGGCGTTTGACGCCGTGCCGGGCGGCAGCCTGGCCGTGCCCGACCCATCGACGTGGCGGTGGTGGCATCCGCCGCTCGCGGAGATCACCGTGCTCGATCTCGGACGCGCCCGGGCGGCATATTTCCATGCGAGGAACGGCGCGGATTGGTTGATCGACACCGGGCGGCCCGCCGCGTATGCACGGAGCGTGCGGCCGGCGCTGCGGGCATACGGGGTGACGCGATTCGGCAGCAAAGGCGGACTGATCCTGACGCGCGTGGATGCCGACCACGTCTCCGCCGCGCCGCTGGCGCTGGACGAACTCTCTCCCCGGCGGGTGATGGACAGCTTGCTCGCGGGGAAGACGCTGCCCCTGCGCGACTTCCGGCGTTCGCTCGACCCGGCGCGGCAGGGGGAAACGCGCGTGGGCCGGGGCAGCGTGATCGATCTCGCGCCGGGAATCGAGGCGCGTGTGCTCTATCCGCCGAACGACCCGCCGCCGCCCGCGCCGGTGACGGCCGCGAGCCGCGCCCTGGTGCTCCAGGTGTGCATCGCGGACGGACGGGGCGGGGAGTGGCGCGCGTTGTTGCTGCCGGACGGCGCGGACGGTCGCGCGGCGCTCTGGCTCGTGGCGAACGAAACGCCGGAAACGTTGCAAAGCGCGGTGCTCGTCACGGACGCCCCGGTGACGGCGGAGTTCGTGCGGGCGGTCGGAGCGCGACTGGTCGTGGTGCGATCCTGGCAGGAGGAAGAGGACGCGCCCGCCAGGACGGCGGCGCTGCCGACCCTGCCGGGTGTCGATTTCATCGTGCAGCAGGACAGCGGCGCGGTGAACCTGCGGTTTTATCCCGGGGAGGTCGAAGCGCGCGGGTTCGTGGACGGGCGGAAAATCGTACTGCCGCATCGGCAGCGTGACGAGCCCGCAGGACCTTGAGTGCCTATCCGAACAATCGACGCCGGTTTTCTTGCGCCCCTGCCGGGGCTTGGTAGGAGGGCCGTTTTCCCGGGGCTCACGCCCCGGGCTAAACTCTTGCGCCCCTGCCGGGGCTAGAGCGTTTTACTTTGAGTCGTGGCCGTGCCTCGTCCCGGAGGGACCGCGGAGGTTAGCCGGTGGTGCCAACCACCGGAAAACGGCCACCAAAGGTCAGAGCCCCGGAGGGGCGGCGCTTCCGGTTCGTGGGCCCGGTTTCCAAAGGCGCGGCCCCTCCGGGGCCTGGACTCTTGGGCGTGAGATTCCGGTGGTTGGC
>CAZZYS010000083.1:0-15015 GCA_964658285.1 uncultured Verrucomicrobiota bacterium
CCTGGAAACGGCCGGTGTTTCCCGTGGGTCGTCCCCGCGAACCGCCGCGCGCGCCGAGGTCACGCCCGATTTCGATGCCTACTGCCGCTTGCTGCGGGAAGCCATCGAAACGGTTGACTACGTCGATTACGACGCGATGCCCGACTATGTCCTGGGAGTCCAGGAAGCGATTTCGCCGTTGCGCGGTCTCCTGCGCGACGGCTACGCTTCGGCGGTGGTCGAGCTGGCGGAATACGCCCTGATCGCGCTCGATAAAGTCAGCGACATGATCGACGGCAGCGACGGGTCGCTGAACGCGGTGTACGACGACCTGCAACGTTTCCATCTGGACGCCTGCCGCACCGCCCGGCCCGACGCAGAGCAACTGGCGGGACGTTTGCTCCAGTACGAGATCGAGGGCGGGCTGGGCGTGTTCAACAACGCCGTCAAAGCTTACGCGGATGTGCTCGGAGAAATCGGGGCCCGGGCTTGGCGGCAGCGATTGTCCGAGGAGTGGTCCCGACTCCCCGCCGCCCCACCACCGGCGGACCGGCCACGGTCCATCGACCATCGACGCTTCCAGTTGCAGACGCTCATGGAGCGGGTCGCCGAGTCGGAAGGCGACGTGTCGGCGCTGATCGCCGTCAAGGAACGCGATCTCACGAGCGCGCACGACTACCTGTCGCTCGCGGAGCTGCACGCCGCCCACGGACAGCAGGAACGCGCGATCCTCCGCGCCGAGGAGGGACTGCGCGACTTCGCGGCGGAGGCAGATGCCGCCGGGTTGCGCGACTTTCTCGTCCTGGCTTACGAGCGTGCCGGCAGGGCCGGGGAAGCCCGCGACCTGATCTGGCGCGACTTCCTGCGTTCCGCCGACGAGGCCGGCTACCGGCGCTTGCGCGAGCATTTCCAGTCTGCGGCGTCCGACCAATGGCCGGCGTGGCGGGAACGCGCCCTCGCGCACCTGCGGGAACGCATCGCCCTGGACACGGCCGCTGCCAGCCAGCATGGCAGATCGCATCTTCCCGATCACAGCATGATCGTCGAGATCATGCTGGAAGAACATCGCTACGAGAGCGCCTGGCGCGAAGCCTTGGCGGGCGGTTGCCGCGTCGATCTCTGGCTGCGGCTGGCGGCGCGGCGTGAAAAAAAACATCCCGCCGATGCGCTCAGCGTTTACCAGGCGAGGCTGGAACCCACCATCGCCGCCGGCCCCGGCGCCTACCGGGAGGCCATCGACCTGCTCGACAAAATCCGCGCGCTGCTTGCCCGGCTCGGCCGAGGCGAGGACTTCGCTCCCTACCGCGCGGAGATCCGGGCGGCGCACCGCCAGAGACGCGGTTTCCTGAAACTTCTCGACGCCTCGGATCGCTGAAATCCTCCCCGGTGCGCGCGCCCGCAACGGCAGCGGCGTATCTTTTTGTCCGCAACCACCTTCCCTTCCATCTATGTCGTCCCCTCTCTGGTACCAAGACGCGATCATCTATCAGGCGCACGTCAAAGCGTTCGCGGACAGCAACGGAGACGGCATCGGCGATTTCGGCGGGCTCATCAGCAAGCTCGACTACCTGCAAAGCCTCGGGATTACCGCGATCTGGATCCTCCCCTTTTACCCGAGCCCGTTGCGTGACGACGGGTACGACATCGCCGACTACTACGATGTGAATGCCAGCTACGGTACGCTGGATGATTTCCGGTTGTTTTTGAAGGAAGCGCACGCCCGCGGCCTGCGGGTGATCACCGAGTTGGTCATCAACCATTCCAGCGACCAGAATCCGTGGTTCCAGCGCGCCCGCCGCGCCGCGCCCGGCACGCCCGAACGCGACTTCTATGTCTGGAGCGACACGCCCGACAAATACCGGGACGCGCGCATCATCTTCAAGGATTTCGAGCCTTCCAACTGGTCGTGGGACCCCCTTGCTAATGCGTACTATTGGCACCGCTTCTTCCATCACCAGCCGGACCTGAACTTCGACAATCCGGCGGTCAGGGAAGCCGTCTTCGAGGTGTTCGACTTCTGGCTCGAAATGGGCGTGGACGGGCTCCGCCTCGACGCGATCCCGTACCTCTTCGAGCGCGAGGGGACCAACTGCGAAAATCTGCCCGAGACCCACGCGTTCCTCAAGGAACTGCGCGCCCACGTGGAGAGCAAATTCCCCGACGCCATGCTGCTCGCCGAGGCCTGCCAGTGGCCCGAGGACGTGGTGGCGTACTTCGGGGACGGCGACAGTTGCCACATGGCGTTCCATTTCCCGGTGATGCCGCGGCTCTTCATGGCGCTCCAGATGGAAGACCGCTATCCGGTCGTGGACATCATGGAGCAGACGCCGGCCATTCCGGCGAACTGCCAATGGGCCATCTTCCTGCGCAACCACGACGAACTGACCCTGGAAATGGTCACCGACGAGGAGCGCGACTACATGTACCGCATGTATGCGTCCGACCAGCGGGCGCGTATCAACCTCGGCATCCGCCGCCGCCTCGCTCCCCTGCTCGGCAACAACCGCCGCAAGATCGAGCTGATCAACATCCTTCTCTTTTCCCTGCCGGGCACGCCGATCATCTACTACGGCGACGAGATCGGCATGGGCGACAACATCTATCTGGGCGACCGCAACGGTGTCCGCACGCCCATGCAATGGAGCGCCGACCGCAACGCGGGTTTCTCGCGCGCCAATCCGCAGCAGCTCTATTTCCCGATTATCATCGATCCGGAGTACCACTACGAATCGATCAACGTCGAGAACCAGGAGCAGAACCTCTCGTCGCTGCTCAACTGGATGCGCCGGGTCACGGCGACGCGGCGGCGTTTCCAAGCGTTCGGCAGCGGGACGATGGAGTTTCTGACCTCCGACAACTCGAAGGTCCTGACCTTCCTGCGCCGATCCGAGCAGGAAATCATCCTCGTGATCGTCAACCTCTCGCGGTTCTCGCAAGCCGTGGAGTTGGACCTCCATGCGTTTGCCGGAATGCTGCCCAAGGAGATTTTCAGCCAGAACGCGTTCCCAAAAATCCGCGAGGACATGCCGTACACCCTCACGGTCGGTCCGCATGGACATTTCTGGCTGCTGCTCGAACCCACCGCGCAGAGCGTCGCCATCGAAGCCGGCGAGCGCACGCTGCCGTTGCTCGATGGCGTGTCGGGTTACGACGACCTGCTGACGGCGAACGTTCGCGCGCGTTTGCAGGGGAAGATTTTGCCTGCCTACCTGCCGACCTGCCGCTGGTTCCGCTCGAAGGCTCGCACGGTCCAGCGGGTCGAGATGCGCCGGGTCGTTCCCGCGAGCGCCGACCCGCACGCTTCCCGGCTGTTGTGGCTGGACGTGAGCTATACCGAAGGGCTGCCCGAAACCTACGCGCTGCCGTTGCAAATCCTGCCGGCCGAAGCGGTGAAATCCCGGCGCTCAGCGGCTCCGACGAGCTGCATCGCGGCGTTGTCCGACGGTGGCGCGCTCTGCGATGCGAGCGCCGACGAAGGGTTCCAGCGCGATCTCTTAGGCCTCGTTTCCGGGCAGAAACGTCTCCAGGACGGAGCGCGCGGCGAACTGGTCGGCGTCCCTGCCGGATCGGCCAAGGCGGCGCTGCTGGCCCTGGGAGACGACGTGACCTGCCGGGCGCTCGGGGTCGAGCAGAGCAACACATCCATCGTCTACAAAAACGAATATTTCCTGAAGCTCTACCGCAAGGTCGAGGAGGGCGAGAACCCGGACATCGAACTGACCCGCTTTTTGACCGAGCAGGCCGGTTTTGCGAACGTCCCGCCGTACGCGGGCCAGATCGAGTTCCGCCCGGCTGACCGCAAGAAGCCCACCGAGGTGCTGGCGCTGATGCAAAATTGGGTCGCCAGCGAGGGCGACGCCTGGACGCTCACGCTCGACGCGGCCTCGCGTTTTTTCGAGCGGGTCCTCGCGGCACGGCACACCCCCGGAGAGGTCGCCCCGGCCACCTCGACGCGCCTCCTGGAGAACGACCTCCTCGTGGCGCCGCAAAACGTGCAGGAGATCATCGGTGGCATCTACCCGAGCCGGGCCGAACTCCTCGGTCAACGCACGGGCGAACTCCACCTGGCGCTTTCCGGCAAAGCGGCGCACGCGCTTCCCGGCATGGCTCCGGAGCCGTTCACGATGCTGTACCAGCGTTCGTTGGAACAATCTATCGGCACCCTGACGCGCAAGGTATTCGCTGGCTTGCGACGGAAGCTGCCGGCCCTGCCCGAGCCCCTGCAGCCGGACGCCACGCGGTTGCTCGAATCACAAAAGGAACTCGGCGCTATCACTTCCCGGGTGTTGCGGGGGCGGATCGACGCGGTCAAGATCAGGATTCACGGCGACTACCATCTTGGGCAGGTGCTTTTCACCGGGAAGGATTTCTCCATCATCGATTTCGAGGGGGAACCGGCGCGTTCGTTGGGCGAGCGCCGGTTGAAACGCTCGCCGCTCGCCGACGTGGCCGGGATGCTGCGCTCGTTCCACTACGCTGTTTCGAGTGCGTTGCTGCAACGGCTGGCCTCGCTGCCCGAAGACGCGCCGCTGTTGCAATCGTGGGCGGACGCCTGGTACCACTATGTCGCGGGAAGTTTCCTGCGCGCGTACGTGCAGGTCACCGCGCCGGCGCGCCTGGCTCCCGCCGACGCCGACGGATTTGAAAACCTGTTGCAGGCGTTCCTGCTCGAAAAGGCGGTCTACGAGGTCGGTTACGAGATGAACAACCGTCCCGACTGGCTGGCGATCCCCATGCGCGGTATTTTCCAGGTGCTGGGCGCAGGCGCGACCGTCAATGCCGGTGATGCGCGATCACCGCGATGATGGCGATGACGATCAGGATCGCCAGCACGAGCAGCGTGATCTTCACCCAGCTCTTCGGATAGTGTCCGGCGACCGTCCCCGTATAGCCGTTGACGAGCATCTGATAGGGTTTGCCGACGTAGTTGTACGACAGGATCCACACCGGCAGCAGGATGTGCTTGAACGTCCGCTGCGAGTAGGACGGGTAAATGGCGAGGCCGCGCTGCGTATCGCCGGGCACCTGTTGGGAGCATAGCTTTCGCAGGGCGTCGTCCATGGAACGTTCCGCACGGTCCGCTGCTTCCTTGAGATCGATCTGGTACTGCTCGACCACCCAGCCCGACAGATAGCTCGCGTCGTAGGGAACGAGTTGTTCGACCGTCGGGAAGGGTTCAATCCGTTTCACCAGGTCTGGCGGCACACCCTTGGAGGCCGCCACCAGTTCGTCGTTGAAGAAGTGTTCGACAGTTCCCGAAGCCGGCACCCAGCGAGTGCGCTGAACTTCGCGAGTTTGGCTCTTGCCGTCGGAATCCGTGTAATACTCCGTCTCGGAATAATGGTAGCCGGCCTCGGCCGTCCACGGGCAGTGCGACTGCGCGTCGAACGTCCAGTACGGGATGTAAAACCCGTGCACCGTGTCCGTCAGCGCGGCTTTTTTGAGCAGGTTCGGCGCGAACCACCGCGTCTTGTACCAGGCGTGCGCCGCGTCGCGGACCTGCGGCTCACCGAGCCGGAACGCCATCAGGCTTTCCGGCCGGATCGGGGCGCGCATCTCGTCGTAGTTTGCCAGCGCCGATGACCCGCAGAAGGCGCATTTCTGTGCCGCGACCCCCGAAGGGAACACGGTGATCGCCTGGCAACTCTGGCAGCGCACCGTGTGCGTCGCCGTCATCCAGCCGCGCTGGTCGTCGGGCACATCGCGTAGGGCCGTGACGAGATCGTGTTCCTCGATGGTGCCGGTCGCGTGGTCGATCTGTGCCGGGGAGGCGGTGCCGCAATAAATGCAGACGAGCGCCTGCTTGGCAGGGTCCCACCTCGACTCGCCACCACACAGCGGGCACGCGAATTTCTTCGCTGCCGTCAGGTCCGCCGAAGGAAAACCGTCCGGCGCGGGCGACGCGCTGCCGCCAGGGATCGGCGGCGGTACACTCGCGGGAATCGGTGGCGGACCGCCGCTAAAAGGTGGGGGGATGGGAGGCGGCTCAGCCATTCAGGAAATCATCGATGGCCTTGCGCGGAATGCGGTAAACGGAGCCGATCTTTTTCCCCTTCAGATCGCCGGCTTCGAGACTCGCGAGCACGTCCGCCTCGCTGACCCCGAGCAGTTCGGCGGCTTGCGCGGGACTCAACAGTGCGAGCGCTGGAGCGGCACCCACATCGGTCGCCGCGGGCGCGGGCGGCGGTGGGGCTGGCGTCGCGGGAGCCACCGCGACGGGAATGGGCGGTGGCACGGCGGCCGGTTGGGCACCGGGAATCGGCGGCGGCGTTTGCGCGGGAATCTGGCCGATCTCGCGGGCGATTCCCACACCAATAGCCGCCTCCGTGGCCAGGCCCGCGACGCCGGTCGTCCCGAGTTCCATGCCGTTGGCCATCTGGAACTTGATGTAATCGTTCAAGTTGCCGACCGCCGCCATGCTCGAACGCTTGTCGATGGCCTGCTCCACCTCGGGCGGGACGGACACGTTTTCCACGACGAACGTCGCAATCGCCAGCCCGTACTTGCTCTGCACGAACGGGTTGATGATCGGCAGAAGCGCCTCGCCGAGTTCGCTGTAGCGCATGGCAAGATCGAGCACCGGCACCTTGGCTTTGGCCACCGCTTCACTGAAAATGCTCACGATGCGTGAACGCATGGTGTCCGCAAACTCTTCCAGGCGGAACACCTCGTCCGTCCCGACGACTTCCTTGAGGAACGTCTTCGGGTCGGTCACGTGAAAATCATACGTCCCGTAGGCCCGTGTGCGCACGATGCCGAAGTCGGCGTCGCGCATCATGATCGGGTTTGCCGTCCCCCAGCGATTGCCGGTGAAAAGACGCGTTGTGATGAAATAAACGTCCGCCTTGAAAGGCGAGTTGAAGCCGTACTTCCAGCTTTTGAGCGACGTGAGGATCGGGATGTTGTTGGTCGTGAGCGTATGGTGCCCGGGACCGAACGAGTCCCCGTATTCGCCTTCCAGGACGAATTGCGCCACCTGCGACTCGCGTACGATCAGTTGCGCGCCGTTTTTGATTTCATGGTTGCTGGCCTCGGCGAACCGGATGGCCAAGGTGTCGCGTGAATCGTCGATCCACTCGATCACGTCGATGACCTGACCCTTGATGAAATTGATAAGTCCCATGATGCAACCACTTAAAAGCCAATCGCGTGCCCGAAAGCAAGCTTTATCGGGAACGCATCGGGACAGAGCGTTCGCAAGGAAACGCCCGGGAAATAAGCGTTGCCGATTCAGGAATGGACCAACCCACGGCGGACGAGGTTGACGGCGATGGCCGCCAGCAGGAGCGCGACGATCTTGGAAATCGCCCGCATCGCCCGCAATCCCAGCAGCCGCTCGAACAGCACGGCGGTGCGCAAAGCCACGACGACGAGCAGCAGGTTGACCAGGAGTGCGACGAGTGTCATCACCCACCCCGTCGAACCGACGAGGGTCAGGATGGTGGTCAGCATCGCGGGACCGGCGATGATGGGCATCCCGAGCGGCACGACGCCGAAATCCGTCCGTGCGTCCGCGTCGCGTCGGTCATGGGCCAGGATGTCCTGGGCGGCCAGGCCGAAGAGGATCAACCCGCCGGCGATGCGGAAGTCGTTCTCCGTGATGCCGAGCGACCGGAAAATAAAATTGCCGAGGAAAAGAAAGCCGACGGCGATCAGCAGCGCGGTGATGGCGGCTTCGTTTGCCACCGTGTTCCGACGTTCTTTGGGCACTCCTTGAGCCATCCCGAGATAGATGGGCACGAGCCCGACCGGGTCCAGCGCCACGAACAGCGGGATGAACGCGGTCAGAAAGCTCTCAAGCCAGGGCGGCACGGGAATGGTCCGGTTCGCCGGACAGAAAAAAGAGGTGGCTGGGGAGGGAATCGAACCCCCGACACGCAGCCGTAGATTGAAGGTGATTGAGCATGATTGATTCTGCAAGGTAAAGATTGATTGTTTTTGATAGAAATGTCACGCCGTGACACGTTGCGTAACATGGCTTACACCTACCTGCGCACGGACAGCCCCTGGGTCTGGATTTGCTTTCTGGACGCGGCCGGCAAGAGACGGCGCAAGCCCACCGACGTTCGCAAGAACACCGCAGAAACGAACCGGCGTTCCCGCAAGCTGGAAGCCGAGTACACCGCCGCCGAACTGGAATTGCCGCGCGTGCGCCGCGACGCCGACCGTTGGGAAAACTGGGTGCCCGCCTACATCGAGCGGCGCTACAAGGACAGTCCCAAGAGCATGGTGCGGGCTCAGAACGCCTGGGCGGCCCTGGCCGCCTACTTCGAGCAGGTCGGCGTCAAGACGGCGCGGGGACTGGACTACAAGACGGCGGCGGCGTTCATCGACTGGCGCCTGTCCCCTACCCGCTCGGGACTCCGGAGCGTCAAGCACAACACGGCCGTCCTGGAAGCGAAGTTCCTTGCCGTCATCATGGGCGAGGCCGTGCGCCGGGAACTCGCGTCGACCAACCCCTGCCGGGAAATGGAGATCGCCCGGGTGCCCGCCAAGCAGAAGCGCGAGATCACCCGCGAAGAAGAGGTGCAGATCGTCGCAGCGCTGGACAAGGAGCCGGCCTGGGCGCGCGAGAGCTGGGAGGTGTACATGGTCCAGGGCTGCCGGCTCAGCGAGGTCGAGGTACCGCTGGATCGGATCAACGAGCGGGCGGGCCTGATCACCTTCCGTCTCAAGGGTGGCCGGATGCACACGACGACGCTGCATCCCGATCTGCTGCCGCTCGTGGCCCGCGCGCGTGAGGAAAAGCGCGCCGTCCTGGTGACGCTGCCCGCCAGCCCGGCGCGGGCCTGGAAGCACATCTTCCGGCGCGCCGGCATCCCGGACCTGTCGCTGCATTGCACGCGGGTGACGGTCATCACAAGGCTGATCGAACGCGGGGCCGACCCCTTGAAGGTGCAGGAATTTATCGGGCATAGCTCGGAGGAGATTCAGGCTATCTACCGGCGGCTGAAGCCTTCTTTCGCCGCCGGCCTGACGAGCCTGCTCGGCTCGCGCCCGGCTTCCGGTGGCGCGCAAAATAGTCCGTCGAATTGAAGCCCGGATGCGCGCGCAGCCACGCCTCGGCGTGCGCCTTGGTCGAGCGCGTGCCGAATTCCATCCGGTAGCCGGCCGCCTTCATGGCGGTGACGTACATGCGCTCGCGGCCGAGCGCGGCGGCGAGTTCCGTGCCGTTGAGATGATCGGAGGGGGGCATGGCAATCAGCAGGACTTCCGCGACTTTCCGCCGAAGACGTACTGCTTGAAGGGCACCCACACGCCACCCTGCACGAAACCCCAGGGGCGCGACTTCGGGCAGACGATAACGAGCGTCCAGCAGTTCCCGCATTCACTCGCGCGTACACGGTGCAGGTGGTTCGCCGGGAAAGATCGGACCCACGGAGCGCGGAAACGCTTGGTTTCTTTCTCCATCCATTTCTCATCGGCCACGTAGTTGACGCACTGGTAGAACGCATCTTCCCAATACCAGCCCCACAGGCCGATGGAGATGAACCGACGCGGGTGGTCGTGTGGATCGGCCGCCCAGTCGTCGCCGATGAAATGGTGCAGGTAGACGCCGTAGCCGAGCTTGCGCAGGTCGAACAGCGTCCAGCGTTCGAGGTACACCGGGCACGCGCCGTTGCCGCTCATCGTCTCATAGAAAAAGAGGCGGTCGAGCAGACGGTAGAACCACGAGCGGCGGCCGGCGGGCGGGTGATTGGTGTCGATGATTTTCATGGGCGAAAGGTGACGAGTTGGGTTTCTGAGGGGACGTAAAGCGGATGACGTGGACTGCCATCGAGGTTGTGGCCCAAGGTGAAAAGCGGGCGACCAGCGAGCACGGCGCAAACCTGGGCAGCACGGTCCAGATGGCCACCGTGCTTTCCCCAGGCGCAGACGATGCGCGAGGCGTGGGCGGCAAGCTCGGCAAGCCAGCGGTCGTTTTCCTCGCCGACCGGCTCGCTCGTGCGCTTCATGTTGGCCGGCAGCGTGTCGCGCCAGGCGAAAAGGTTCGCCATGACGAGGCCGGCGCTCCCCCACGCCTTTGAGAAGGCGATGCAGCGCCGGATGGTCGGATCATCGAACGTCTCGTCGGCCGTGCTCGGATTCAGCCCGATGAACAGCGTGAAGTCGTCGGCAAAGAGCGGACTCCACGTCCGCCGCAGGGCGTAGCGGTAGCGCCGGCACCGACTGAAAATTGCCGGGGAATTCTCCAGTTGCTCAAGCACGGGCAACCCCCCCCTTCTCCGTTTCGCCCAGGTCGAACAACGTCGGCATGGCGATCTCGTTTTCCGCCATCTCACAATAGCCGACGGAGTGCCGCCAGTATTCCTCGTTGAGTTCGCTCCCGACCGCGCAGCGGCCCATCTGGATCGCTTGGTAGCCGACGGAGCCGATGCCCATGAACGGGTCAAGCACCCACTCGCCCTTGTTCGTGAACCGGGCCACCAGGCGCTCGATGATGTCGAGTTGCAGCGGGCAAACGTGCCCTTCCTGGTTGCGGCGCGACAGCTCCGTGTTGAGCGTGCGCATCCGAGCAATGTCGCTCCAGATGTGCGGCTGCCGACTGACCGGCGGGAACAACATGAAGCTCGATGGCAGCTTGCCCCGGCTCTCCAACTCCCGGCCGAGTTCGACGTGCTGGCGGTAGTCGTAACCGTGCGTCAGGGCGTGCTCGCGCCACACGCGCCCGATGGCGTCCATCGGCATGTGCACGAGGATTTCCGGCGCGGGCAGCGTGTTACCGCTGGATTTCCACAGGCCCGCCGCATCGACCTGCCACTGCGCGCGGGTGTACGTCGCCTTGTCCTTGGTCACCGGCTCGTCGGCGTAGCCGTCCGACAGGTCGCTCGGCAGCTTGTAGAACAGCAGCACGTATTCGGGCATTCCTACGCCCATCTTCGTCGAGTCCTTCGCGTTCTCGCTCCAGCCCAGGCGGTAGGTCTGGCTGTTTTCCCGCACCACGTCCGTGTCGATGGTGATCCTCCCTGAGAAGATGAAGCCGGCGCGGGTGAACGCGGCAACCGTCTTGTCCGAGAAGGGATTGACCGAAGGTCGTGCGAACCCGGTCACGTTGCCGAACTGGATCCTGTCCTTGACATGGATCGCGGCGACCCGGCCCGGCTTGAGCACGCGCAGAAGCTCGGGCACGAGGAAATCCATCTGCTCGAAAAACGGCTTGTCCCCGGTGTTATGGCCGAAGTCGTTGAAGCTGGGGGTGTACTCGTACTGATTGCCGAAGGGAATCGAGGTGCAGACGAAGTGGACGCTGTTGTCCGCCATCTCCAAGGTTTCAAGCACCGTGTCGTTGTGGATCAGGCGGAAGCGGTCGCTGACGACCTCCGCGCGGTTACAGCCGAGGGAGCGCGTGAAGTGCATGTGAGGGTCGGATTGCAAACCGTGGCGACGTAGGAGCGCGGTCATGCGGGCAACGAGTTCGTCGTGCCGCACCCACTTGGCGCGCAGCTCGTCGATGACGCCCTGCTCGCTCTCCGCATAGACCACGTGGATGTTGACGGGTTGAGGTTGCTGGTAGCGGGCGATCCGGTGGACCGCCTGAATGAAATCGTTGAATTTGTAGGACGACCCGAGAAACACCGCGTCCGAGCAGTGGCGCTGAAAATTGCAGCCGCTGCCGGCGATGATCGGTTTCGTCGCCAGGATAGGAAACTCACCGCGGCTAAACGCCATGATGAGGTTTTCCCGCTCGTCGAGGTCCTGCGTCCCGTAGACCGTACGCGCGGCCGGAATCAGGTTCTCGATGACATGGCGCTCGGCTTCGAGGTCATGCCAGATCAACCAATGGGCGAGCGGCTTGTCGCCCATGATTTCCCGCGCCCGCATGACCCGGGCGAGCACGGTTTCGCGTTTGCTGGCCGCCAATTCCTTGAACCCGGACGTGCCATCCATGAACAACTGCGCCTGCCCCCAGGAATCCGTCTGACTCCAGGCATGGGTATGATCGACGCCGACGGCGTGCCAATGCACGCTGACCGGCGGCAGGTCGTAGCCGTCGTCGGGATAGCCGAGGTCGCTGGGCTTCTGGATGAACGCGGCCCAACTCGAAAGCCAGAGCCAAAACTGCTCCTCCATGTGCGGGTAGAGCGTCAGATTGTTCGCCTTCTTACTATCCCGCTTGAAGAACCGGGTGAGGGCCTCGCCCGTATCCATGACGCCGAGGAAGCCAGCGTAGTGAATGAGTTCCTTGTACTTGTTCGGGCTGGGCGTGGCCGTGAACACGAAACGGTAGGGCACGGCCTTGAACAGCCCCAGAAACGTCTGGTAGGTTTTGGAGCCGAAGGAGCGCAGGACGCTCGCCTCGTCCAGCGCCGCGCCGGCGAACTGGCTGACGGTGATCTGCCCGTCGCGCACCCGCTCGTAGTTGGTGATGATGAAGGGCGACGGGCAGGCGGCGACCTCTGCATCGTCGCGGCAATAGCGAATGTCCACGCCCATCGCGGGGCCGTCGGAAAGGGTGAATTCCTGGCGCACGCCGAGCGGGGCGACGATCAGGAATTTGCCGCCGGTGTGGGCGACGACCTCGCGGGCGACTTGCAAGTTGATGCGGGTCTTGCCGACGCCGAAGCTGGCGAACACGGCCCGACGGCCGCCACGCACGCACCAGCGCGCGAGATCGGTCTGGTGCGGGTGAAGCACGTCGCCGGCGTCCAGCGATGGCTCGAAACCGCAACGCTCGGCAATCGGCATCTTCGATTCGAGAAAGGCCGCGTACTGCGCACGTCGTTGCTCGCTCATCGGCGCGCCCTCCTTGCCCGGATAGATGAGCGCCGCGCGGCCCGCCGGGCGTCCATCGCTAAGGCGTGGATCTCGCAGGCCGTCAGCTTCGGACTGCCATAGAGCGCCAGCAGGGTTTCAGGGTCGGACATCCACGCACCGAACGGGTCGCCGTCATTGAGCAGGATGAACCGCCCCGACTCGTTGAGCGCGAGCGTGCTGTGTTGAACAGCCAAAAGGCGCGTTATCATGATCAGGAAAGCGGCAGTTCGGCGATGTTCGCGTTGTCCATGACCCGGGCAAGGGTTCCCATCATGGCGATTTCCCGGTCGGCGGTGGCCTGATCCATCGTCCCCTTCTGAACGAGCCCGGGGTACACGCGGCGGCGCTGGCGAACCTCGCGCCGGGCGCACTCCGCCAGGTCGTGCCAGGTGAAGCCATTGCTCAGTCGGCCGGCGTCGGCGGCGAGCGCCGGTGCGGCGGCGGGCTGGTGGTCAGCGAGCGGCTTGCCGATGATGGCGAAATGCACGGCCGCGCACGCCCGCACGTCGATCATGGCGTCGTGCGCGCCATTGAGCCGCCGTTCGTAAAAGTGCCAGTAGGCTTCCTCCAGGCGAGGCCACTTCCAACCGCGCCGACCGCCGGGCAAGCGGCAGAGGTCGGTGGAATCGAGCATCGTGCAGACTTGGCGCGGCAGGCTCAAAGCCTCCACGGGTTCACCGAGCCGGAGCAATTCGCCGGTGAGCAGAAACAGGTCGAACTCGATATTGTGGGCGATCAACTCGCTCGCCAGCGTCAGGTACGAACAGAACGTGGTAAGCGTCGAGCCGAGCGGCACGCCGACCTGGAGCGCCCGCGCCGTCGTAATACCGTGGACGGCGGCGGCATCGTCAGGAATCGTCCAACCGTCCGGCCGGATGACGGCGCTCATCGCCGCGTGCTCGCCGCCGTCGTAGTCGTAAAGCGCCATTGCCAGTTGCACGATCCTGGGTTGGTGCGGCGCGTGTGGGGCGTCGCGCATTTCCGGCCGCCCCGTTGTCTCCACATCGAAGAACAATTTCATGGGCGGCGAGACGTTTGACGTTTGGCAGGGCGGTTCGACGGGTCGTGCCGCCAACCGCGGTAAGCCTTGAGCGCCTCGATCAGTGCCAGGTCTTCCACGCTGGTCGGACCGTTCACTTCCTTTTTTGGCATCCAATCGGTCTCATACCAATGCACCTGTTGCGGGCTGAGTTCGGAGAGCATCAAACCACGGTTCTTGCCGAAGTGGATGCGGGTTTCGCGGAAATCGACCGACTCGGAAACAACCTCCGCCTCCCGCGTCGGCGGTTCGGCCGCGCCACTCTCATCCCCCGCCGACTCCGGCGCGCCGCCGACGCTGGCGATGTTCGCGCTAATGTCTTCCAGGTCTTGCGTGAAGATGTCGCTCGCGGCGGTCGCGGTGAGAACGGCGTCCACCAGGGCGCGCTTCTTCGCCATCTTGAGGACCGTGTTGTAACAGTCGGCTGGATTGTCGTTCTCGACCTTTTCGCCACCCTTGGCGATCATCCAGCCTTTGCCTTCGACCTTGACCGTGCTGTAGCCCTTGCCGCCCAGAAGCTCCTGAGCCTTTTCCAGATTCTCGCTGCGCAGATCCCAGTAGGCGCGCGGCACGGGCTGATCGGTCGCTTCTTTCGCACCCTGCCGGAAGCGATATTTCCCCTCCATCGTCGAGCAGGTGCCCACGCCCTGGCCGAGGAAGCTGCCGGTGAGGATGCTCGTGAGCGTGCATTGGACGCGATACTCACGGTGTGCGCGGTCAAGATTGCGCTCGTCGATCTCGTAGGCCGGCGCGAGCCGGAAGGTCAGGCAGAGCTTTTCCGCGCCGGCTTTCAGCAGCGTGGGTTTATCGCCGCATCCAGGGATACGGCCGAAATGCTCGCCGTCCTTCATGGCGACACTCATGATTTGCTGGATCAATTGGACCTGAGCCAAAACCTGCAAGCTGGAGAGCGCCGACGCGGCGGGGTCAAGCGCGGCGGTGATCGCGTTATCACCGCGCGGCGAGAGAGATTTTTCGTCTTTCATGGCAGCGGTGGGTCAGTAGGCTTCCGCCTCCGCGCGGGTAATAAAGAAGTGGATGCCGTGGGAGCACTCGTCCTGCCAGTTCTCGTCGAACTTGTCCGGGCGAACGGTTTCACCAGGCCGGTAGATGGTGCGCGGGCCGTGGGCATCGGTAACGCCCTCATCCGCCCCGACGATTTCCAAGACCTCTGCGTACTCGGCGCGGCACTTGCGCCCGAACGCGTGGCTGCGCTTGGCGGCGGCTGGAATGCGCAGTTT
>CAZZYS010000084.1:0-14835 GCA_964658285.1 uncultured Verrucomicrobiota bacterium
AAAAAAGGGACGCCCCGGATAGGCGTCCCTTTTTTATTGGAATGATCGCGGCGCGGCCTGCTCTACACTGCCCCGCTGTCGTCGCTGCCACCGCCGGAACTATCGCCGCCGACGAAATCCCCGCCGCCGCCGAAATCGCTGCCGCTGGCATCGGTGTTGCCCGCGTCGTAGTTATTGTCGAGCGAACTATTGTCGGGCGAGGTGTTGAAGAAACTATTATCGTTCGCGGGCTGGTCAAACGGATTGCTGTTGTCGAAGGTGCTGCCGTCGGAACGCGCATCCTCGTAGCCGGGATGAGCAGGCTGATCCGCCACGCCTTCGGGGATGCCGGCGCCGCTGTTGTAGTCGCCTCCGCCCGCGCCGCCCCCGCTTTGTTCATGCCCACCGGAGGGGCCGTCGTTATAGTAGTTGTTCACGACTTCCTGCGGCCCGCCGCTGTTCATGAAACCACCGCCGCCGCTGCCAAGCCCCGAGCCGAACGGTCCCGAGTTGTGCCCGAGCAGGTTTTCGATGCCCTGAAACAACATCGCTCCGCCCGCCACGCCTGCGGCGGTGGTGAGGGCATTGCGCAAAAAGCCGCCGCCGGACGACGGGGCCATGTTCACCGTGGAAGGATACGGCGGAGCCTGCTGCTGAGTCGGCATCGGTGGAGGGGCCTGTTGCGGCGGCATCGGTGCGGGCGGAGGGGTGGAACTGTGTCCACCAAACAGGCCGGAGAGAAAACCGCCGCCCCCCGAAGAACCGGAAGACTGCGACTGTTGCGCCTGCGCGACCTGACGCTCGAGGGCCTGGATGCGGGTCTGCGCGTTGGCCAGCGCATGTTCCTGCACGAGGAGTGTCTGCGTGAGCAGATAGGGCGCGCTGGGAGCCTGGGCCGTCAACTGGCGGATGAGTTCGTCGGCTTCGCGGTCCTTGGCGGGGGCATTAGTGTCGGCCGTGCGCAGACGGTCGAACAAACCGGTGATGAGATTGCGTTCGTCGGGAGTCATAGGAAGTGGTTCAGGGTTTGCTGTCGATCAGCTTGGCGATTTCCGTGTCCAGGTCGGCCTCGCGGTCCACCTGATGCAAAAGCCCTTGCCGGTCCACGAGCCAGGCGGCCGGGATCGCGTCGACGCCGAAGCGCGAGGTCGTCTCGCCCTCCGGCCCTTTGCCGTCAAAATATTCGGGCCAATCCATGTCCTTGGCCTTCACGATCTTGAGCAGCGCGGATTTGTCCTGGTCGAACGAAACGCCGATCACCTGGAACCCCTTGTCCTGGTACTTCTTACTAAGCGTGACGATCTCCGGGATCTTGGCCATGCAGGGCGCGCACCACGTCGCCCAGAAGTCGAGCAGCACGACCTTGCCACGCAGTTTGGACAGGTCCACGGCCTTGCCGTCCGTGGCGCTGTCGAACTTCCAGTCAATCGGTTTGGTCAGCAGGGTCAACTGCGCGTCGGCCGCGCTGGCGGTGGATTTGTTGGGACTCTTGGTCAGGGCTTCGAGCGTGGAACCAACCTTGTCGGGGGCGGTGGCGCGCACCAAGCGCACGCGCAGTTCCACGAGGTCCTTGCCCGATTCGTCGTCGGGAAAATCCTTCTCGTAAGTGGCCATCTCCTTTTCGAGGGCGGGCGTCAGCCCCTCAATGGGGTTGATCTCCTCCAGCCGGTTCTGGAGCAGAACGGCGCGGGCGTGGTGGCGGGCGTTGGCCGAGGCGTCGGGCGCGGTGGCCACGGTCTTGAGCGTGGTGGTGTACTCGTCGTTGGAAATGTTCTCCGCATCCTTGAGGAAGAAAACGCGCTGGAGTTGCACGTCCCAGCGGCGGGGGTCCTGCGGATACTGCTTGAGAAAAGCGTCGATGGCGGGGCGTAGGAGCGCGATTTTATCGTCCACCATCTTGCGCACCTGCGCGATTTGTTCCTCGCGCGGGACGCTGTCGTCGGGCTGGACATCCTCGATGGTCGCGTGCTTGTCGATGTAACCGAACAGGGCGTCGGGCGTCTTCAGTTCGGCCACGGCGGCGGCGTAATCCGGCGCGGGCGTGGCCGTCACGGCGGCGGAAGCGGCCGGAGATGCCGTCGGCGACGGAGCGGCGGGGGTGACCGTCGGTGCGCCAAAACGCAGGACGGCCACGATGGCAACGCCGCAAACAACCGGCAGCTTCCAGGAAGAACGCAGGGATTTCATCTGGCGGAAACATCCACCCGGAACGGTCCGGACGCAACCGGCCGCAAGACCCTCACGCGTCTACACCTTGCCCAAAATCAGGCAAGAGTTGATCCCGCCGAAGCCGAACGAGTTGCTCAGAATCCGCCGCGCGTCGACCTCGCGGCCCTCGTTGGGCACCACGTCCAGGTCGCACGCCGGGTCGGCTTCCTCGCGGTGCAGGGTGGGCGGCATCCAGCCGCGGTCGAGCGTCAACGCCGCCACCGCCGTCTCGATGGCTCCGGTCGCGCCGAGCGGGTGCGCATGGTACGCCTTCGTGCCGCTGACGGGGATCCTGTGAGCGTGCTCGCCGAACACGGTCTTGATGCACATCGTCTCGGTCGAATCATTGACCTGCGTGCTGCTGGCGTGGGCGTTCACAGCGTCGATGTCCTCGGGCCGCAACCGCGCGTCGGCCAGCGCATCGCGCATCGCCGCAATCGCCCCCGCGCCATCGGGCAGGGGACTCGTCATGTGGTAGGCGTCGTTGTTGAGGCTGTAGCCGAGGACTTCCGCGTAGATGTGCGCGCCGCGCGCTTTCGCGTGTTCGTATTCCTCGATGACGAGCCCCGCCGCGCCCTCGCCCATGACGAAGCCATCACGCGTGCGGTCGAACGGGCGGCAGGCGCGCGCGGCGGGTTCGCCCTCCCACTGGCTCATGGTCTTGATGATGGCGAACGCGCTGAAGGTCAGCGGGCTCAACGGAGCCTCCGCGCCACCGGCGACGATCACGTCGGCCCAACCGTCGCGGATGTAACGGAGCGCCTCACCGACGGCCACCGTCCCGCTGGCGCAAGAGTTGGAGTTCGTCGTGCCGACCCCGCGCAGGCCGTATTCGATGGCGATGTTCGTGTGCGCCGATCCGCCGAAGACCTGCAAGGCGAGCGTCTGGTTCACGCCGCGCGTGCCCTTTTTTAAGAAATGCGCGTGCTGGAACTCCGCGCCCGCGATCCCACCCAGCGCCGTGCCGAAGCTGACCCCCACGCGGGGCTGCGGGTCCTCGGGTGAATACGTGAGCCCGGCGTCCTCCAGGGCGAGCCGGGCGCTGGCCACCGAAAACTGCGCGTAGCGGTCCAGCCGCTTGAGGCGGTGCGGCGGGAAAAAGTCGGCGGGATTGAAGTCGCGCACCTCGCCGGCGTGGTGCGCGTTGTATTCGCTGGAATCAAAAGCCGTCAGCCGCGCGATGCCGCTTTTTTGAGCCCGCAGGCCGTTCCAAAACGCTTCCTTGCCCACGCCCACGCAGGTGATGGGGCCGAGGCCCGTGATGACAGCGCGCTTCATGCGGGATTTGCTTCCAAATGCGCCTTCATGCAGCGCAGCGTTTTATTGGCGACGTGGTCGATGAAGAATTGGCCGATGATGACGTTGGCCAGAGGCGCGAGCGCGGGCACGCGGAAGTTCAGATCGTGGACGATCTCGACGTACACGTGACCCTCGGGCGTATCGGTGAACTTCCAGACGACGTGCATCCCCTTGGTGAACGCCTTCAGGTGGGTGAAACGCACCTCCAGACGTTCGCGGTCGATGATCTGCTCGCTCGTCCACGCCACCGGGAGGCCCGAGCGGGTGCAGGCCATCTTGACGACGTTGCGTTCCGGCCCGCGCTCGTAGTAATGGATGTAGCGGTAATGCGGCAGGATGCGCGGCCAGCCGGAGAGATCGGCGGCGGTTTCAAAGATGCGCTGCTTGGGCGCACGCATGGTGATCGCGGTGGTCGTGTGCATCAACGGCTCGGAGGAAAAACGCCGAACATCGCCGACGGAAAACCAAAAGGCATAACGCTGGCGGCGTGCGAATGGATGCCTCGGGTCTCAGGCCCGGCGGGCGTCCGGGCGCGGGCGGCGCAGCACCCGGTAACGCAAAAAGCATTCGCCGGCACGGGTTTCCATGCCCAGCAGGCGGCAGGCGAGCGAGCGGGGAAAAAATTTCGGGTCCGGCGCTCCGCCGAGGGTGGGAGAAGCGCGGCGGCCGTCGATGCGGGGACGGACCGTGAGATGGATTTCGTCCACGAGACCGGCGAGCAGCAACACGCGGGATTGCCCGGCGTCGAGGAGGTCGGTCTGCGTGCCGCGGGTCGTTCGCAGGGGCGTCCCGTCGAGCTTGCCGTCGAGCGTGATCGTCGCGTGGAGGATCACGGGCAACTTCGGCCGGCGTCGGTCAGGCATCGGCCGCCGGGCGGGGGTGGTTGGCCTCCGCGATGATGGCCGGCAGCGCCGCTTCCTCCTCGCGCTCCGTGACAGCTTCCACGTCGGATGGCACCACCCCGGCCTTGCCTTTGAAGAAGAGATAAAATAACCCGCCCACCAAGCCGTAGAGGACGTTCGAGCAGAGGAAGCCCACGAGCGAGATGACGACCGGCACGCCCACCGGCAGGTGGCACAATCCACCCAGCAACGACGTGGTCAGCGTCTCGCGGACTCCCATCCCCGACAGGCTGACGGGCAGGGCGGCATAGGTATTGACGATGGGCATCGCCACCGTCATGTCCCAGAAACCGACCGCCGCGTGGATCATCAGCGCGACAAAATAAAAAACGACGAACACCGACATGTGCCCCACGAACGAAATCAGGATGCAGCCGAGGGACGTGCGCCACTCGCGGGTGTTGCTCTGGATCGCGGCGGCCAACTCCAGGATCGCTTTGCGCCCGGGCATCTTCGCGGGAAGGAATCGCGTGGCGTTGAACTGCGCGGTCAAGATGGTCACGATGATCCCGAACGCGCCTGACCCGAGGATGAACAGGAACCCGTTCACCCATTTGATGGTGTCGTGGATTTGCGTCAACCAGGAATACCGCGCCACCACGAAGCTGATCGACAGGATGGCCAGAGCCACGAAGCCGAGCAGACGGTCCATGACGACGGCCAGGAATGCGCCGACGCGCCTCCGGGGGTCGGGAGTTTCGCGCAGGAGATAAAAGAACTTCACCGCGTCACCGCCGGTCGAACCGGGCAGGAAGAGGTTGAAGAACATCCCGATCATGTAGAGCTGGGTGACCCGGCGCAACGGCAGGACGATGTCCTGCACGCGCAGGAGCAGCCACAAACGCACCGTGGCACAGACCGGCGCGACCCCTGCCATCAACCCAGCGGCGAGCAGCCACCAGTAGTTGTTGCCTCCTTCCAGCGCATGGGAGATGCCCTCACGGGTCTTCGGAGAGCTGAACACCCAATAAAGCGCGAACGCGGTGACAGCGACCTGAAGCGTGGTGAGCAGGGCTTTTTTCATGCGGACGGAGACAAAGCGAGGAACGTAGCCGCAGGGCGGGGGATCGAAAAGCGAACTTTCCGTGAAAAAGCAGGACCGGTGCCGGGGCCCGGTGGCGAACGGGGAGGCTATTTTAGTCGGCAAACGTCAGACGCTGCCGAAATTCTCCCGCCACCGTGCCAGCGCCGCGCGGATGTCGTCGGCTTTCATGCGCGGGCTCAGTTCCCACACGAACAGGCAATTCGGCGGCAGCAGCGGGATCAGCCGGTCGTACTCGATCCCCCCGGCGAACGGCACCCGGTGGTCCGTCACGGGCCATTCCGTGTCGTGCAAATGGCAGCCAAACAGCCGGTGCCGGATCGACCGCAGCCATTCGTAGTGATCGACGAAACGCAGGTTGTTCTTCACCTGCACGTGCCCGAAATCGTGCCAGTAGCCGACGTGCGGCGCGTTCAACTCCTCCAACAGCCCCGGCAGCTCGCGTTCGCTGGGCACCTCCTCGTAGCCGAAGCGGCTCTCGATGCCGAGGTTCACGTTTTTGTTGGCGGCGTGCTCGACGATGGGCTTGAGGCATTCCTTGACCCGCGCGAGGAAGACCGGCGCGCGGGCCTCGCGCTCCTGCACGGCGGCGATCTTCAGGCGGACGAACTCCCGGTCGAGGAATTTCCCCTCCTTGGCCAGCTTGCCCAGCTTGCGCGTGACCGGGGTCATCGCCACGCGGCCGAGGTGCAGGACGACCAGCCCCGCGCCGAGGCGATGGGCGAAGTCAATGGTCTGGATCGTCAGTTTGACCGCGCGGCGCTGGTCGAAGGGCCGGTGCGAGGTGAACTCATAACAATCCGGCGAGGCCCCTTGCACCTCCATCGGCAGCGGGCAGAAGTTGTGCAGGCTGGAAATACGCACCTTGCCCTGGTCGTACATCTGCTGGATGCCGCCCGCGAGGGAGATGCGGACCCCGTGGGAGAGTTCGACGTTCTCGAAGCCGAGGTCGAGGATTTCCTGGATCATCGGCGCGCCCTCGGTGTGGCGGGCGGAGTTCCAGCAGGTGGAGAAAGACAGCATCGGGGAAAAGAGGAAAAGCGCGGGAGCGACCCGTGTTCCCCTTGATCTAACGCATGTCCCGGGTTAGACAAGCGCCCGTGAAAATTTGCCATTCGTCGCCGACCCTCCGCCGCCTCGCCACCCTCGGTCTGACGGCGGTTGCCGTGCTGGGCGCCACGTTCGGCGGGTTGCGCACGGCCGGCGCGCAGGATGGCATTTCCGCCGCCGACAAGAAGGCGTTGCAGGACTACAAGTTGACGCTCGACAAGCTCGACAAGCTGGAAGCGGTCACCAAGAAAATCGTCGCCGCCGCCAAGGCCGACCCGCAAATCAAGAAGGAGCTACAGGCCCTCAACGGGGAAAAAGAAGGCTCGATCGACGCGATCAACGCGACCTTCGACAAGCTCGCGCCGCACGTCGCCGCCGTGCTGAAGTCGGAGGGGATCGACGCGCACGACTACCTGTTGGGCACGATTTCCATGATGCTGGCCAGCATGGGCTCCTCCGCCAAGGCCGCCGGCGGCAATGCGCAGACCCTGGAAGTGGTGCCGGCGGAGAACATGGAGTTCGTCGAGAAGAACCAGGCGCGCTTCGAGCAGGTGTCGAAGACGATGTCCGAGCTGGACGAAGTGGGCAAACCCGAATAACCACCCTCAGCGTGGCGGCCTGGGTTCCCCTTGATCTGGCGCCTGTCACGGATTAGACAAACGGCCATGCGCTTTTCCCGCGCCTCGCTGACCCGTCGTCCCGCCGCGCTCGGCGTGATGGCAGCCGCCTTTTTGTGCGTCTTGCTGGGCGGGCGCGATGCCGCCGTGGCGCAACTCAGCATGTCGGAAGCCGACAAAGAGGTGCTGAGGAACTATGAGCTAACGATTCCCAAAATCGACAGACTCGAAGCCGTCGCCACGAAACTCGTCGCGGCGGCCAAGGCCGATCCGCAGGTCCGCAAGGAGCTGGGAGTCCTTAGCGGGCAATTCCAGTCGATCGACGCACTCGCTGATATGGTTAGCAGGCTCGCGCCGCACATTACCGCCGTGCTCAAAGCCGAGGGGACAGACCCGCATGAGTTCTACGTGGGTCTGATATCCATGGCGTATGCCAGCGAGGCAGTCGAGGTCAGAGACACTCCCGGCGTCGAGGCCAAAAACGCCCCCGGCGTCGTGGAGATCATGGATTTGGTTCCCGCAGGCAACATCGCGTTTGCGAGAAAGCACAAGCCGCGCCTCGATTATCTGTCAAAGGTGTTGTCCGGGTTGGATAAGGTGGACCAGGCCGAGTAGCGCCCTTGGGACGCAACGCGCACCCTAAACTCCGGGAATCTCACATGGGCACCGCCGCCAACAACCTGCCGCCCGCGTACCGCTCGGCCGACGCCGTGCGTGCCGCGCTGGCGGAAGTGCGTGCCGTGTACGCCGAACTCGACCGGCGTCCGGTGGAACGAGCGTGCACGCGGCTGACGGAGTGCTGCCAGTTCAAACGCACGGGCCGGATGCCGTCGGTCACGCGCGGCGAGGCGCTCCTGGCGTTGCGGGCGTTGCGCGCGACGGGGCGCAAAGACGTGCCGCCTGCGGCGGATGGCAATTGCCCGATGCTCGAAGCACGCACGGGGAAGTGTCTGGTCTACGCGGACCGGCCGTTCGGCTGCCGGACGCATTTTTGCGCGGCGGCGGGCGGATCGTACGAACGGCGCGAGGTGCTCGACCTGATCCGGCGGCTGGAGGAGATCGACGTGAAACTCGGCCACCGCGACGGGCCGCGGCCGTTCCCGGCGGCGCTGGCGGCGGAGCGAGGTCGTTAGTCCGCCGTCGGGAACGCCGGATGCGCGCGGATCAGCTCCAGCGCGCGGCGGGTGAGGGTTTTGCCCGGTTCCATCCGGGGCCACGGCGAGGCCCCGCTCGGATGCGGCAACGGCACCACGTCGCACGCGTGCCCGGCGTAGCTCGCGCGGAACTGCCGGCCGATGATCTCGGTCAGCGGCGCGGGCGGCAAGAATTGCACGATGGCCAGCCGCCCGACAGGGATGACCAGTTCGGGCCGCAGCAACTCGAACTCCGCTTTTAACCACCGGCTGCATTCGGAGACTTCCGCCCGGTCGGGCACGCGGTCGCCGCCGGCCGGGAGTTCACCGGGGAAACACCGGCACACCGCCGCCATGTAAACCGTGCGCCGGAAACGTTCCTCGCCGATGCCGCAGCCCTCGCGCAGCCACGCGAAAAGCGTGCGCCCGGCCGTCCACGCGAATGGCCGGCCGACGACGGGTTCGTGTCGGCCGGGAGCCTGCCCGACGAGCAGCACCCGGCTGACGGTGGGATAGCCCGGCACGGCGGGCCGGCGCATCCGTGGGCAGCGCACGCACGCGCGGACCGCTTCGACGTGCGCGGCGAGCGCGGCGGCGGGATGCGAAGAGTGGGAAATCATCTGACGGGCAGAACCGACCTGATCCGCACATTGATCTTGCATGGATCAACCTCATTTGCCAGGATGGGCCGAAGTGACGACCGAGAACCCGCCGCAACCCCGTCTGACCCTGCTTCAGGAGTTCCAGGCATCCTACCGTGTGGGTCCTCGCGCTTGGCGCTGCGCTGGCTTGTTCCTGGCGGCGTTCCTTCTTTGTCCTTTCGTCGCCTGGTGGGTGATCGTGTTGGCGGGTGCTTTCTTGGTGGCTGCCTTCTTTGGAGCGGCGCTTGGCCGTCTGGTGGCCGATGCCCGCGATGCGCGCATCCTGCGCCGGTTTCAGGTGACTCTCCGCTGCCAGGGGCGGTAAGGCACGGTCTCCGATTCTCCACTCGATGAGACGATTTGTCTTGCGGCTGATCGCGGCCTTGCTGGTCGTTTTCCCTCTGGCGAATCCACTCGCGGCGGATGAACCCAAGGGCACGGTGGTCAAGAGCGTCCTGAAGCTGGAGCCCGAGATCGATTGTCCGTCGTGCGAGGATGGGATCAAGCACACGCTCGTCATCGCCCACGGCGTGCAGGACGCCGAGGTGGACGTGCTCAACAACAAGGTCACCGTGCGCTATGACCCGGCACGCATCAAGCTCCAGGCGCTCATCGGCCGCATCGGCGTCATCGGGTACAAGGCGACCGAAGTAAAGTAGGCGCGGGCCGTTCACCGCCGCGCGACCGTGAGCACGCGCACGCTCGCTGCTCCCGCCGCCAGCAGCACCCGCGCGCAGGCATCCACCGTCGCGCCCGAGGTGAACACATCGTCCACCAGCAGCAGGTCCGCGCCGTCGATCCGCCGCCGCCAGCGCCGGGCGGTCAATCCGTTGGTCAGTGTGAATGCCCCGGACAGGTTTTTCGCGCGTTCCTCGCGGGTGAGGAGCGTCTGGGTCCCGGTGTACCGTGCCCGGCGCAAGACCGGCCACACCGGCAGTCCCGCCTGCCGGCCGAGCAGGCGGCAACATTCCTCGGCCTGGTTGTAGCCGCGTTCGCGCCGGCGGCGGGGATGCAAAGGCACGGGCACGAGCGCGTCGGCCGGGCGGCTGGCGATGCGCGGGTCAAGGAGGGTCTCGGCCAGCCAGGCAGCCAGCGCGCGGCGCAGGTGGCGTTCGCTGCGGTATTTGAAACGCACGATCAACTCGCGCACCGGTCCGTCGTGCCGCCGCGTGCTGACCGCGCAGTCAAAGGCGAACGAACGGTCGCGGCAGTTCCCGCACGTCATCGCGTGCGACAGCGACGACAACCCCGCCACGGACGCGCCCCCGTTGGCCGCGACCGGGTACGGCCACGAGCACACCGGGCAAAACGGCGCTTCGAGCCGCGGTGCCGCTTCCTCGCAACCCGGACAGAGGGAGTCGTCCGGCCCCACGGCCGTGCCGCAGACGACGCACGACGGCGGGTACAGGAGTCCGGCGCACGTCTCGAAAATCGACGTTCCCACGCCGGCGAGCCAGCGGCCTCCTGCTCGCAGGGGACGGCGCGGCGTCAACGTCGGGATGGCAACCATGCGCAAAGGCGAAAGGGAAACCGCAAGGTTTTAACCGGCGCGCCGCCGGAAGGTCAAGCGACGAGCGACCCTCTCAAGAAGAAGCCGCTCCGGGCTTTTCCCGCCGCAGCCATGCCGCCACCAGCACGCCCGTGAGCAGGACCACCGTTACCGGCACCACCCCCTGCGACAGGTCTGCGCCAAACCAGACGTTGTTGCCCGCGACGTGCCTGCTGGCGGCGGCGAAGCTTTTCACCCCGAACACCCAGCCTGCGTGGAGTCCGATGGGCAACCACAAGGCGCGGGTCCGCCACCTCGCGTAGCCGAGCACCAATCCCACGGCAAGAAGCGTCGCCAGCCCCCCGACCAGCAATTCGGGACGGCCCCATTGCCAGAACACCTTGGGCAAATAGGCAAACCCCGACAGCCAGGTTACCTCTCCCGGCGCGCTGACCCCGGACGGCGGTTTGAAAAAGTGCAGGACCGCGAAGAGAGCCGCGACGAACACCAATGCCACCGTCGCCGGGGCCGTCCGGCCGACGAGTCCCTGGAGCGCGCCACGGAAAAATCCTTCCTCGATGCACGCCACCACCGCCGCCGTGGCGACCGCTCCGGCCAACCCCTTCAAGATTCCCTCCGGGACGGGACGCGTCGCGTAGAGACCCGAACCCCACAACGACAGTCCCATCAGCCACAGCAGCCCCCCCGCGACCACGAAGCCGAAGGCGAGATGCCGCCACCCGTGCGGGTCGCGTTCGAGGCCGAGCTCGTGCCAGCCGCCGATGCGCAGCGCCCGGACCGCCGGCCACAGCAAGGCCAGCGCGGTGACGAACATCGCCCGGTCGAAGTACCGCCGGTATTCCAGCTCCGCGAGCTTGTGCAGAGGACTCCACGCCGTGCCCAGCGCCTGCCCGGCCCAGTACAACGGCGGAGCCAGCAGCGCCCCGAGGAACAGGGTGGCGACGAAGTAGAGAGCGATCTTGAGGAAATTGGACACGGGGCTAAGGGAGCCAGTGTCGGGCGGCCGGCGGTCCGTGGCAAGCCGGCCCGGCCACCCCCGGGCGGGCCGGGTCCGTTCGTTCCCCGCCACTTGCTGCTTGCCACTCCACCTTGGCCTCCTTAACTTGCCCTTCCTCTGAACCAGTCCGGTTCCCGGAGGGGCGTCCGCTCCGCCGTCGTTCTCCGTTCTCTTTGCAGGCTTTCCATCCCCGCTTCGTCCCCGCGCACATGAACATTCACGAATACCAGGCCAAGGAACTCTTCCAAAAATACGGCGTCGCCACCTCGGCGGGCAAGGTGGCCCACACGCCCGAGGAAGCCGCCGCCGTGGCCCGCGAGATCGGCGGCGAACTCGTCGTCAAAGCCCAGATTCACGCCGGCGGCCGGGGCAAGGGGACGTTCAAGAATGGGTTCAAGGGCGGCGTGCATCTCGTCAAGACACCCGAGGAAGCCGAAAAGGTTGCCAGTCAGATGCTCGGGCAGGTGCTCGTCACCCACCAGACCGGGCCGGAGGGCAGGCTCGTCAACCAGGTGCTCGTCGCCAAGGGCGTGGACATCAAAAAGGAATATTACCTCGCCATCGTGATGGATCGTGCCACGGGCGCTCCCATCGTGATCGCCAGCACGGAGGGCGGCGTCGATATCGAATCCGTCGCGGAACACACGCCCGAGAAGATTTTCCATGAGAGCGTCGATCCGGCGCTCGGCCTCCAGCCGTACCAGGCGAGGAAGATTGCGAAGAGCCTCGGTTTCGGCGGCGCGCTCAACAAGCCGGCGTCGGAGGTGATCTCCAACCTCTTCAAGCTCTTCCTGGCGTGCGACTGCTCGATGGTCGAGGTCAATCCGCTCGTGCTCACGCCCGACGACCGCGTGCTGGCGCTCGACGCGAAGTTCAACTTCGACGACAATGCCCTCTACCGGCACAAGGAGATCGTGGCCATGCGCGACGTGGCGGAAGAGGACCCGCGCGAGGTGGAGGCGAGCAAGTTCGGCCTCAACTACATCGGCCTGGACGGCGACATCGCCTGCCTGGTCAACGGCGCGGGGCTGGCGATGGCGACGATGGACATCATCAAGTACCACGGCGGCAACCCGGCGAACTTCCTGGATGTCGGGGGTGGCGCGACCGAGTCGCAGGTGACGGAAGCATTCAAAATCCTCGTCGCCGACCCCAACGTAAAGGCGATCCTCGTCAACATCTTTGGCGGCATCATGCAATGCGACATCATCGCGCGCGGGATCATCGGCGCGGTCAAGGCCGTCAACCTGCCCGTGCCGCTGGTCGTGCGCCTGGAAGGCACCAACGTCGAGGCGGGCAAAAAGCTCATCCAGGAAAGCGGGTTGCCGGTCATCACCGCCAACGACCTGACCGACGCGGCCGTGAAGGTCGTCGGTGCGGCGGCGACGGTGGCTTGAGGAGGGTCGTTCCTACAGAAAGCTGATGACGATGAAAATCCTGTTGCACGCTCTCTGCGGCGTGTTGGTGCTGGCCACGGCACCTTGCCATGCGCAAACGCCTGCCGATGGCCCCGCGCCCTTGATGTTCGTGTACGTCTCGAAATACGGCGAGAACGCGCTGCCACGGATCGTGCTCGGTCTGGAGAAGCCCGCGTTGCAGGTCGTCTCGCTCGAAAAGTGCGCGACCGTTTCCCGGATCAACCTGAAACTCGGCGGCCTCGCCGTGCAGTTGAAACCCGACGATGCCAAAGCTCTGATCGCCGCGATCAAGGCGCTGGGCGCACCGGACGCCAGCGTACCGCCGGAGGTCGTCCTGTGGTTCACCACGCCTGACAACAAGGCGCTGGACTCTCTCTACACGGGCACGACCAACGCCGGGGAGAACCTGCGCAAGAGTGGCGTCCTCTACCTCGACGCGGAAGTCCAGGGGGTCCTCATCGGCTTCCTGATGAACCACCTGCACCCGCAATGATCGCCCCATGAGTTTTCCGTTCGCCAGTGACCCGCTCGTCACCAGGCTGTCTGTTGCCATTCTCGCCCTGTCGTTGCTGAGTCTGGCAAACGAGGTGTTCGCAGCGGGCGGCGGGCTGCGTTACAAGGGACAGGTGCTCTACCGCGCCAATAAAAGCCCCGTGGCCGGAGTGCTGGTGGAGGTCGTGGAAGCGGAAGACGACGGCAAGCCGACCGACGAGGTCCTCGGCAGCGCGCACGCCGATGCGGAAGGGCGCTTCATGGTGGAGCTGTCCAGGGGCACAGATAAACCCGTCACCCTGGCCGTCTCCGCCGTGCGGGAGTTGGCGGACAGCAGCGGCGACCGGCGCAGTGAAGGGTACGCGATCAAGACGCACCGCACACTTTTGGGTTTCCTGGCGCATCCCAGCCCGACGAAGCCGAACACGATCTTGATCGAACGCCGCCGGGTGGGGCGCGGCTCGGGTAATTCGGACGACGATTAGTTGTGACTTGCCAGCCTATCAATCTATGGGTCTCGCCTCTGCTAAAATCACCCTTTCCAACCCTCGGCTAGAAAATCTCAAGCCGATTGAAGTGGAGGCATCGGCTGACAGCGGGGCGAACTTTTTGTGTTTGCCCGAGGAGGTTGCCAATCAACTCCACCTGGAATTGGATTTCGAGAAGGAAGTCACGACCGCCGATGGGAAACGGCGGATGTGCCGCTACGTTGGCCCGGTGCGCATCGGGTTTGAAAATCGTTCGTGCTACGTCGGGGCCATCGTTCTAGGCGATCAGGTGCTGCTCGGTGCGATTCCCTTGGAAGACATGGACTTGGTGATCCTGCCCTTGGAACGACGGGTCATCGTCAACCCGCTCCATCCGAATTATGCTGCTGGCCTGGCCAAAGGCGGCGCGCGTCCCGTTTAAACTTATCCGTCAGCGGTGATGATCCACCCGCAGACACCCCGGCTACTACCCCGAAAATTCTATGTCCGTCCTCGTCGATAAAAACACCCGCCTGCTCGTGCAAGGCATCACTGGCAAATCCGGCGCGTTCCATGCGCGGGGCTGCCGCGACTATGGCACCCACGTCGTCGCCGGCGTCACCCCCGGGCGCGGCGGTGAAAAGTTCGACGACACGATCCCTGTCTTCGACACCGTGGCCGAGGCGCGTAAAGAAACCGGCTGCAACGCCACGATGATCTTCGTGCCGCCGCCGGGGGCCGCCGACGGCATCCTCGAAGCGGCCGACGCGGGCATCGAACTCATCGTCTGCATCACCGAGGGCATCCCGGTCATGGACATGATGCGCGTCAAGGAAGCGCTCAAGAGCAAGCCCGGCGTGCGCCTGATCGGGCCGAACTGCCCCGGCATCATCACGCCCGACCAGTGCAAGATCGGCATCATGCCCGGCTACATCCACAAGCCGGGAACCATTGGGGTCATTTCGCGTTCGGGCACGTTGACGTACGAGGCCGTCTGGCAGTTGACCTCGCGCGGCTATGGTCAATCGACGTGCATCGGCATCGGCGGCGATCCGATCAACGGCACCAGCCACCTCGACG
>CAZZYS010000085.1:0-14830 GCA_964658285.1 uncultured Verrucomicrobiota bacterium
AGCCGTGCATCATGGGCGAGTTCGGCATGGACACGATCCGCCACGCGCAGGAGGAGCAAAGCGAAATGCTCTCGTGGCACGTCGAGAGCGTCGTGCGGTGCGGCCTGGCGGGCACGGTGCTCTACGCGTGGACCGACGAATGGTACACGGGCGGCATGGACATCACGGACTGGGCGTTCGGCCTCGTGACCCGTGAGCGGGTGCCGAAACTCGCCTACCACGCGATGAAGGAAAAATGGGGCGGGGGTGACGACGAACACGTCACGCGCCGCGTCCGGCTGCCGTCTTACCCGAAGGTGAGTGTGATCGTCTGTTCCTACAACGGCGCGCAGACCCTCGAAGCCTGCCTCGAATCGTTGCTCAAAATCGATTACCCCGACTACGAAATCGTGCTCGTGGACGACGGCTCCAGCGACCGCACACCCGAGATCATCGAGCGATTCCGTCACGAACCCAAGCTTGTCCCGGTGCGGCAGAAAAACATGGGCCTGTCCTACGCGCGCAACGTGGGCGCACGCACGGCCAGCGGTGCGATCCTCGCCTACACCGACGGCGATTGCATGGCCGATCCCGACTGGCTGTATTATCTCGTCGGCACGCTGCTCAGCGGCCCGTACGCGGGCGTCGGCGGGCCGAACGTCTCGCCGCCCGCCGCGAACTGGGTGCAGGCGTGCGTGGCCGCCGCGCCGGGGGGACCCAGTCATGTGTTGCTGACCGACGTGATCGCCGAGCACATCCCCGGCTGCAACATGGCATTCCACCGCTGGGCGTTCGAGCAGGTTGGCGGGTTCGATCCCGAGTACCGCAAGGCCGGCGACGACGTGGACTTTTGCTGGCGGCTGCAAAACGCCGGGCAGCAGATCGCGTTCAGTCCGTCGGCCATCGTGTGGCACTACCGGCGGTTTACCTTGCAGGCGTTCAGGCGGCAGCAGGAAGGGTACGGCGAGGCGGAAAGCATGTTGCGGTTCAACCACCTCGTTTTCTTCGGACCGACGGGCACCGCGCAGTGGAAGGGCAACATCTACGGCGCGCCGCGTTTCACCTGGCTGGTCAATGAACCGGTCGTCTACCACGGGGTGTTCGGACACGGGTTATTTCAATCGATCTACCCGACGCCGCGCTCGGTCATCGCGGACTACGTGAGCAGCGTCGAGTGGCTGGCACTGACGCTCTTCATCTTCGCGCTGTCGATCCCGGTGGAAGTTCTCCGCATCGTGCCGTTTTTGATGTTCGGCACGACGTTCCTCGTGGCGCTCTCGTACATGATCCACGCGCGGCTGGAAGCGCGCTTCGACACGATCCCGGCGCGCGTGCTGGTGATGGCTCTCGCCTTCACGCAGCCACTGGTACGCGGTTGGGCAAGGTACTCGACGTGGCTGCGGTTCAAGCGCACGCCGGGATCGGTCATCATGGCCCCGCACGCGCACGAGAATAGTTCGTTGCGCTGGCTGCAAATGAAACGCCGCCGGTATTGGAACGAGACCGGCGTCGGCCGCGAGGCGCTCATCACCGAGATCGTCGCCTTGCTGGAAAAGGAGGGCTGGCGGTACTCCACCGACACGGGCTGGAAGCCGTGGGACATCCAGATTTACGGCAACCTGTGGTGGAACCTGCGCCTGCGCACCGTCACCGAATACCACGGCGGCCCCAGGTGCCTGACCCGGGTGAGGCTCACCTATTATCCGGTGGTCACGACCGTGCTGCTCAACGTGATTTTCGCCTCGATCCTGCTTTACCGCCAGTTGCTCATCCCCACGCAGTTGCACGATTTCTGGCTGCTCGGGGTGTACGCGGTGTTTTTGTTGTTCCTGGCCTACCGGGCTTTTTGGTTGAAGTTGCGCGTCGCGGATTTGACCGACACGGCAGCGATGAAATGTGGTCTCACGCATATCACCGGACGACGCGAAAAAAGAGCGCGCGCAGTCGATGAGGAAACGGTTGTGCCCGCCGCGGACGACCACGAGGTGCAAGGCACGCCGACGAGCGTCTCGCCGCAGCCTTCGCCGCACGCGGCTTCTTGAGTGGATTCGCACCGCCGCCGGTGCCATGCCGGACCAGAACTGGTCGGACGTGCAACGCCTCGACCTGAGACGGTGGTATATATTTTGCTCTCTGGGTCAGGGGCGTGACGACCCTCGGCAACCGGTTGCAAGACCGCAGCGTGAACAACCTGGACTTTCTGCGCCTCGTAGCGGCGCTGCTGGTCATTGTCAGCCATTGCTTCGGACTGCTCGGCTACAGCCGGGACCCGCTGGGCCGTTTGACCGACGGATGGGAAGCATTCGCAGGGCTGGGCCTGCGGATTTTCTTTTTCATGAGCGGGATGCTCATCACCGCCAGTTGGTGCCGCACACCGTCGATGCTGATCTTCGCGCGGAAACGCGTCCTGCGCATTTTCCCCGGCCTGATGGTCGCCACGTTTTTTTGTGTGTTCATCATCGGACCGCTCGGCACGGCGCTGGGCCTCGGGCGGTATTTTTCCTCACCGAACACTTATTGGTATTTGCTCAACGGTTTGCTCCCTGCATTCGCGTACTATCTGCCAGGTGTTTTTGCCTTTAATCCGAACCATGCGGTCAATGGCTCCCTGTGTACCCTGCCTTACGAACTCCGGTGCTACATCGTGGTGTTGGCCTGCGGGAGCCTGCGTCTGCTCACGCCAAAAATCTTCCCGCTGGCGGCCGCCGTTCTCCTCGCGCTGATCCTGCGTCGCCACTGGCCGTCGGGTGGGGTATTCCGTCTGGGGGACAGCGTGGAAATGTGCGAGATCGAATTTCTGCTCGGTGCGGCCGCGTATCTCTACCGCGAATGGCTGCCGATGCATCGCGCTCTGGTGGCTCTGGCCTCGGTGGCTTATCTCGGCACGTTGACCTGCCCGTGGCTGGGTCAGTGGATCGCGCTGTTCGCTGTCCCTTACCTGATTTTGTACATCGCGCAGGTGCGGATCCCCGTCCTCGGTCAGTGGGCGAGGTACTGCGATCTTTCCTACGGGATGTACATCTACGCCTTCCCCATCCAGCAGCTTTTCGTTCACACCTTTGACGTGGATATCGGCGTGGCCGGGTTGTTACCGATCAGCGTCGTCCTGACCGCAGGAATCGCCTATTTCTCGTGGCACCTGGTGGAACGGCCCGTGCTCGCCCTGCGATGGAACTGGCCGCGCCCTCCGGATGCGGTCACGATCCCGTCGGGCGGAGTGGTCCGCCCGACCATCCCGGCTGCGTAGGGCCCCGGCGGGGGCCAAGCTCACACTGCGAGCAGCTTGTCGGGCGTCAGCGGCAGCTCGCGCACGCGGACCCCCGTGGCGTGGTACACCGCGTTGGCAATCGCCGCCGGCACGCCCACGATCCCGATCTCGCCCACGCCTTTGATGCCCAGGGGGTTGATGTGGGCATCCTCCGTGTCCACGAAGATCACGTCGATCTCCGGCACGTCGGCGTTTACCGGCACGTGGTACTCGGCGAGGTTGGGGTTGACCAGCCGCGCGTCGCGGTCGTCGGCCACGGTCTGCTCCATCAGGCCCATGCCGATGCCAAAAATCACGCCGCCCCGGATCTGGCTCTCGGCCGTCTTCGCGTTGAGCCGCTTGCCGATGTCGAACGCACCCACCCAGCGCGAGACCCGGATCTCGCCCGAGTCCTCGTGCACGCGCACCTCGCAGAACTGCGCCCCGAAGGCATGCATGGAAAATTTCTTCTTCTCTTCCTTGTCCGGACCGGAGTCCGCCTTGGCTTCGAGGCGTGGCAAGCCGGCACGGGTCAGGATCGCCGCGTAGCTCTCACCCTTCGACGGGTCGCTCTTGAGCGAAAGCTTGCCGTCGGCTGCCACCACGTCCTTCACGTCCGCATCGTGCAGGGGTGAACTGGCGTCCGCGACCGCCATGCCGATGAGTTTTTGCAAGACGGCACCGCACGCCGCCTGCACCGCGCTGCCGGTGCTAGCCGCCGTCTGCGAGCCACCGCTGACGGGGGTCTTCGGCAGGATGCTGTCGCCGAGTTCAAAGCGCACCTTGTTCAGCGGCAGCCCGAGCGTCCCGGCCGACACCTGGGTCATCACCGTCCAGGTGCCCGTGCCGAGGTCCTGCGTGCCCGCGAGCACGAGCGCCGTGCCGTCGGCGTTGAGGCAGGCGCTGGCCTCGGACTTACTGCGGTTCGTCGGATAGGTGGCCGTCGCCATACCGTAGCCGACGAGCCACTCGCCATCGCGGATGCTGCGGGGTTCCGGGCTGGCCTTGTGCTTGTCCCAGCCGAATTTCGCCGCCGCCTGCGCGTAGCATTCGCGCAGGCCCTTGCTGGAGAACGGCGTTTTCTTTTCCGGATCGATCTCGGCGTAATTTTTCAACCGCAACTCGACCGGGTCCATTTTCAACTCGCAGGCCAGTTCGTCCAGCGCGCATTCCAGCGCGAACATCCCGGGAGCCTCGCCGGGCGCGCGCATGTAGCTCGGCGTGCCGAGGTTCAACCGCACGAGCCGCTGCGTGGTCTGGATGTCGTCGCAGGCGTAGAGCATCCGCGTGGCGACGGTCGCCTGTTCGGGAAACTCGTCGAAGGTGGACGTGTTGTTGGTCACGTCGTGCACGATGGCGGCGAACTTGCCGTCGGCGTCCGCGCCGACCGCCAACGACTGGATAGTATGCGCGCGCGAGCCCGTGTTGTTGAACATCTGCGCGCGTTCGAGCACGATCTTGACGGGTCGCTTCACTTCCTTCGCGCACATGGCCGCGAGGAAGGTGTGTGCCCAGACCGGGCCTTTGCTCCCGAAGCCGCCGCCGACATAATGACAGATCACGCGCACGTTGTCGTTGTGCAGGCCGAAAATCCCGGCAACCCGCTCGCGGGTCGAGAAGATGCCCTGCGTGGCGTCGAAGATCGTGAGGTGGTCGCCGTCCCACGACGCGATGGTGGCGTGCGGCTCCAGCGCGTTGTGGTTTTCAATCGGCGTCTGGTAGATTTGCTCGATCCGTTTGGGCGCGGAATGGAGAGCGGCGGTGGGCGCGTTCTCCGAGGAATCGGCCGGCTTCTTCTCGCCGCCGCCGATCTGGCCGGGCGAGAAAGCTTCGTGCAAGTGCGCATGGAGATCCGTCAACGGTTTGCCTTCGTTGTATTGCACCTTCACGAGACTCGCGGCGTGGGTGGCCCGTTCCAGGGTATCCGCGACCACGACACCGATGGGTTGGAGAAAATAGTTCACGTCCGGCTCTTGGAGCAGGGCCAGCTTCTTCGCCGCCGGGGAGGCATTCGCGCCCATCGACGACTGCTTGGGCAGCTTGGGCATGTTGAAGGGAGTGAACACCGCCAGGACGCCGGGCGAACCTTCGGCCGCTTTGGTGTCCATGCTGGCGACGCTGCCGGCGGAGATCGTGCTGCTGACGATGACGCCGTAGACGAGGCCGGGCACGTTGACCTCCGCCGAGTAGCGCACGCCGCCGGTGACCTTGAGCCGGCCGTCCGTGCGGTCGACGGGAGCGCCGATGATGTCGGGATTGCGATTGTCCATGATAGAGAAAAGGTTCAGGCCGCCTGGAGTCCGCCGCTGACGGCACGGAGCGCGCGAACGATGCTGCGCCTGGCCAGTTCGATCTTAAAATTGTTGTACCTGTAACCCTTGGCGTGTTTCATCGCGGCCTCGGCGGCGGCTTTGAACGTCGCCTCGTCCGCCGTGGCACCGACGAGTTTTTCCTCTGCGGCTTCCGCCCGCCAGGGTTTGTGGGCAACCCCGCCGAGGGCAACCCGCGCGGTTTTGATCTTGCCGTCCTCCACGTCCAGCGCGGCGGCCACGCTGACGAGCGCGAAAGCGTAACTCGCCCGGTCGCGGACCTTCAGGTAATGCGAGTTCTTCGCCCAGGCCACGTCGGGCAGATCGACGGCGAGGATGAGTTCGTCGGGGGCGAGGGTAGTATCGTGCTCGGGGTGTTCGCCGGGCAGGCGGTGAAATTCCTTGAAAGGAATGCTGCGCTCCCCTTTGGGCCCCTGCACCTGCACGACGGCGTCCAGCGCGGCCAGGGCCACGCACATGTCCGACGGATGCGTGGCGATGCAGGACTCGCTGGTGCCCAGCACGCCGCACACGCGGTTGTAGCCTTCCAGCGCGCCGCAACCGCTGCCGGGCACGCGCTTGTTGCACGCCGGGAACGCGGGATCGTAGAAATAATAACAGCGCGTGCGCTGGAGCAGGTTGCCGCCGGTCGTCGCGGCGTTGCGAAGCTGCGGACTCGCCCCGGCGAGGAGCGCCTGACTCAACACGGGGTAATTCCTGACGATGAGCGGATGCTCGGCCACGTCGGAATTACGCGCCAGGGCACCAATGCGCACGCCGCCGACGGGGAGTTCCTCGATCTTGCTGAGCGGCAGGCGGGTGACATCGATGAGCCGCTGGGGCCGCTCGACGCCGGTCTTCATGAGGTCGAGCAGGTTGGTGCCGCCGCCGAGGATTTTCGTGTGGGGACCGTCGGAGAGTTCGCCGGGAACCGCCGCCGGGTCAGTCGCCCGCGAGTAAGTGAAAGGATGCATGGGTAACGGAGAGGTTAGGAATGGATCGGCGCGGCTTTTTTCGTCATCTGGCCGTTGGCCTCGCGGACGGCGGCGACGATGCCGTTGTAGGCACCGCAACGGCAGAGGTTGCCGCTCATCCACTCGCGGATTTCGGCGTCGCTGCCGGCGTGGCCCTCGTCGATGCACGCCACCGCCGAGCAAATCTGCCCGGGCGTGCAATAACCGCATTGGAATCCGTCGTGCTTGATGAACGCCGCCTGGACCGGGTGGAGTTCGTCGCCCTTGGCGAGACCCTCAATGGTCGTGATCTCCTCGCCTTCGTAGGAAAGCGCCAGCGCGAGGCAGGAGTTGATCCGGCGGCCGTTGACGAGCACCGTGCAACTGCCGCACTGCCCGTGGTCGCAACCCTTCTTTGTCCCGGTCATCTGGAGGCGTTCGCGCAGGGCGTCGAGCAGAGTCACGCGCGGATCGATCTGGAGTTGTTCTTCCTTGCCGTTGATCCGCAAAGTGAGCGGGACGGTTTCCGCACCGGTCGGCGGACCGGATTTTTTGCCACCGCCTGCGCCGGGGTCTTCGGCACCGAAGGATTCGCGGATCGGCGCGAGCCATTGCGAGGCGATCAGCCCCGCACCGACGGCGCTGGTGCCCGCGATGAATCCACGGCGGCTCAGGGCCAGGGCTTCGTCCGTCGTGCCGTCATCGGCGTCGGTTGTGGGAAGTGGATCGGGATCGTGTTGCATGGGCGTAAAACGGGCAGGAGGCTAACCGGGAAAATCAACCGCGGTGATATATCCGCCAGAATAGGACGGAGTACGCGGGTCCCGTCCGGCGGCGCGATGCCGAAACGGGAGAGAGGGGAAAGCCATGAGTGGCTGTCCTATTGATTCGACCGGGCCGGGGCGTTCGGACGCGCTTTCTTTTGGAGATGCGAAGCGGCAGTCCGAATCTCGGCATTTTTGCGTCCTGCCCTTGCATGATCCACGTTGTCCCCGATGACCCTGCCCGGCGTTTTCCGAAGGATCGGCCGCCTCGTGCTGCTTTTTTTCATCGTCGGCATTCCCCTGGCCCTTTTCTTGTCACCTGACCGGCTCATCCTCTTCCCGACGCGCGAACCGATTTCCCACCTGGGCGCGGCGCGGGTGGCACTGCCCTTCCGCGGCGGCGAACTCGAAGTCTGGACCGCCCGCAGCCGCCCCCGCGCCGTTCCCGGCAGCCGCGCCGACGTGTACGTGCTGCGTTTCTACGGGAACGCCGACCGCGCCGACCCGAACGTGGGCGAGGAGATCACCGAACATTGGCGCAGGCGCGTCACCGTCCTCTGGGGCGTCAACTACCCCGGCTACGGCGGCAGCAGCGGCGACGCACGGCTCTCGGCCATCGGTCCGGCGGCACTGGCGGCCTACGACGCGATCCGCCAGGAGGCGGGCCCGGACCGGCCGGTCCTCGTCTTCGGCACGAGCCTCGGCACGACGGCCGCGCTGTGCGTCGCCGCGCAACGGCCCGATCTGGCGGGGCTGATCCTGCAGAACCCGCCGCCGCTGCGGCAGATCATCCTGCGCGGCTACGGCTGGTGGAATTTGTGGCTCATCGCCGGGCCGATGGCGATGCGCGTGCCGCCGGCCATCGACAGCGTGGCCAACGCCCGCTTGGCCCGTGGCAAAGCGGTGTTCCTGCTCGCGGAGGACGACGAGATCGTCGCGCCCAAGTATCAGCGGCTCGTGGCCGCCGCGTACGCGGGTGAGAGACGGATCATCCCTTTGCCCGGGGCGCACCACAACGACCCCATCCAGGGTCAGGCACTGGCTGATTTCGAGCAGGGAATCGACTGGCTGCTGGCCGCGCCAGCGGCGTCGTCCCCAAGGTAGGGATGGCCCTCCGAGCCACTCCCTATTTTGGATTGGACGGTTTCCGTGCGAACAAGGTGCCTGCCAGAAAATCTAGGGACTGGCTCGGAGAGCCATCAGGACCTTGAGGACGACCGGCGGCCTACAGATGGTTAGCCGGGTCGCGGTCGGCGGCGCGCTTGAGGCCGAAGGACTGCGCTTCCGCCAGAGTGATGTAGCCCTTGTGGCCCTTGTCGATGGAGTCGAACAGCCGGTGCACCACCGCGTCGCGGCGCTTGCCGTGCGTGTTCAGTTCTTCCTTGGTCAGCTTGCCGTCGTGGTTGAGGTCCAGCGCGCGGAAGGAGGCGGCGGCCTCGCTCTGGTGGGCCTTTTCGATGTCGTTCCAATCTTCCTTGGTGATGGCACCGCTGGCGTCGTGGTTATAGGTGGAGAAGACGACATCCGCGAAACCGGCGTCGAATTCGGCGTAGGTCACCTTGCCGTCGTGGTCCTTGTCGAGCATCTGAAAGATCGGCGTCGCTCCGCCGTAGGGCTTCTTTTCGTTGCGCTCGGCGGTGGTCATGCAACCGGTCGTGGCGGTGAGGACGACGGCGGCAAGGGTGGCGGCGGGGAAGAGGAAAGATGGCTTCATGACAACGGGATTATCGTCGGGCGCACGTCCGGCGCGCTTGCGGGAGAACGGGTTTTGACCCGCCTGGCCCCGATCAATTCTCCAGCCGGCCGTCCCGCAGCCGGATGCGCCGTCCGGTCGCGGCGGCAACCTCCGCGCTGTGGGTGACGATCACCAGTGTCGTCAACTCCCCCGCAGCGATGTCGCGGAACACCTCCAGCACCCGCGCCGCCCCGGCGGAGTCCAGGTTGCCCGTCGGCTCGTCGGCGAGCAGCAGGCGCGGTTTGTGGATGAGGGCCCGCGCGATGGCCGTGCGCTGGGTTTCGCCGCCGCTGAGCTGGTGGACGAAGTGGTGGGCGCGCGGCGTCATGCCCACGCGGTCGAGCAGCGCCATCGCGTCCGGGCGGATCTTTCCCGGCGACAGGCCCGCGAGCATCAGCGGCAGGCAGACGTTCTCCAGCACGCTCATGGTCGGCAGCAGGTTGAACGACTGGAAAACGATCCCCAAATCCCGGCGACGGTACTGGGTGAGCGCCTTTTCGTCCGCGCGGTGCAGGGGCAGGTCGCCGACGTAGATTTCGCCCTCGTCCGGCGTGTCCAGGCCGCCGAGCAGGTGCATGAGCGTGCTTTTGCCGCAGCCGCTCGGACCGGTGATGGCGACGAACTCCTTGTCGGCGATTTCCAAGGTGACGCCATCGAGCGCCCGCACGCGGCTTTCCGGCGGTCCGTAGTAGCGGTGGACGTTCAGCAATCGGATGGCGGCGGACATGGGCGGAAAGGATGAAGGATGAAGGATGGAGGCGAAACACACCGCCCCGCCGGTTAATTTATACGCTTGCCGGGAGGTTTCCGACTATTCTGCTTCTTTCCCTCTGGCCTTCATCCCTCATTCCTCATCAGTCATCCCTCTCCTTGCCGAAAGCGACGACTGGCTGGTGGTCAGCAAGCCGGCGCACCTGCTCGTGCATCCGACGAAGCCCGGCGGGCCGGTGACGCTCCTCGACCATTTGCGCCGGTTGCTCGCCTACGAATGCGCCTGCGGCGGCCAGGTGTCGCTCGTTCACCGGCTGGACCGCGAGACCAGCGGCGCGATGCTCATCGCCAAGACGGCGGCGGCGGCGCGGCGGTTTTCCCTGGACATGATGCGCGGGCGCATCGGCAAGCAGTACCTCGCGCTCGTGCGCGGCTGGCCGGAATGGGACGCCACGACGGTGGATGCCCCGCTCCTGCGCCAGGGTGAAAAGCAGCCGTCGGCGATCTGGCTCAAACGCATGGTCCATCCCGACGGCGCGCCGGCGCGGACGCGCTTCGAGGTGCAACGGCGCGGCGTGCGGCCGGAGGACGGTGCCCGCTGGAGCCTCGTGCGCGCGCTGCCAGAGACAGGCCGGCTGCACCAGATTCGCGTGCATCTCGCGCAAGTGGGGCATCCGGTGGTCGGGGATAAAATTTATGGTCCCGACGAGGGGTGTTACCTGCGTTTCATCGAAACCGGCTGGACGCCCGCGCTCGCCCGCGCCCTGTGGCTGGACCGTCACGCGCTGCACGCGCACCGGCTGACGTTCGATCCCGGCGACGGCGACGGCCCGCGCACCGTGGAAGCGCCGCTGCCGGACGACATGGCAGGGTGGTTGGCGGCAGAATAGTCCACAAATTTACACAGATTATCAGAGAAGAATGGGCAGAAAATTCTCTTTCTCTCCTCCTTTTTCAATCTGTGTAAATCTGCGAAATCTGTGGACTATTCTGCTCTGTCCTTCGGCAGCAGCGCCCGCAGTTCCGCCAGTTCCGCCTCCAGCTTTTTGACCTGCTCCACGAGCTTCGGCAGGCGGCGGACGAGGACGAGGTTCTTCCTCGCTTGCTCCAACGGCTCGCCGATCATGCCGAAGAGCTTGCTGTGCGGCGGCACATTTTTGCTGGCGCCGGATTTGGCCGCCACGATGGTAAAATCGCCGATTTCGATGTGCCCGACGACCCCCACCTGGCCCGCCAGGATGACATTTTTGCCCAGCCGCGTGCTACCTGATATCCCCACCTGTGCCGCCAGGATGCAATGTGGGCCGACGACCACGTTGTGCGCGACATGCACGAGGTTGTCGAACTTGGTGCCCTCGCCGATGTGCGTGCGGCCGAAACGCGCCCGGTCGATGGTGACATTCGCGCCGACCTCCACGTCGTCGTCGATCTGCACGATGCCGGTCTGCGGAATCTTGAAGTGCTGTCCATCCCTCGTCTCGAAGCCGAACCCATCCGCGCCGATCACCGTGCCGCTGTGGATGATGACCCGCCGGCCGATGCGGGTGTATTCGCGGAGGGTGACGTGCGGATAGATCCGGCTGCCCTCGCCGACCGTGCTGCCCGCGCCGATGAACACGTGAGCGCCGATGTACGCGCCGTCCGCGATTTCCACGCCATCGTCGATCACCACGTACTGGCGAATGCAAACGTCCCGGCCCAGGCGTACGTTTTTCCCGAGCACCGCCGTCGGATGGACGCCCGGCACGTCCGCCACCACCGGCGGCGTGAACCGCTCCACGAGCTTGGCGAACTCGACCGACGGGTTGTCTACGGCGACCAGCGTCGGCGTGGAGCCGTCGTCCTTCCACCCGAACGCTTCCGGCGGATATCCGCGCGGCACGAGCACCGCCGCCGCCCGCGAACGCCGCAGAACGTTCAGGTATCTCGGGTTGCCGAAGAAAGAAATTTCCCCCTCGCCCGCTTCCGCCAGCGAGGCCACCCCGCCGATGGGTGTCGCGGGCGAACCAGCGAGCAATTCACCACCAAGCGCGGGGAGAAGATCGGAGAGGGGAAGCATGGGAAAAGGCGGAAGATAGGCGGAGTCGGGCGGAGCCTCTACCTTCCGCTTTCCAGGGCGTGTTGCAATGACGCGAGTCCTCCGGCCGCAAAACGTTCTGGCTCTGCTTTCCAAAGAAACAGGCGGGCGGCCCGCTTTCGAGCCTGCCCGCCTGGGAAGTAAAATGTGTCCGCCGACCACAACGGGCCGGTGATCGTCAGGGCCTCGGCGAACGCGAAGCTGCCGGGGACGCCGCGGGCGCGGTCGCCGCCGGGCGGCTCTTGTTGAGCGTGGTGATGACCTCGTCGCTGAAGTCCATCTTGTCCTGCGAGAAGAGCACGAACAACACGCCGTTGAGGCTCTGGCCGCTCTTGTCGAGCACCATGTCGTAATGTTCGTCCTTCACCCGGTCAGTCACGACCTTCATGATCTCCTCGACGATCTGGTTGCGCATCCGCACGGCCTGTTCCTGGAGCTGCTTTTCACGGGAGTTCTTGAACTCCTGGATTTCCTGCTCCAGCGAACGGACCTGCGCGATCTTGTCCTCGCGCTTCTTGCTGCGTTCGCTCTTGGTCGTCGCGCTCAACGCCGGGTTATCGATGTCCTTGTTGAGCTGATTGATCTCGTCGAGCATCTGCTTGTGGCTCTCCATGCGCTCGTCGAGGTCCTTCTTGGCCACCTCGCGCGCATCGTTGATCTTGTTCTCGGCGTCCTTCGTCTTGTAGTAGCCGCTGAAGACCTTGTTCATGTCCACGGTGGCGACCTTGATCTGCGCATGGACGGCGGGGGCGGCCGCGCAGAAAGCGGCGGCGGCGAGAAGACTGGCGAGGGTGAGACGGATTTTCATAGGTAGGGCTGCGTTTGACTGCATGTTCGTGTGGTTGTTCAAAATTGGCAATCGACTTTGAGAGGCAATTTACCGTCGGTGATACGGATGGGAATCAGGCCGGATTGCGCCACGAAGTCCCCGTCCAGCCGCAGCGCCGCCGGCACAGTGCCCAGCGGCACGCCCGTGTGGATGTTCATCGTCAGGCTTTCGCCCAGCACCCAGTGGGGCTCGGCGGTCCTTTCCGGGTCCGCCGTGCGTGGCCGTGCGGAGGAAACCACCGGCCCCGAGAGATTTGCCGCGTTCGGTGGCGGTGCGGAACGGGTCGCCAGCAGCAGCGCGGCACCCGCCGCCAACGCGCACGCCGCGGCCAGCGCCAGGCGCGGGGAACGACGCTCGCGGCGCGAAGCCGGACCGGCCGCGCACAGCCGCGTGCGCAGGTCGGCCGGCAGCTCGGCGGGACGCCACGCGTGCAGCCGTTGCTCCAGGTCGGAGAGGGGTTCGTCGTCGTTCATGGGCGCGCTTCCTTGAAGAGGGTTCTCAGGTGTTCGAGGGCGTAGCGGTAACGCGAAGCGGCCGTGGCCGGCGGGACTTCGAGGGCCTCGGCGATCTGGCGGAAGGTCAGTTCGCCCCAGACCTTGAGCAGCACGACCTCGCGCAAATGGGCAGGCAGGGTCCGCACGGCGCGGGCGAGTTCGGCGTCGAGCGCGGGCTCGACGGAAGCGGCGTGGGTCCACCAGGGGGGAGCGGCCAGTTCCCGGCGTTCGCGCCGGTCGTTGCGTCGGCCCATGTCGATGGCGCGGCGGCGGATCGTGCGGAAAACCAGGGCGTCGTCGGGCGGACGCTCGTTACCCGCGCGCCGCCAGACCTCCACGAGCGCGTCTTGCAAAAGATCGTGCGCGTCGGCCTCGCAACGCGCCTGCGACCGGGCAAACAACAGGTAGCGCCGGCCGTTGGCCTGGAGCCAGCGCGGCCAATGGTCGGGGAGGGCGTTGGGGGAGGGTTCCACTGCACGTCGCGTTGCGGTTACAACCAGGATAGCGACGCCGGGGGGCGATTTTATCTGTCAGACAGATAAAATCTGAATGCGAAGTCAGAATGCAGAGTGCAGAAGTTCGGAAGGCAGAAGTCAGAAAAGGCGCCGGAACAGAAATTTTCTGTGTCTGGACTTCTGCATTCTGCATTCTGACTTCTGCATTTTCTTCAGAATTGATAGCCGACGTTGAAGTTGAACTTGCCGCTGTGCCGGATGTTCAGTTCGTTGCTGGAGATCGGGTAACCGTAGTCGAACCGCACCGGACCGATGGGCAGGTCGAGCCGGAAACCGAAACCCACGTCGGCGTTGAAGCCGCCGCCGAACTCCTTGTAGCCCAGGTCCGACCCGCTCTTGTTGGGGCTGGGTGTCCGCGGGTTGTCGTCGATGCGGTTGGGATCGGTGCGGAAATCGCCGCGGCTGTACAGGGTCTGCGGCGAAAAGTCGAAGCTGTCCTGGTTGACGTAGCCACCGTCGGTGAAGACCGCGCCGCGCACCCGGGCGATGATCGGATAGGTGTATTCCACGGTGTAACGCACCAGCGTGCGTCCGCCGACCGGGTTGGCCTTGTAGTCGAGCGGGCCGACCTTGCGGAAACCGAAGCCGCGCAGGTTGCTCGGTCCGCCCAGGTAGAGGCGGTCGTAGACCGGCACCTTGTCGCCACCGTCCCAGGTCGCCACCGAGCCGACCTCGCCGTTGAGCAGCAGGATCGTGTCCAGCGGGCCGTGGAAATACTGCGAGGCCGTCAGGTCGAACCCGAAAACGTCCGTCTCGCCGCCCAGGAACCCGCCGGCGATGTAGGGCGCGAAATCGATCCGCGTCCCGCGCCGGGTCAGGAACACGCTGTCGCGCGTGTCGTAGCTCAGACCGCCGCGGATCGCGCTGCGGGTGCGCTGGCCGGTCTCCTGTTCGAGGATGGATGATTTGCCGGACACGTTGTTGATGTCGATGCTCTCGAAGCGGTACTCCAGGCTGACGGCCATGAAGCGGCCCAGCGCCCGGCGCACGTTGAAGTCGAAGCCGTAGTTCTGCTGGTCGTAGTCGTTGGAGATGTAGTTGTTGTCGTGGTAGAAAAGCTCACCGCCCACCGCCAGCTTGGTGTCCAGGAAATACGGCTCGGTCAGCGACAGCACGAAGTCCTTGCGCGTGACGCCGTACTGCACCTGCGCGCGGAAACGCTGGCCGCCGCCGGTGAAGGTGGGCCAGTTGGTGATGTCGAAGTTGGCCTGGGTCAG
>CAZZYS010000086.1:0-14794 GCA_964658285.1 uncultured Verrucomicrobiota bacterium
CGCCCGTGCCGGCACCGGGCGAGACCGTCAGAAAACTCCCGCTCGACCAGATTCGCAGCAGCCCGTACCAGCCGCGCAAGGACTTCAAACCGGAGTCGTTGAAAGAGCTGGTCGATTCCATCAAGGAACAGGGCATCATCCAGCCGTTGATCGTCCGCAGGGTCGGCGAAACCTACGAACTGATCGCGGGCGAACGCCGCTGGCGCGCGGCCAAGGCGCTCGATCTCGCCGAAGCGCCGGCCATCGTGCGCGAGGCGACGGACCAGGAAGTGCTCGAACTGGCGCTGATCGAAAACATCCAGCGTGCGGACCTCAACGTGATCGAGGAAGCGCACGCCTACAACCGGCTCGCGAGCGAGTTCAGCCTGCGGCAGGAAGACATCGCGCGCAAAGTCGGCAAAAGCCGCGCCTCCGTGGCCAACGCGATGCGGTTGCTCGATCTGAACGGACAAGTGCAACGCTGGCTGACCGAGGAACGCCTGAGCGTCGGCCACGCCAAGGTTTTGCTCGGGATCAAAGTCCCCGAAGAACAGCAGGCGATTGCCGAGCACATCATCCGTCAGCGCAGCACGGTGCGCGCGGCGGAAAAACTCGTCTCCGACCACAACACGCGCCAGGGCAACACCGCCACGGGTCCGGGCAGCCGGGCAGGCGCGGCGGCGCGGGCGTTGGGAGAGCAGACTGCGGAAATCCCGCCCGTGCTGCAGCATTGGCAAAATCTCCTGCGCGACCGCCTGGCCACGCACGTCGTCCTGCGCCACAGCGAAAAGAAGGGCAGCATCGAGATCGAATACTACGGCAACGACGACCTGCGGCGGGTGCTGGGCGAGTTGGGAGTGAAGATGGACGATTGATGGAAGTTGCGCTGGGGGTTTGACGCGCCGGGGAAGTGCCGATAGTCTCCGCCACAAACACCTATGACACCCACCAGCCGAGTCGCCCAAGCCGTCGAGATCACCGGGACCATGAAATTCAAGGGCGAACTGCTCTTTGAAGGCAAATTCAACGGCGAAAGCATTGAGGGCGACGATCTGGTCATCGGTGAATCGGCCGAGATTCGCGCCGCCACCGTCAAGGTCGTCAATTTCACCAGTTCCGGTCTGGTCGAGGGGAACGTCGAGGTGTCGGAGCGGGCCGCTTTGAAGGGCACCGCCCACATCGAAGGCAACCTGAGCACGTTCCGTCTGGCGATGGACGACGGGGCTTCTTTCTCGGGCGGATTGTCCGTGCGCAAGCCCCCGACCGCCCCTTAGTCCAGAGAACGCCGCGCCATTACGACCCCGCGCCGGGGTTGTCCAACACGCCACTGCGGGCGACGAGTTGCGCGGCCAAGACGGAGCGGATCACCCCGCCGATGTTGTCGGTGGTCGCCCCGGCCGCGCCGTCGGCGTCGCCGTTGGAGATCGTCACCAGTTTCGCCTGGGCAAGCGCCTGCGCAATGGCCGGCACGATGTCCGGCAGCATCTCCACCTGGCGGTAGCGGAAATAACTTTCCCCGCCGGCCTGGATCGCTTCGTTGACCTTGCGGATGCTCTCTGCGTTCGCTTCGGCGATGGTGGTGATACGGATCGCTTCGGCCTTGGCCTGCGCCTCGGCGTCGATGCGGACTTTCTCGGCGTCGGCCGAAGCCTGCGCGATCTGCGTGGCGCGGAGTTCCGCCTCACGCTGGACGGCGAGCGCGTTCTGCTTTTCGGCTTCGGCCTGGGCGATCAACGCGGCGTTGGAGCGCAGCGTCTGCTCCAGTTCGCGTTGGCGGTCGGAGATAATTCGTTCCGCTTCGAGTTGCGCTTCCTTCGCGCGGCGGGCCTGCTGGGCGCTGACGATATCGGCGCTCGCCTTTGCTTCCGAGACGGCTTCGCGGCGCTTGGTCTCGGCAATTTCCTGGGCCTGCTGCTTCTTGATTTCGGCCTCGGCCACCAGCGCGGCGTTGGCGGCGCGGGTTTGTTCGAGTTCGCGGTTACTGTCCGAGACGCTGCGCTCCACGGCAATCCTGGCCTGTTGCGAACGGTAAGCCTGCTGGGCGGCGACGATCTCGGCGTTGGCGGTCGCCTCGGCGGCGGACATGCGGCGACGCGCCTCGGCGACCTCCGATTGCACGACCTTGATGTTGAGCGAATTGAAGATCAGTCCGAGATCGGTCAATTCGCGTGAGCACGCCTTGCGGATGATGATGGCGAGCGGGTCGTCGTCATCCTCGGCGGCTTCGGTGACTTCCGACACCGGCGTCACGGGTACCGGGATCGGTGCGACGGCGCTCGGGGCGGTCACGCCCGGACGCGGCGCGGTCTTGGCGGAAAAAAGCTGGTCGTGCGTCAGCAGGTTAATCGCCCGGCGGCCCGAGGACGAGAGCAGGTCGGTGAGCGTGGAGAGTTGTTCGTCCTCGCCCTTGGCGAAATAACGGTTGGCTGCCGTGCGCGTGAGGGCGTCGGTGTCGCCGACGGACACGATGGCGCTGGCGAGCACACGCACCTTGATGGGCTGCGGCGTGCCGGTGGCGTCGAGGTCGGCCGTCTGGTCGGTGATGTCCAGGTCCACGTTGATGGCCTTGCTGGAGAGCGTCGTGCCGTTGGTCAGCAGCGGCACCTCGAAGGATTTACCCGGACCGCGATAGATGCTCGTCCGGCCGCCCCACAAGGTGACGATGCGGATCGTGCCCGCATCGACGTTGCGCAGGAACATTCCCACGAGCGCGGGAAAGATGACGAAGATCGTCAGGAGGATGAGGGCACCGATGATGACGAACAGGACGAGGTGGTCCATAAAAGGGCTGGACTGCTTTCTACAGGTTGGGGTTGGTGGTGGGTTGGGCTGCGTGCGGGAAAAGGGTACGGGGTCGCGCAGGACAGACGCGCGGCCCCGCGCGTGCGGGGACGGAAAGGGAGGGGGCGTCAGCAGCCGAGCCGCGACACGGTGCAGACGTTGCGCCGGTTATCCACGGAATGGATGAAGAGACGCTCGCCCGTGCGGACGCGCGGGGCGGCCGGAAGACGTTCCTCCGGCGTGAGCGTGCCGAGAATCTGACGGACCTGGCCGTCGAGTTCCAGGAGAACGAGACCGTGGCCCGCCGCGTCGAAATCGGTGGCCGCCTGGCCCGCCTCGAACCGCATGGTTTCCAACGTGCGGGCTGGCTTAGAGGCAAATCCGAAGAGCAGATTCCAGAACGGCCCGACGAGAAAATGCTCGAAGACCCAGCCGCCGACGACCGCGCAGACCGCGATCAGCGCGGGCGGCCAAACTGTCAGCACATGCAGGAGCATCCCCGTCGCACCGAATCCGAGCAGTACGCTGAAAAGCACGCGGGGCGAGAAGAAGCCCAGGAACATCAGCGCGACATCAGGACGCGTGCCGCCGGGTTGGCTACCGTGCTTGTGCGCAGAGAATTTCCCTCCGTGACCGCGCGCGCCGTGCGAGGCATGATGGCCGAGGCCGAGGAATGCCATTAATAGCAACCCGGCAAAGCTCAGGCACAGGCAGAACAAATAGAGTTCCATAAGATCAGGCGATCTGCCCGATGCCAGCGGGAAATTGCTCGAATTGAACGGGGGACGAACGGAAAGCCGAAGGTTGCTTTCCCGTCAGAAATGTCGGTGTCAGACCGCCGTCGCATTTCCAAACTTGTGCCATGAGGCGCATGTTTTTCTGTTCATAATATGCACCGTTTCCAGACGGTTGCAAACGCCGCCCCGGCTACGACAATTTGCACGGCGCGTGCAGGTGCCGGAAGATCGAGCGGTAAAACTCGACGTGGTACAGTTTCGCCGTCAGCAATTTGCGCATCCCGACGAGCCGCCAGGTCGCCGCTGCCAGCAGCGCGCCGGCCGGTGGCGCAACGGCGTAAATCCACTGGGCATTCCAGTGACCCGTCACCAGAGCTGGACCGAGTGAACGCGCGGGGTTCAAGCTCGTGCCCGACACTCCCGCGCCCAGCCAGACCAACCCCGCGACGACGATCCAGTTCATCAACGGCGTCCAGCGCATCAGCGCTTGGTGGCTGACAAAATAGAAGATCGCCAGCAGGTAGGAAAACGTCATGGCGGCTTCCGCCCAAAAAGCCATCGCCGCAGTGTAACCCGCTCCTGGGAGGGTCACGCCGCCGCCGACCCCCGCCGCGTGACTACCCCAGACGAGGGCAAGCAGCGATGCTCCCAACACGCCACCCGCGAACTGTGCGGCGAGATAACCGACGGTGTCGTGCCAGCGGACCTTTCCCAACGCGCTGAAACCGAGAGTCACGGATGGGTTGATGTGCGAGCCGCTCAACCGGCCCCACGGAGAAATCGTGTAAAGCGAACCGCTGCCCGCGAAGACGAGACCGGTCACCAACAGCCGCAGGCTCGCGTCGGGAATCCACCGCGCGCCGGGCATCCCGGGGGCGAAGTTGAAAATGACGGCGCTCAGGCCGACGAAGACGTTCCACGCGGTGCCGACAAACTCCACGCCGTACTCGGGCCAGTGCCAGACGTGCGGGGGCGCGGCGGGGAGGTCTCTCGCGCGCGGCAGGATCGCCGATGAGCCGGATGAAGACGCGGTGGTTTGGCCGGTGGCGGGCATACGGATTTCCCTCTCGATCCTCGAAAACCTATCCGCAGTTTCAATCGATCCGTGATCTTAAAGCAAGGACGTTATAGCGCTTCTCAGGACAGTTGAGACGCCGGGTGACTTGCCGCGCCGCAGGTGCGTCCAACCTGAGGAGCGGCGTAATTTGTCACATCCGTTCGGGCACGTCGATGCCGAGCAGCCCGAGGCCGATCCGCAGAGTGCGTGCGGTGACCCGACAAAGAATCAGTCGCGTCGAACGAGTCGCGTCGGCGGCTTTCAGCACGGGGCAGGCTTCGTAGAAGCTGTGGAAATCGTTGGCAAGTTCGTAGAGATAATTTGCCAGGAGATTTGGGCGGAAGTCGTCGAGCACCGCAGGCAGCGTTTCCGCAAATTGGGCCAGTTTTTTGGCAAGCTGGAGTTCGGCGGGTTCGGTCAACGCACCACCGCCACCGGCTTCGGGCTCCGCTGTGTCGAGCCGTCTGAAAATGCTCTGGATGCGCACGTAAGCATTTTGCAAATACGGCGCGGTGTTGCCCTGAAAACTCAGCATCTTGTCCCAACTGAAAATGTAGTCCGTCAGCCGATGTTGGGAAAGTTCCGCGTACTTGACCGCGCCGAGTCCGATGGCGCGCGCGATGGCGGTCTTTTCGTCGGCAGACAGTTCCGCGTTTTTCTTTTCCACGATGGCGAGGGCGCGTTCCTGGGCTTCATCCAGGAGGTCTTTCAACGCCACGTTGTCGCCCGAACGTGTCCGCATGATCTTGCGGTCCTCGCCTAGGATGGAGCCGAAAGGAACATGCGTGATCGGCACGGCGTAGCCCATCCGGCGCACGATGGCGTTGAGTTGCTCGAAGTGCAGCGCCTGCGGTGCGCCGACGACGACCCAAATGGCATCGCGGCCAAGATCGCCGACGCGCTGTTCGTAGGTGGCCACGTCAGTGGTGGCGTAGTTGAACGCGCCGTCGCGCTTGCGGATGATGGCGGGTTTGTCGGCGAGCTTCGGATCATCAAGAAAGAACACGACCAGCGCGCCTTCGCTCTCCTGCGCGATGCCGCGTTTTTCCAGATCGGCGACGATGCCGGGGAGTTGCGGGTTGAAATAACTCTCGCCGAAGGTGTGGTCGAACCGCACCCCGAGTCGGTCGTAGACCCGGTCGAGTTCGGCGCGTGAGAGATCGACGCAACGCTGCCAGATGCCGAGATTTTCGGGGTCGCCGGACTGGAGCTTGGCGAGTTCGGCGCGGCAGGCGTCGGCAACGTTGGGAGATTCGCCGCCCCCCTCCGCCAGCGCGTTGGCTTCCTGATAAATCCGGACCATCTCCGCCAACGGATCGGCGGCGAGCGCCTTCTCGTCGCGGAAATGCTTCCAGCCGTAGATCACCTTGCCGAACTGCGTGCCCCAGTCGCCGAGGTGGTTATCGGTGACGACATCATGCCCGGCGAACCGCGCCACGCGCGCGAGGCAATCCCCGATGATCGTCGAGCGCAGGTGTCCGACGTGCATCGGCTTGGCGATGTTGGGCGAACTGAAGTCAATCAACACGCGCTTCGGCCGCGTCGCCACGGCCAGTCCGAGCCGCGCGGGGTCCGCGTCGAGGGCGGCGAGTTGCGCGGCGAGGAACTCCGGTTTCAAGCGGAAATTGATGAAACCCGCGCCCGCGATCTCCGGCGGCTCGCTGATGTTGCCGAGTGCCGCGTCGGCCTTGAGCGCATCGACGATTTGCGTGGCGAGGGCACGCGGATTCATGCGGCGCGCTTTGGCGAGCGTCATCGCGGCGTTGGCCTGGTAATCGCCGAAACGCGTGTCGGCCGCCGGGGTAACGGACGCCTCGAAGTCCGCCGGCATGTCGGGCAGCGTGGCGAGGGCGCGACGAAGGATGGCTTGTAACTGGGAGACGACGGTCGGCATGGGTTCGTGCGCTCGAAACTACGGAGACACTCCGTCCGCGCAACCTGCAACTGGCAACGCGCCGCGCGCTAGCCCTTCCCCGGATTGCTGCGGCTCCTGAAGATGGCGAGGATTTCCTCGGACGTTTTCGCCGCCGCGAGCGCCTCGCGCACCGCGCGGTCGTTGAGCAGCTTGGCAATGGCCGCCAGCGTGCGCAGATGCATCTGGAACTGGTCGCGCGGCACCACGAACAGCACGACGAACTTCACCGGCGCGTTATCCAGCGAATCGAACTCGATGCCCGTCGCCGACCGTCCGAATGCCGCCACTACCTCAGTCACCCGGTCACTGGAAGCGTGCGGGATGGCGATGCCGAAACCGATGCCCGTGCTCATGGTTTCCTCGCGCTGCTTGAGCGCGTTGAGCACGGTTTCGTGGTCGTCCGGCTTGACCTTGCCTTGCTTGACCAGCAGGTCCACGAGTTCCGCGATGGCAGCCCACCGCTCGTTGGACTGCATTTGGGGGATGATTTGCTCGACGGTCAGAAGACTGGACAGGTCCATAGGCGGGCGCGGACGCCAACAGGCGGTTTGGCGACGTTAGCGGGTCCGGGTGCTTTGACAAGCGAAGAAAGCGCACTCAGGATGCTCATCCCGTGGTCTCCCTCCTTCTCGCGCGACAATCCTGGGAATTTTACGAACCGCGCAGCCAGCAGTGGCTCACCGCCGAGGTCCCCGGGTGCGTCCATCTCGATCTCCGGCGCCACGGGTTGATTCCCGATCCGTTTTACGGCTCCAACGAACTCGACCTCCAATGGATCGAACGCGAGGACTGGACCTACCGCACCGCCTTCGACCTCGACGACGCGTTCCTCGCGCAGGAAACCGTCGAACTCGTCGCCGACGGTCTCGACACCCTCGCCACCCTCACCCTCAACGGGCAGGAAGTCGCGCGCACGGAGAACATGTTCGTCGGTTACCGCTTCTCCGTGAAGGACAAACTGCGGCCTGGACGTAACGAACTGGTCGTCGCCTTCGCCAATCCGATGGACTACATCCGGGCCCGGCAGCGACCCGACGATCTGCCCGAATTCAACGACCCCATCGGCGGCTGCAAGCACATTCGCAAGCAGCCGTGTTCGTTCGGCTGGGACTGGGGCCCGCGATTCGCCACGAGTGGCATTTACCGGGACATCCGCCTGGAAGCCTGGAGCGGCAGACGCCTCCTGAACGCCCGCGTGCGCCAGACCCATCGTGCCGGTGGCGGTCCGGTGACGCTCCACATCGCGCCCGATTGCCGGTTGGCGCGACCTGCCGGATGCAGCGGCAGCGATGGAAATTCGTCCACACCGACCTTCGCCTGCCGACTTTTGCTCGACGGAAAAACCGTCGCACAATCCAGCGGCACCGATTTAACCGTTTCCCAGCCGCGTCTATGGTGGCCACACGGGCACGGGGAACAGCCGCTCTACGACCTGGAGGTGGACCTCCTCGCTGGCCCCGGCGGAGCGGTCGTGGACACCTGGAAAACCCGCGTCGGCCTGCGCACCGTCGAACTCGACCGGCACCCCGACGAGTTCGGGGAGAGTTTCCGGTTCGTCGTCAACGGTCGGGCGATCTTCGCCAAGGGGGCCAACTGGATTCCCGCGCACAGCTTCGTTTCCAGGTTGACCCGCGCCAACTACGACGAACTCCTGACCGACGCCACCGACGTGCACATGAACATGATCCGCGTCTGGGGCGGCGGCATCTACGAGAGCGAGGATTTTTACGATTTGTGCGACGAGAAGGGCATCCTCGTCTGGCAGGATTTCATGTTCTCCTGCGCGATGTACCCGGCCAACGAGGTGTTTCTACAACTGGTGCGAGCGGAGGCCGAGTATCAAGTTGCCCGCTTGGCATCCCGCGCTTGCCTCGCCCTGTGGTGCGGCAACAACGAGATCGAGCAAATGGCCACCGACCTCGCGGGCAACCCGCGGCACGCGGCGGACTACCGCAAAATCTTCGACGAATTGTTGCCCGCCGTGGTTGCCGAGCACGACGGCGTGACCGCTTATTGGCCGTGTTCGCCGCACGATCCGTCGGGCATCGAGGAAACCGCCAGGCGCCAGTCGGGCGGGGTCCACGTCAACAACGAAGGCGCGGGCGACTCGCACTTCTGGGACGTGTGGCACGCGCGGAAACCGGTCAAGACGTACGAAACCAAACAGTTCCGGTTTTGCTCGGAGTTCGGGATGCAGAGCTACAGTTCGCCGGAGGTGGCGGCGACGTTCTGCCCGCCGGGGGAACTCAACGTGTTTTCCCCCGCGATGGAAAACCACCAGAAGAACGGCGCGGGCAACCAGATCATCCTCGACTACGTCTCGCGGCTCTACCGGATGCCGTTCGACTACGAGACGCTGAGCTACCTCTCGCAGTTGAACCAGCTCTGGTGCCTGAAGGTGGGCATCGAGCACTTCCGCCGTTCGATGCCGCGCACGATGGGGGCGTTGTACTGGCAGCTCAACGATTGCTGGCCGGTGTTCAGTTGGAGCAGCGTGGAATTCGGCGGCAAGTGGAAGGCGCTGCATTACGGCGCGCGGCGGTTCTTCGCGCCCGCTCTGGTGAGCGCGTATATCCCCGGCGACGAGACCGCTGGGATCGGTAACCGTCTCAAGAGCACGATCCACGAGGTCCACCTCTACACGGTCTACGACGGCCGGGAACCCGAGGTCGCCGCGGACCTCCGATGGGAACTGATCCGCTTCTCCGATGGCGAATGGCTGGAGCAAGGCCACAGGGCGGTGGCTTTGCGCTTCAACGAGAGCGTCTTGCAGGGACGGCTGGATTTCGCCGGGGCGATGGCCCAACACGGAGCAGGCAACATCTACCTGCACGTCTCACTGGTGGTCGGCGGCGAGACGGTGTCCGAGGACACGGTGTTCCTGACCGCACCGCGTTTCCTGAACCTGCCGTGCGGACCGCTGACGACGGACGTGCGCGCGGTGCCGGATGGCAGCGGGGAGTTCGAGATCGAGTTTTGCTCGGCGGTGTTCCGGCACCGGGTGAAATTCGAGTTAGGCGGCCTGGCCTACCGGGCGAGCGATAATTTCTTTGATCTCCACCCTAACCAGCCGCGCAAGGTGCGCGTGTGGCTGAAGCAAAACGCCGATGTGCCGGTGCCGAGCGCGGAGGAACTGCGCGCGAAGCTGACGCTGCTCTCGCTGGCAGACAGCTACTGAACCGCTGGCACCCCTGGCGTGACCGCTTCCCTGACCGCTTCGTCCGTTTCCGTGACGAAGTCGTGGTACCACGCGCGGTGGGCCGAACGGCGTTGGCACGCGAGGCAGTCGGTTTCCTCCCACGCCTTGCCGCAGTCCGGGCAGATGCCGCCGGTATCGAACGTGTTCCACACGCAGCCGCAACCGCCCGCCCGCACCCCGCACCACCAGCGCGAGGACGGTCGCGGCTCCCAGGCGCACTTCGGGCAATAGATTTTCACCTCGCGCTTCTTCACGGTGAAACTTCAATCGTCGCCGTGCGACCGGCGTGCGGCCTTGATCCCGGCGCGGTGGCGCTTGGACTGGAGCATCCGGCGTTTGACCGCGCGTGGCCGGGGGGCGTTCTGACGGCGGAGTTTTTCGCGGGCGTCCACCAGCGCGCGGCGTGCCTGCGCACGGTTGCGCTCGATGGCATCGAGCAGCCGGACGCGGGCCAGCTCGCGGTTGGCCGACTGGGAGCGCGAATCCTGCACGGTGACGGCCAGCCCGCTGGGTCCGTGGCGCAGCGTCACCGCCGTCGAGACCTTGTTGACGTGCTGACCGCCGGGGCCGCCCGAGCGGGCGAAAGATTCGTCGAAATCAGCGAGTTCCAATCCCAGTCGGATCACGCGAGCATGAAAATCTTCCGGCATAACGACAGGTCACGGCACGGGCAGGGATTAAAGTCAGGCCGGGCTAGTCGTGCGCAGCAAGGTCGTGCCCGGAGCCAGCGGCCGCACCTCCGCCTCGGTCAGACTCGCGGGCACCAGGAAAAACTCGCCCGGCTTGAACGTCAGCCCCGCGCAATCCGCCTCGCCCTCCAGGCAGGCGAAAATCGCAAATCGGCCGCCGCTGTTTTCCAGGGCGGGGCGGGGGGCGTCGAGCGTCCATTTCTCCACCCGGAATAGCGGGCAATCCACCAGGATGCCGCCCGCGCCGAAAACCGCCGGTTGCGGCGAGGGGCGCACGTCGCCGAAATCCGTGGATTGAAGCGATGCATCGATGTGCAGCGTGCGGGGCTTGCCGTCGAGGCCGAGGCGGTTCCAATCGAAAACGCGGTAGGTCGTGTCGCTGTTTTGCTGGATTTCCACGATCAAACAACCCGCGCCGATGGCATGGATCCGTCCGCTGGGGATGAAAATCGCGTCGCCGGTGTCCACGGCGAGGCGCTGGACGAGGTCGGCGGCGCGGCCTTCGTGGAGGGCTTCCTCGAAGTGCGCGCGGTCGGTGGGCTCCGCCAGTCCGGCGTAGAGTTCCGCGCCGGCCTCCGCGTGGGCGAGATACCACATCTCGGTCTTGGGTTCGCCGCCGAGGGTGGCGGCGACGGCGGGGGGCGGGTGGACCTGGAGCGAGAGTTTTTCCTGCGCGTCGAGGATTTTGACGAGCAGGGGGAAGCGGTCCGGCCCGCTGCCGTTTTCCTGGCCGAAGACCGCCGGGCGGTGGTGGGTCCACAGTTCGTGCAGGGTCAGACCGCGCAGGGGGCCGTCGTGCACGACGCTCTGGGCCTCCTCGCGGTCAACGATTTCCCAGGATTCACCGATGCGCGCGCCGGGCGGCAGTTTCTTGTGGTAGAGCTGTTCGAGCTTTCGGCCGCCCCAGACGCGTTCCATGAAAAGCGGTTCAAAGACGAGCGGCTGATCGAGCGTGGGCGTGGCTGGACTGGTCATGGTCGGAAGAAAACCAGCGGAAAGATTCGCCCGGGTGCGGCAAGTGGCAAGTGGGGAGTTGCGGTCCCGGCCACATCGCGGCGACGCGAAGCGCCACTTGCCACCCGCCGCCCGCCACCTATCTTGCTCCCCGACGTGCCATGAACCAGTCTTCGATCACCCGGCCGGTGGCCATCGGCATTGATTTCGGAGGCACCAGCATCAAACTCGGTCTCGTGGCAGCGGGCGGTTTGGCCCAGCGCGCGGAGAGCCTGTCCACGCTCGCCTACCACCGGGCCGAGGACCTCCTGGCAGCCATGTTCGCTGCCATCGACAGCCTGCGCGTGCAAAACCCCGACGTGGTCGCGGTCGGCGCGGGACTGCCCGGGATCGTGGACAGCCACAGCGGAATCGTGCACCATCTCACCAACGTGCCGGGCTGGGTCAACGTCCCCCTGCGCGAATTGCTCGCCCTGCACACCGGCCTGCCGACGGTCATCGAGAACGATGCCAACGCGATGGCCTACGCCGAGTGGAAGTTCGGCGCGGGCCGGCGGCACGCCAACGTCGTTTGCCTGACGCTGGGCACGGGGGTCGGTGCCGGGCTGATCCTCGACGGCCAGCTTTTTCGCGGCAGCGGCCTGGGCGCGGGCGAAGTCGGGAATATGAGCATCGACTTCCGTGGCGTGCCCGGGCCGTACGGTAATTTCGGCGCGCTGGAGCGCTACGTCGGCAACGGCCCCATCGGTGCCCGCGCCGCCGCGCGTTACGAAAGCGCCGGGCAGCCCCGTCCCATCACCGAATGCACCCCGCACCGGCTGGCCGAGGCGGCGGCCCACGGCGATCCCGTCGCCCGGGAAATCTGGGAGGAAACCGGCGTAATGCTCGGCGCGGCGCTCGTGGACGTGATCTGGCTGCTGAACCCCGACGCCATCGTGCTCGGCGGCGGGGTGGCGCAGGCGGGCGAATTAATCTTCGCCCCCGTCCGGCGCACGATCCGCGAACGCACCAGCCCGGTCTTCCACGAAAAACTTGCCATCCTCCCCGCCGAACTCGGCAACGACGCGGGCATCATCGGCTGCGGCGCGCTGGCGGTCGATGCGTTGCCCCATCCCGCGCCATCCAAGACCCCGGGTATGATCTGATCTCCATGAGTTTTCCCATGCACATTTTTTGCGCTGTTTCGCAGACGTTGGCGGCCGTCCCGTATGGCACGGAGGCGCTGATCTACGGGCTCGCCGTCGTGATCGGTTATCTGCTCGGGTCGATCCCGTCCGGTTATTTTGTCGGGCGGCGCTACGGCATCGACATCCGCGAGCACGGCAGCCGGAACATCGGGGCGACCAACGTCGTCCGCGTGCTCGGCAAGAAACCGGGTTATCTCGTTTTCGTCTGCGACCTGCTCAAGGGCGTGCTCGCCGTCGCGGTGACGCTCCCCATCGCGCAGGCTCTGATCGCGCGGGCCGTCGATCACGGCGCGAACCTGACCGGGATCATCAATGTGAACCCGGTCGATTCACCCCGGGAATATCTCGCCTACCTGCAAGGCGCGGCGACGCCGGCGGGGATCGTCGCGGCGGTTGCCTGCATCCTCGGACACAACTTCCCGGTGTGGCTGCACTTCCGCGGCGGCAAGGGCGTGGCAACCACGGTGGGGGTGCTGCTGGGGCTGATGCCGGTGTCGCTCCTGATCTCGGCAGTCGTGTGGGTCGCGGTGTTTTACGGCTCGCGCTACGTGTCCCTTGCCTCGTTGCTGGCGGCGGCGGTGCTGCCGGTGTCAGTGTGGTTTTTCAAGGTGTGGCATGGCGGCGACTGGCTGCTGTTCTATTTTTCGCTGTTCGCCGTCGCGTTGATCTTCTGGCGGCACCGCGGCAACATCGTCCGCCTGCTCAAAGGCACCGAGGCGCGTTTCGTCCCGAGCCCGAATCCCGCGCAGCCGTTGCCCTGAACATCGTCCATGCCGTCCCCTTTCCGAAAGATCGCCGTGCTGGGAGCGGGCAGTTGGGGCACGGCGCTCGCGGTCTGGCTGGCGGCCCGAGGCGATGCGGTCACGCTCTGGGGGCACGACCCCGCACACATCCGCTGCCTGCGGGAAACCGGCACGAACGACAAATACCTTCCCGGTGTCCGGCTGCCGCCTTCCGTACTGCCGGTCGATGACCTCGAAGCAGCCCGCGACGCCGACCTCGCGGTGTTCGTCACGCCGTCTCGCACCCTGCGCGAGGTGGCCGGACAAGTCCGCGAGCGGGCGAGCCTCGCGCCGGACGCTACGTTGCTTTCCTGCACCAAGGGCATCGAATACGGCACCGGCGCGCGCATGAGCGAGATCCTCGCCGAATGCCTGCCCGGCCGCGCGGTCGCCGTTCTCTCCGGGCCCAGCCACGCCGAGGAGGTCGCCCGGCAAAGCCCGACGGCCGTCGTCATCGGCAGCGACCAACCGGAAACCGCCGTCCGGCTCCAGTCCGTGTTCAACGCCGAGGCTCTGCGCACTTATACGAGCGACGACATCGCCGGGATCGAACTCGGCGGCGCGCTAAAAAACATCTTCGCCATCGCCGCCGGGGTCAGCGACGGCCTCGGCCTCGGTGACAACGCCAAGGCAGCGCTTGTCACCCGTTCCCTCGCCGAACTCGTCCGTCTCGGGGTGCAACTGGGCGGCCGGCGGGAAACGTTCCAGGGTCTTAGCGGCATCGGTGACTTGATGGTGACGTGTTTCAGCCGCCACAGCCGCAACCGCAAGGTCGGCGAGCGCCTCGGCAAAGGCGAAACTCTGGAGGCGATCACAGCCTCCATGAACATGGTGGCCGAGGGCGTCCCCACTGCCCGTAGCGCGCACGCGCGAGCCCATGAACTCGGTGTCGAGACTCCCGTGCTCGACCAGGTCCACGCGATGCTCTACGAGAAACGCTCTCCGGCCGAGGCGTTGCGCGGGTTATTCCTGCGCGAGCCCAAACCGGAGAGCGAATGATTCCATATCGGGGTCGATTTGACGCCGGGCCGATGGTTTACTGCAATTGGTAAACGAATTCCGTCTCGTGCGAAGAGTTCGGCGGGCCCTTCCAGTTCATCTTGACGTAACCCTGCGTGCTATTGTCGAGAATCGCGCTTCCGGCCGATTTCACGATGACCACGCTGGAGACACTGCCGGACGCATCAGTTGTAAAACGAACGGTCGTTGATCCGGTCACGTGAGACATGCGCGCCTGTGCAGGGTAAGGAGGATGCGGAGTTCTCCAACCCTGGCCCACCTTCAGGCCACCGGGAGTACCAGTTGTCTTCGTACCGGCCGGATTGCCACCGACCACACCCTCGACCGCAACAGGACCGTGTTTCGCGTTTGGCGGGGCCGGTGCGGTCTTGACCGCAGGCTTTGGCTTGACCGCAGGTTTCGGCGTGTCCGGTGGAGGCGTCTGCTCAGGATCCGCCATGTCGGGGTCTTCCGTGGGCGGCGGCGTGTCGTCCGGCGGCGGCGCCAGGAACATC
>CAZZYS010000087.1:0-14699 GCA_964658285.1 uncultured Verrucomicrobiota bacterium
GCCTGGGTGTCGGGGGCGGGGTAGGCGTCGGCGTCGCACGATGGGTGGCAAATTCCCTGTCGGCATCGGAAGGCGGCAGCGACGAGCGCGGTGCGGACGCGGAATCGTCGTCTTGCGCGGAGGACTGTTTCGACCGCGCCTCAGGCGTCGATGGGGCAGCGTCGTTGCTGCTATCTTCCGGCGGAAGCGCGCCGCCGGGGTTCCCCGGGCCCCCGGACGCGCCGGCGGACATATCCAGCCAGTTGACCCGTTCGTCGGCCGGGTGTTCGGCACGCAAGGTCCACCACGCGATCCCGCCGATCACCAACACGTGCCCCAGGGCGATGAGCACCACGTTGCGCCGGAAGTTTCCTCGGGAATCCATCGAAGGCAGCAAGTCAGGCGTCCAAAGTAACCACCGACAAGGGCAGACGGCGGCAGGAGGCGGATTGTTCAACCAACGCGCGGCCGGCAGCCTGGATTCCCTCCGGTCCTCCGCCTTCGGCTCCGGCGTTCACTTCCCCGCTTGCTCGGTGATGATGCCAACTTTCCCGATGCGCGCGTCGCGCAGGGCGTCCATGACGCCGGTGAGCTTTTGCAAAGTCAATTCCTTGTGCGCGCGGATGATGACCGCCGCGTCCGGTTTGTCGCGGTGGAGGGTTTCCAGCCGTTCGCGGAGTTGAGCGGTCGGCACCGGCTGGCCGTCGAGTGTGAGGGTCTCGTTGCGGTCCACGGTGACGGTGTGCACCTTGTCCGGGTCGGCGTTGGCGCTGGTCGAGTTCCCCGAGGGCAGGGCGAGGTCATTGTTGCTCTCCAACAGCGGCGTGGTGATCATGAAAATCACCAGCAGCACGAAGCACAAATCGAGCATCGGCGTGACGTTGATCTCGCTCAGGGTGTGCAAACCCTCGCGTTGGGAGAAACGGCGCATGGAAGAAAAGTCAGAATGCAGAATGCAGAAGTCCAGAATTCGGAATGCAGGAGCGCGGAAGGACATCAGAGAAACAACAGGTTTTGCTCTCCGTACTTCTGCATTCTGCATTCTGCCTTCATTTCATCGCCAGCCGCGCCGTCCAGTTCGGGCCGCCGTGGCTGACGAACTTGTGCTCGAACTCGCTGCTCAACTCCGCCGCGAAATTATCCATCTGCACGATGAGCGCGCGGATGCTGGTCAAAATGAAGTTGTAACCAAACATCGCCGGGATCGCCACCAGCAGCGCGATGGTCGTCGTGATGAGCGCACCCGACACGCCGGGAGCCATCGCGGCGAGGTTCGGCTTGCCCGCGATGGCCACGCCGGTGAACGTGTCCATGACGCCCCACACCGTGCCGAGCAATCCCAAAAACGGCGCGCCACTGACCGCCGTGGACAGCAGGATCAACTGCGACTCCAGCCGGAGCGCCTCCTCGCCGACGGCGCGTTCCATCACGGCGACGACGGCGCGGAGCTGGGCGGGCGTGACCTTTTCGGCGATTTCCACGCGCGAATGGAACGAATCATCCACCTCCGAGGAACCGAGCAGATGAAAGGTCATTTCCTGGCAGCCCGCGAGGTAAACCTCGTACAACGGCGCGCCGTCGTAGGGCAGGCCGTTCTCGTAGAGGCGCAACGGCTGGCGGTCCGCGCGGAATTGGTCCACGAACTCCTCCGTGCGCTGCCGGGCGTAGCGGATCACGCGGATTTTCGTCACCATGACCGACCAGCTAAAGATCGACCCGACGAACAGGAGACCCAGGATCAATTTGCCCGGGACGGTGGATTCGCGGAAGGCAAAAAGCAGCGGGTCCGCCCCGTTGGAGGCCAGCAGGTGAGCAACATCGGACATGCAGCAAAGCGGCATGGACGTCATTAAACCTGAAACCCGCCGAAGCCGGAAGCGCGAAAATGCGGAGGGTAAGCGATGCGTCCGACGCGCCCGCCGCTAGAACCGTCCCTCGTCGGCGTCGATGTACTGGAACATCGTCTCGATGTCGTCACGAGCCGCGAAACCACTCTCCGCTTTCCGGTCGGCGAGCCGCGTGCTCGCGGCGTCCTTCCAGCCGCGCTTGCGCATGAAGTCATTCCAGATCTCGATTTCTTCGTCGTCGGGGTGGCGTCCGGCGTTGAGCGCCCATGCGAAAAGCTCGTTGTCGCTGGCTTGGCGATGCGCGGCGACGTGGTCCACGAGTTCCGTGTAGGAAATTTTCAGGAAATGCACGCAACGCTCGTCGAAGCCACTCCCGAGGTTGGAAACGAACGCCTCGGGCAGCTTGCCGTCGAGGTGCAGGCGGATTTTATCAACCATGCGTCCGAAATAAGAGAGATCGTTGACGCGGTCGGCCGGGCTGCGGAGGCCGGGGATGGGAGAATTCATAGATGGCGATGGCAAGGACGAGGGCGGCGGACGCAGCCGGTCAGACCAGCCACGACACGGTGACATGCGCGGGGCGCAGTCGCACGCGACGAATCATTTTATTCGCTCCGTTCGCTCCGGCGAGTTGATTTATTCGCCGAAAGCCCTGGAAAATATTGGAAATGTTCCCGTTCGTCCGCCAACTTGTCCGTATCCTGCTTCTTACAGAATTCGTAAATACCCTGTAAATACAGAACCTGCTCTCCCTCCCGGTTTTTCATGAGTGATTTTGATCTGATCATTCGCGGCGCTTCCGTCGTCTTGCCCGCCAGCGTGGATAGATTGGACCTCGGCATCAAGGACGGCGTGATCTCGGCGTTGGGCACGGCGGTGTTCGGCAGCACGGACGCGGACCTTGACGCGAGCGATTTTCACGTGCTGCCGGGGTTGGTCGATCCGCACGTGCATTTCAACGAACCCGGCCGCACGGAGTGGGAAGGATTCGAGAGTGGGACCCGCGCACTGGCGGCGGGCGGGGTGACCACGTTTCTGGACATGCCGCTGCATTCCCTGCCGCCCGTGGTGGACCGCGGCGGATTCCTGGCCAAGTGGAACTTCGGCAAGGCGAGTTCGCTGGTGGACTTCGGCCTCTGGGGCGGCCTGACCCCCGAGAGCCTCGTGCACATGCAGGACCTGACGAACTGCGGGGTGATCGGCTTCAAGGCCTCCCTTTGCAGCAGCGGCATCGACGAATTCCCGATGGCCGACGACGCCACGCTGCTCGAAGGGATGCGCCGCGCCTGCGACCTGGAGCAGATCGTCGCGGTCCACGCGGAGAACGAGGCCATCACAGCGCGCCTGGCCCGGCGCGCCGTGGCCGAGGGCCGGCTGTCGGCGGCGGATTACCTGGCGTCGCGTCCCGTCATCGCGGAACTGGAGGCCATCCAACGTGCGATCTTCTTCGCGTGGGAATCGGACTGCGCGCTGCACATCAACAGCGTGAGCACCGCCCGGGGCATCGAGCTGGTCAGCCAGGCCAAGGCGCAGGGACTGAACATTTCGTGCGAGACGAACCCGCACTATCTCGTGCTCACCGAGGCGGACACCGAGCGGCTGCAATCGCTGGCCAAGTGCGCGCCGCCCCTGCGCACCCCCGCCGAGCAAGTGGCCCTCTGGGAACAACTCGCCGCCGGGGGCGTGGACATGATCGCCTCCGCGCACAACCCCGCGCCGCCCGAGCGCAAAACGTACGCGGAAAACCTCTTTGCCGCCCACGCGGGGATCGCCGGCTGCCAGTCCACGCTGCCGGTGATGCTCACGGCGGCCTCGGAAGACATCCATCCCGTGCCCCTGGAACGGGTGATCGAACTGCTCTCCACGAACGCCGCCCGGCGTTTCCGGCTGCACCCGCGCAAGGGCGAAATCGCCGTCGGCGCGGACGCCGATCTGGTCATCGTCAGTCTGAACAGTGGCGACGAGGTGCGCCAGGAATCACTGTTTTACCAGTATCCCTCGCATTCACCCTACATCGGTCGGCACGTCAAGGGGCGGGTACTGCGGACACTGCTGCGCGGGCAGACGGTCTACAAGGACGGACGCATCTCCGCCCGACCGGCCGCGCAGTTTTTGCGGCCGTCGGAGAACGCCGACGAATCCGAGGTGCAGCACGAAGCAGCGGCGTGAGGGTTACGCGGTCAGAGGAGCCTGTGCCCGCTCTTCCTCGGTGCGATGCACCGCGATGGCGTGAATCAAGAGGCCGTAGCCGCACTTGGCAATGATGTCGGCCAAGCTGTAGCCGACCTGCAAGCCGGTCTCGGTCCCCGCGCCGCTGCCGCCGAAGAACGGAGCCATGTAGGCGATGGGATAAAAGCCCCACGCGAAAAGGGTCAGCAGCGCCGTGTTACGCAGCAAAATGGACACCTGCTCGCTGGAGCGTTTCATGGAGGCGCGAATCTCGCCCAGCAAGACGATGAGGATGTAAATAAAGGGAAGCGTGCTCAACGTGCCCCACAGGCCGCGCGCCGAGATGAAGGACGTGCTCGCCCGGTCACCCTCGCCGAAGTAGCCCAGGACGATCATCAGAAAAGCCGCGAAACCCAACTTGGTAATCAGGCCAGCGGTCTGCTTGCGCGACAGGTCCAGCACCAGGATGAGTTCAACCACCAGCAACGGCACGGTGAGCATCCAGTCGATGTAGCGGTAGGCGTGGTTGAAAGGCAGACCGGTGGGCGAATAGTTGCCGCCCGCGTTGATCTGGTAGGCCGCTTCCCAGTTGTTGAAGATGCGGAAATAATGGTAGGCCGCGATGAACACCACCATCGCCCCCGCCGTCACGGCACCGCGGTACTTCATGCTGACTTCGGTGCGCACCAGCGCGAAGAAAACGAAAGTTGCCATCATGCTGGCAATGGCCAGCGAGAGCAGGTTGTAGACACTGAAGTATTGGGCGGAGGAGAGTTCGGGCATGGGAGTTTGTGTGGTGAGTTGGAGGTGTGAAGGCCCGAACAGCGGCCAGTGATGAAATTCATTACGTGAATGGAGCCCAGGCGGTTGCAGGCAACTTCGCCGCCGGGAGTTGCTATCGATCTTGCCTCCAGAGCCCCTCGCGCAGGTCCAGCCAGGTGACCACCAACGCGTGCGGCACCGTCAGCGCGGCGATCAGTGCCAGGTAAACGCCCACCAGCCCGAATCCATCCAGGTGGCGACGGGTGACCCACGCGAGCGCGCCGAGCATGGCCAGCGCGCCCAGTGTGGCCGGCGTGGCCCGCCGCGCGAACCCGCCCCAGCCTAGCACCTCACTGGCCATCAGCCGCCGGATGTGACGCAGCCCATGCCAGAACGAAAAATAGAAACCGACGGAAGCGAGCGCCGGAAGAACGCCGAAGAACAACAATAACCCCGCGCCCTCGGCCAGGTTCAGGCCGCGAGTCGGCGAGGCACGACGGGCGAGGAAAAAGTCCGCCCCGCCCAGGGCGAGCGCGACCCCGAGCGCCGCCAGCCGCGTGGCACCGAGTTCCAGCCAGTGGAAGTCGGCGGGGTGGCGCAGGAACAGGTTGCAAACCCCTTCCGCCGTCCGGCGGTACCATCCGGGGTCGGACGCCAGCGGGACCAGCATCGGCAGCGCCCCCCGCCACGCCGCGAAGACCCCCCGGTGCCAGCGCGAGGAAAAGTACGTGGGGTCGCGCCGCCACGACCACCACAGGTCGGCCAGTCCCCAGTGCGCCCACGTCAGCAGGATGAATCCGGCGAAGACCACGGTCGGCGCGACGAACCAGCCGAGGATCACCAGCCCGCTCACGCCGACATAGCCCGCGAGGATCGTCCCGAGCGCCCGGCGTGGCGGGGGAGCGGGCCGCCAGAGCCGCAGGAGCACTTCATGGTCGAGCGCCCCGTGAGGCAGGCCGAAGAGCACCAGGCTCAAGGCCCACGGGACGAACGACCAGACCATCGGGAGCGCGGTGGTTCGTCCAACCAGCACGGCCGCCGCCGCGCCGAGGAACGCCGCTGCCGGCCAGATCGTTTCCCGGTCTCTCATGGCAGCGAGAGAGCGGAACGCGGCCTGACCCACCGAAAGAAGAGAAACAATCCTTCGAGAACCAGCAGGTTCGTCACCAGGAAGAAGACGGCCTCCTCGACCGGCAGTCCCAACGGTTTCCAACCGGTCGAGTGGAGCGGCGAAACGCTCCAGATTTGCGCGGCAATCGCCGCCCGGTCGGCGGCCCACAGGTAGACCGTGGCCAGGGTGAGGCTCGCGAGCAAAACCCGCCGCGCCCGCCACAGGGCACCGCCCCCGTAGAACCAGTGCAGCGTCAGCGGCGGCGCACTCCACGCGAGGATCAGCCCCAGGTACAACCACCGCCCTCCGGCGGCGAGTGCGCACGCTCCCGCCGCGCCCGCCAGCAAGGCCAGCGTTCCCCCGGCCACGCGGGGAAGGGAGGGTTGCTGATCCGCGCCGGCGGGCGACAGGTCCCGGCCGGTTCGCAGAAAACACAGCAGGCACAGCCCCGTGAACACGGGTTGGAGCACGAAAAAGCAGACTTCCTCCAGCGGGATGTTCCCGATCCGCAGCGACAGGGAAACGCGGTCCGGCTGGTAGGACCAGGCACCGCGGCCGATGAGGTAGCGGTCCCAGGGAGCCGTGTAGAGCAGGGCGACCCCCGCGATCAGGCTGACTCCGAGCCCGGCCCGGGGCGGGGAGGGACCACCGATGCCGCGGTGCAGCAAGAGCAGCGCGCCGATGGCCGGAAGCATGAAGATGCAATGGAAACCCCAGTAGGTCATCGCGCACGATAAACCCGGTGAGGGCAGAGCACACGTCTGCGCGACTCGAACCTCGTGTCACGGCCGGCGGATGAGCGTCTGGCAACCTTTCCGATGCGGACGAAAAACGGGTGGAAGCGCCCTGCTTTGGCGCGGTCCGGCATTCCGTCTCACGCGTCTTCCAGGTCGAAAGTTGACAACCTGCGACGGGGCAGTTCACATTGCGCCATCAGCGAACCGCCCGCATCTTTCCATGGTACGTTAGAACGGCGTCGGCCGATCCGTGCTCGGGGCACGCGGTGGGCGCAAAGCTCCGCGAAGACCGTCGCGCGCCTGGGGTTGCGGCCCAACCAGATTTCACTGTTGAGTGTCTTCTTCGCCGCCTGCGGCGCGGGGATGTTCATCCTTTCGGGCCAAACCGGCGGGACCGCGTGGCGAGTGGCGGCGCTGCTGCTGGCCGGCGGTTGCGTGCAACTGCGGCTGTTGTGCAATCTGCTCGACGGACTCGTGGCGGTGGAAGGCGGCCTGCGCACGAAGACCGGGGAGCTTTACAACGAACTTCCCGACCGCGTTTCCGACGTGCTGCTGTTGGCGTCCGCCGGCTACGCAACGAATTGGACCGGGTGGGAACACGACCTCGGCTGGGCGGCGGCGGCCCTCGCCGTGATCGTGGCGTACACGCGCGCACTGGGCGGTCAGATCGGCGCGGCACAGCAATTCTGCGGACCGATGGCCAAACAGCAGCGGATGTTCGTGCTTACCCTGGCCTGTATCGGCACCAGCGTGGAACTCTTGGCGGGCTGGCCGCCGCGCACGATGACCGTGGCGCTGGGCCTGGTCGTTCTCGGGTCGGTTTTCACGATGGCGCGGCGCACCGCGCGCATCGCCCGGGAGTTGGATGCGAGCTGAGCGGTCCCACCCTGCCACATCGGGAAAGTCGATGTTCGGCAACGCATTATCGATTGGAGATCGGAGATTTCACCGTCTAACGTCGATCACCATCCAACCATGAACACCTCTGCCTCCCCGGCTACGTCGCCAGCCCTGTCGTCTGCGGCGGCGGACGAGCCCGGCTCCGGCGATTTCTACTTCGAGAGCCATGACGGCGTGGCGTTGTTTTACCGCGCCTGGCTGCCGGCGGATCGTGCGGAGACGCCATTGAGCCGGGCGGTCATCCTGCTGCACCGCGGGCACGAGTATTCCGGCCGTTGGGAGGAGGTCGTCCGCGCACTCTCCGGCCCCGGCACCGCGATTTTCGCCTGGGACGCGCGCGGCCACGGGCGCTCTCCGGGTGAACGCGGGGACGCCGAAAATTTCTCGGTTTACGTCCGCGACCTGGAGGCTTTCGCGCGGCACCTGAGCGAAGCCCACGAACTCCCGCTCGAAAACTTCGCGGTCGTCGCTCACAGCGTCGGCGCGGTGGTCGCCGCGGCTTGGGTGCACGATTTCGCGCCGCCCATTCGCGCGCTGGTCCTGGCCACGCCCGCCTTCCGGGTCAAGCTCTACGTCCCGCTGGCGATTCCCGGGCTGCGGCTGTTGCAGAAGGCAAAACCTCTCGCCGCCATCCGCAGTTACGTCGGCGGGCGACTCCTGACGCATGATCCGGTCGAGGCTCGCCGTTACGACGCCGACACCCACATCTCGCGCCAGATCAGCGTGCGCGTCCTGCTCGATCTCCACGATACCTCGACCCGTCTGCTCGCCGACGCGGGCGCGATCCGCACGCCCACGCTCGTCCTCGCCGCCGGGTCGGACGCCGTGGTGCGCCGGGGGCCGCAACAGCAGTTTTTCGAGCGGCTGTCGTCGCCGATCAAACATTTCGACGTGCTCGCGGGTTCGTCCCACGCGATCTTCCACGAGCGCGGACGGCAGGCGGTGTTTCGCAAGGTAAAAAACTTCCTCGACGACGCCTTCGCGCACGCGCCGGAAAGCCCCCGGGAGTTGCTGGCCGCCGACCAACGCGGCTACACCTGCCGCGAGCACGATGCGCTGCACCGTTCGCTGGGGCTGCTCTCCGCGAAAAAAGTTTCCTTCACGGCGCAACGTCTCGGCCTCGGTTCGATGTGCCGCCTGAGCGACGGGGTGCGGATCGGTCACCGCACCGGCTTCGACTCCGGGGAATCGCTCGATTATATCTACGAAAACACCCCGCGTGGGGTGACCCCGCTGGGACGCCTGATCGATGGCCAGTACCTCAATGCCATCGGCTGGCGCGGCATCCGCCAGCGTCGGATTCATCTGCGCAAGCTGGTCGGGACCGCCATCGCACGCGCCGGTGCCGCCGGCCTGCCGTTGCGGCTGCTCGACATCGCCGCCGGGCCGGGGCGTTACCTGCTGGAAATCATGCGGGAACACCCCCACCTGCCCATCACCGCCCGCCTGCGTGACCGCAGCGAGAGCGGTCTGGCCGCGGGCCGCGCGCTGGCGCAAAAAATGGGACTGGCCGCCGTGGCGGTGTACGAACAGGGCGACGCCTTCGACGAAGAGGCGCTCGCCGGGCTGACGCCCCGGCCCACCGTGGCGGTGGTCTCCGGGTTGTACGAATTGTTTCCCGCCAACCGACCCGTCCTCGACTCTCTGCGGGGAATCCATGCCGCGCTGGAAAATAGCGGTTTCCTCGTCTACACCAACCAGCCGTGGCATCCGCAGATCGAGATGATCGCGCGCGTCCTGCCGAACCGTGATGGACAACCCTGGGTCATGCGCCGGCGCACGCAGGCCGAGATGGACGCGCTCGTCCGCGCGGCGGGCTTCGAGAAAATTGCGATGGAGATCGACCGGTGGGGCATCTTCACGGTCTCGCTGGCGCGCAAGACGGAGAAAACGGCCTGAGCTTTCTCCGATGAATCCTCCCTACGGCCGACCCTGGCTCGCCGCCTCGCTGTGGCTCGCGTTCCTGGGTCCCGGTTTCTTCGTGGTCTACGGATGGTGCAACGCCTTCACCGCGCACCGGCACGACGTGGGGACGTTTTTCTTCGGGTGGGAACGCCACATTCCCTTCGTGCCGTCGATGATCGTTCCGTACATGTCCATCGACCTGTTCTTCGCCGGGTCGTTCTTCCTGTGTCGCACCCGCGCCGAACTCCGCGTCCACGCGTGGCGGATCGCCCTGGCCATCGCGCTTTCGGCGGCGGGATTTCTGTTGTTTCCCCTGCGCTACGGGTGGCCCCGCCCGGCGGTCACCGGATGGCTGGGGAACCTGTTCGCGCCGCTGAATGCACTCGATCAGCCCTACAACCTCTGCCCTTCGCTGCACATCAGCTTGCGCGCGTTGTTGTGGAGGGTTTACGGGCGGCACACGCGGCGGTTCCCGCCCGTGTATTACGCTTGCGCCGGTTGGTTCGGGCTGATCGGTGTTTCCACTTTGCTGGTGTACCAGCACCATGTGATCGATCTGCTCGGAGGGTATGTGGTGGCGCTGGTCTGCCGGGCCGTCGTCCGCGAAAATGTGCTTCCCGAAATCGTCGCAGGGCCGCAAACTGGAGAAGCGCCGTGCCCGCTACCACTTCTTCCCCGCTCGGCGCCGCCATTCTAGCGACGCTGATCAAAATCCTCACCGGCAGCAGCGTGCGCTGGATCGGTTGCGAACCCAGTACCCGGCAGCGGATCTATTTCGCCAACCACACCAGCCACCTCGACGCGCTCGTCCTGTGGGCCGCCTTGCATCCGCAGGCCCGCGCGCTGACGCGCCCCGTGGCCGCGCGCGATTATTGGACGGCTGACCCCGTGCGCCGCCACCTCGCCAGCCGGGTGTTCAACGCCGTGCTCATCGACCGCCAGCGGATCAGCGCGCACGCCCACCACCCGCTCGAACCACTGGTCGCGGCGCTCGCAGACGGCCGCCGCCACTCGCTGATCTTTTTCCCCGAAGGCACGCGCGGCAAGGGGCCGGTCGCCGGTCCCTTCAAGAGTGGTCTCTACCATCTCGGCCGGCACCGGCCCGACGTTGAAATGGTCCCCGTCCTGATCGACAATATGAACCGCATCCTGCCCAAAGGTGAACTGCTGCCGGTGCCCGTGCTCGGCGGCCTGAGCTTCGGCGCGCCGCTGCGAGTGGAGGAGGACGAGGGGAAAGCGGCGTTCCTGGACCGGGCCCGCCACGCCGTGAACAGCCTGCGGCAACTCTAGACCCTGACCCAATCTTGACCAATGGACAGCCTGAACGACACCCAGACCCTGACCTTGATCGGTGGAGTGTTCGGGTTTTTGTCGGTCGCCTCGGTCATCGGTTACATTCTACATAAACGCACGCGGTCGCCGAAGACCACCGAGGCCACGCGGGCAACGGTTGCCAATCTCAACGCGCGCCTGCGCGCCTGGTGGGTGATTGTCGCGGTGTGCGCGGTGGCGCTGTTGTTGGGCAAGATCGGTGCCTGCGTGCTCTTCGGGTTGGCGTCGTTTTGGGCGCTGCGTGAGTTCATCACGCTCACGCCGACGCAGGCGGGGGATCATCATGCCCTTTTCTGGGTGTTCTTCATCATCACCCCGTTTCAGTATTACCTCGTGGCGACGGAATGGTACGGGCTTTTCATTATTATGATCCCGGTCTACGCGTTCTTGTTCATCCCGGTGCGGATGGCGGTGTGCGGTGAATACGAAAATTTCCTGGAACGCGCCTCACGCACGCAATGGGCGCTGATGGTGTGCGTGTATTGCGTCAGCCACGCTCCCGCGTTGATGACCCTGCCGCTGGGCCGGAACGGTGGGGCGCGCCTGCTGCTGTTCTTCCTGCTCGTGGTGCAGTCCAGCGACGTGCTGCAATACGTCTGGGGCAAGCTGTTTGGCCGGCATCCCATCGCGCCGCGCATCAGTCCGAGCAAAACCTGGGAAGGTTTCGTTGGCGGCATCGGCAGCGCCACGGCCCTCGGCACCGCCCTGTGGTGGGCGACGCCCTTCAACCCGTGGCAGGCGGCGGGCATGAGTCTCGCCATCACCTTGCTGGGTTTCGGCGGAGGACTGACCATGTCCGCGATCAAACGCGACCGGGGAGTCAAGGACTACGGGACGCTGATCCAGGGGCACGGGGGGGTCCTGGACCGCGTTGACTCCATCTGTTTCGCCGCGCCGGTATTTTTTCACCTGACCCGCTACTTCTTTACTTGAACATCCGCGCGGCGGACGATCAGGCTTTGGATTCCGTCGGAACTTTCCTTCGGCGGCGGAGTTCCATGGCCCAGAGAGCGGCAATCGTCAGGACATCGCTGGTGACGTGGAAATTTCTGATGTTCTCGTAAGAAACCGGCGTCAAAGTCGGCTCGAAAACCTCGCGCATCGACCTGGTTTCCGCCGCGTCCGGGCCACCGGGCGCTGACTGCTTGATGGCCTGCAAAACGGCCAGCCTTTGCACGGCGGCATCGTGCAGTCCGGAAAGATTTTGGTAAGCGAAAATCACGTAGAGCACGGTGACCAGAACCGTGGTGATCGGATCGGGCGTTTTGCGCAAGGATGAAAATGCCAGCAGAGCGCCTATAATCACCACGCAGAGAGTCCAATACCCTTGCAACGCACCCGAGCGTTCGAAGTAAAGCTGAATCAAATCGTTGTAATGCATGAGCGGGGGTTTGTACGGCGAGATGATCGGCACCGGCGGAGGCAGAGTCCAGCCTATTAACATTTTGGATGCGCCCTTGGATAAGCGTTCGCCCATTGACAAGAGTTGCGGGATGGGAAACTCGCTCACCGGGTGATTCTGCGCTAGAGTGGCAACTCCTCCGTGCGCCGCCATGACGACCGCCAACAAGATCACCATCGTCCGTATCCTGCTCATCCCGGTCTTCGTGATGCTGGCGGTGTACTACGGCGAAAGCGTGCAGCACGGCGAGCGCAATGAATACCTGCGGCTGGCGGCGATCCTCGTTTTCCTGACCGCCGCCGTCAGCGACGGACTCGACGGCTACGTGGCGCGCCGCTACAACCAGCGCAGCAAGCTCGGCACGATCCTCGACCCCATCGCCGATAAGGGCTTGCTGCTCGCGGGTTTGCTCACGCTGACCTTCAGCGACTGGGGCTACCATTTTCCCCTGTGGTTCCCGGTGCTGGTCATCACGCGCGACGTGGTGATCGTCGCGGGCAGCTTCGGGCTGCATTATCTCAACGGCGACGTGCACGTCCGGCCGCGCTGGACCGGTAAAATCGCCACCGTGCTCCAGATGATTGCCCTCGGCTGGGTCATGCTGCAACTGCGACTCGTCAATCCGACGGTCCCGGTGGCCCTGGCGGGGGTCTTCACCTTTCTCTCGGGTATCGGCTACGTCATCGACGGCATCCGGCAGCTCCAGCACCACGAACACGCCCGGCCTGCTGCCGAGGCATTGGAAGTTAGTAAGCGGGTATGATCGACCACGAAAACAACAACCGCACCGTAGCCATTGTCGGCCGCCCAAACGTGGGTAAGTCCGCGTTGTTCAACCGGCTCGCGGGCCGGCAGATTTCCATCGTGCACGATCAGCCGGGCATCACGCGCGACCGCATCGTGGCCGAGTGCCGTCCGGGGCGGGGGATCGAGCCCTTCGAGATCATCGACACGGGCGGCATCGGGCAGAAGGTGGACGGCACGTTCTCCGACCGCGTGCACGCCGAGGCAGACATCGCGCTGCAAACGGCGGCGTTGGTGCTCTTCGTCGTGGACGGGCGCGCGGGCCTCACGGCGGTGGACGACGATCTTGCCCGGCGTCTGCGGCGCGCGGACCGGCCGGTGCTGCTGGTCATCAACAAAATCGACCAGGACATGCACAGCCCGCTGGAGGGTGAATTCGCCCGGCTCGGCTTCGCGGGCACGCACGGCGTGAGCGCGGCGCACGGCCGCGGCATCGGCGAACTGCTCGAAGCCGTCGTCGAAAAGATCGGCCGCGGCGCAGAGGAGGTACCGGACGCGGACGGCGACGAACCGACCGCCGACGCCAAACCACGGGTCCCGCGCCTCGCGCTGGTGGGTCGCCCGAACGTGGGTAAGAGTTCGTTGACCAATGCCATTCTGGGTCAGCAGCGCACCATCGTCAGCGATATTTCGGGCACCACGCGCGATGCCGTGGACATCCCGTGCCGGTTCAACGACAAGGATTACGTCCTCATCGACACCGCCGGCATCCGGCACCGTGGCAAGCGGGACAATTCGGCGGAGATTTTCAGCGTGATGCGCTCGGAGGAATCCATCCGTCGCGCGCACCTGTGCGTGCTGGTCATCGACGCCAGCGCGGGGATCACGGCACAGGACCGCCAGATCGCGGGGTTGATCCAGAAAGCGAACAAACCGTGCATCGTGGCCGTCAATAAATGGGACCTCCTGACGCCGCCGGAGGGTTCGCGTGCCGGGCTGCGGGAGTTCCGCGAGGCGTGGCTGGACAACGCGCGGGCGGAGTTATTTTTCATGTCGTTCGCGCCGCTCGTGGCGCTCTCCGCCTTGAAGGGAGAGCAGGTGAAACGTCTGTTCACCGCCATCGAAAAAACCCGCCGCGCCGCCACGGAAACCGTCGGCACCGGGCCGCTCAATCGGCTGCTGCACGCCGCCGTCGAACTCCAACCGCCGCCGACCCGCATGAACCGGCGTTTCAAGCTGCTCTACGCCACGCAACTCGCGGATAAGTCCCATTCGCCAATCCCGGTGCCGGCGTTCCTGATGTTCGTCAACGATCCCGGTCTGCTGGTGGACAGCTACCGCAAATATCTGGAGAACAAATTGCGCGAGACCTTCCCCTTTCCCGGGTTACCCGTCCTGCTCAAGCAGCGCGGGCGCGAGTCGAAAGATGCGGGGACTTGACCGGCCCACCCTGCGCCAGCGGCGTTTGTAACAGCGGGTAGGAACGGCTCTGCGAGCGGACCCAAATTTTCCGCGTGCTAAGATTATCCATGCTAATCTTTGGAACAGCTCAAGGAGCCAGCAGGACTTTGGAACGACGCGCTTGCGGCGCGGGAATTCTTCTGCAAGACATTTTCACAGGAAATGTAACCGACTCTGCCCGCCGCGCCGGAGCGCCAAAGGCGCGGCTTCATACGAGCCTGGGGCAACGCCCCAGGTACACGAGGGTTTCTGCCAAGCCCTGAAAGGGCGATTCATTCAGGTGGCGAGTCGAAATGAATCGCCCCTTCAGGGCTTGACGCTCCTCTCCATTCTTTCCTAGGGCGTTGCCC
>CAZZYS010000088.1:0-14607 GCA_964658285.1 uncultured Verrucomicrobiota bacterium
CTCGGAGAGCCATCAGGACCTTACAGGACGACCGGCCGCAACGGCCTGTTCAGAATCTGCTCACACGTTTTCTTGAACAACTTTTTTGCTTGCGCATGGAGAGGGCATTTCCCTATCTCTGCAAGTAGTTCTCTGCGTCACCGGGCCCACTCTTTCCCTCCCCCACCCCAAGGGACGAGCGTTTACACGCGCTCGTCCCTTCTTTTTTCAGAAGGCCGGTGCTCGCGGGTTCCCGCGAATCGGGCTATGCTCAGATGCCTGCCCCTTTGCTGATTTTCAGACTCCCTTCATGGCCCACAAGGAACTCCGCGCCATCGTCGAAGCCTACGCCCACGCGGATGCCCGGGGCCTGTCGGCGGCTCTGGTGACGGTCGTCAAAACCTCCGGTTCCACCTACCGCCGACCCGGCGCGCGGATGCTCGTCCTGCCCCCGGCCGAGGACGGCGGGAGGGCGGGGAGCGTCGGGGCGGATTTTCTCGGTTCCATCAGTGGCGGCTGCCTGGAAGACGATGCCCGCGCCCATGCCCTGGAGACGATTGCCACCGGCCGCGCCGCCATCGTGCGTTACGACACCACGGCGGAGGGCGATATTCTCTTTGGCACCGGTCTGGGCTGCCAGGGGGTGGTCCACATTTTGATCCAGCCGCTGAACGTCTCCACCGGCACGGTCAACCCCGTGGACTGCATCCGCCACGCGCTCGAAACCCGCCGCCCCGGTGCGCTGGCCACCGTGATCGCGGCCGAACCCTCCGCCGCCGGTGTCGGCCCGGCGGTGGGCGACACCCTCTGGCTGGCCTCGGTGGACGAAAGCGCCGGGTCCATTCATCGCCTCGAAAGCGACGAACTAGCCGACGCCATCACGGCCGACGCCCGCGCCGTCCTGCGCGATGAGGCGGACCCCGGCTTGCGTGAATATCCCGCCACCGCCCGTGCGAGCCGCGTGGAAGTGTTTCTCGACATGGTCCGTCCGCCGCGCTCCCTGCTGATCTGCGGGGCGGGTTACGATGCCGTGCCGGTCGCGCGTCTGTCCAAGGAACTCGGCTGGCGCATCCGCGTGGTGGACGGCCGCCGCGCCTACCTCGCGCCGGAGCGTTTCCCTGGCGTCGATGAACTGATCCACTGCCCGCCCACGGCGTTCGGCGAACGCATCCCGATAGAGCCGGGCGAGTCCGCCGTCGTGATGACGCACAATTATCTCCACGACCGCGCGGTCCTCGGCGCGCTGCTCGCCTCGGAGGCGGACTACATCGGCGTGCTGGGCCCGCGGCGCCGGACGGATCAGTTGCTGGCGGAGATCGCCGCCGGATCCGGCGCGGACTCCCCTTTTTTGGGCAAGGCGTCGCTGCGCCGCCTGCACGGTCCGGCCGGGTTGGACATTGGCGCGGAATCGCCCGAGCAGATCGCGCTGGCCATCGTCGCGGAGATCGAGGCCGTGAGCGCACGCCGTGGCGGCGGATTGCTCAAACACCGCCTCGCCCCGCTGCACGCGGCGGCTCCGGCCTGAAACCGGGTCAGGGTTGCTTCGGCGGGGCGAGCTTCGCCTTTTCGGGGAAGTCCAGCTTCGGCAGTTCGGCGCTGGGCATGGAGGTGGCGACAACCTTGTCCTTGTTCCCGAAGACTACCAGCATCGTCGTCCACTTCTTCGCCTGGAGGTCTTCGGGTAGCGCGAAATACACGTCGTTCATCCGGCTGGCCGACAGGGTCGACGGTATTTCGACCTCAAAGAGTCCCTGCTGCGTGGAGGTCCAGACGCCGTTGGGCTTGTTGTACTTGGCCACGAGATGGTCGTCTTTGTCGTAAAAATACGCGTGGACGAACATGGACGATCCGGGCGTGTCAGCTTGAACCTGGAGGGTGACATCCATGCGCCTCGGCAGGTCTTTGCGCCAGTCGTGGCCAACATGGATCAGATCGGCGGAAAACGTCTGCCGGATGCTCAGAATCTTGAAGGTTTCCTGTCCGCTGGCGTTGCCAACGGCCAACAGCAAAACCCCTGAGAGAAAGAGCGCCCGAAGCTGGGAGGATATTTTCATCGAGGCAGGAGGTATATCTTTCCTATCCGCTTCATGGCAAGCCCAAAATGGGTCGGTCTCACCATCGGCAAACGTTCCTCAACCCGGAATCTCGATCTCCTTCTTTTGCACGCGCACGGCGTGTTCCACGGGCTCGATCTGCGAGCCATACTTATTGGCGTAAACCTGCGTGAACTCCGCGCCGAACAGCAAAATCTGCGACGAGTAATACACCCAGACGAAGGTCGAGATCATCGCGCTGGCGGCCCCGTAGGCGGACCCCGCGCTGCCGCTGCCGAGATAGAGCCCGAGCGCCTGCTTGCCGATGAGAAAGAGCACGGTCGTCAACGCCGCGCCGATCCACACGTCGCTCCACGCGATCTTCGCGTCGGGCAGGAATTTGAAGATCATCGCGAAGAGCAGCGTGATGACCACGAGGTTCAGCACGATGGAGACGATCATGGCCAGCACGGAACCGCCGGGCAGGACGCCGTTGAGCTTGTCGCTGAGCCCTTTGATGATGGCCGTCACCGTCACGGATACGAGCAGGAGGAAACACACCCCGCCGACCATTCCGAACGAGATGAAGCGGGACTTGATGTAGCCCATGATCCCCTGCCCCGGCTTGGCCTTGACGCCCCAGATCGTGTTGAGCGATTCCTGCATCTGGGCGAACACCCCGCTCGCGCCGAACAGCGCGATCACCACGCCGACGACCGTGCCAACGACCCCCGCCTTGGGCCTGCTGGCATAGGTGTCGAGGATATTGCCGACGACCTGCGCGCCGCTGTCCCCCGCGAACTGGCCGACCTGATCCTTGATCTGCTGCTGCGCCTCGCCGTGGCCGTGCATGTAGAGGTTGAACACCGAGATCAGGATCAGGAGGATTGGCGCGAGCGAGAACACCGTGTAATACGCCAGCGCCGCGCCGAGCGTGGGGCACTTGTCGTCGATCCATTCGTTGGCCGTTTGTTTGACCAGTTCGATGGGCTTGTTGAGGTAGAAAGTGTCGAGGATGTAGGCGAGCGCGGACATGGCGTTAGGAATCTCCGTTGACCATTCGCGCCACGGTCGGGCCGTGGATGGGGAAACGAATTGACGGCAGGGCTACATTGTCGCCTCATGCGCCCGCTTTCCGTCCGTTTGCCGTTGTTGCTGATTGCGTTTCTGCTCGCCGTCACCGCCGAGGCCCGCGCCCAATTCTCGCCGCCCGGCGGCGTCTTCCGTTACCCCAAGTCCACACCGGTCCCTTCCAGCGCAAAATCTACCTCCACCCCTTCCGCGCTCTCTCCGGACGACACCACCCGCCTCCAGATTTTTCTCGAACACGAGAACTTCGCTCCCGGCAAACTCGACGGCCGACCGGGCGAATTCACCCGCAGAGCCCTCGCCCGCTACGCCCTCGCCACCCACCGCGCCCTGCCGCCGGTTGGCCCCGCGCTCCTGGCTGCCCTTCCCGCCATCCGCGACATCCAACCCTACGCCCGCTACACGATCACCGCCGACGACCTCGCGGCGGTCGGTCCGATCCCCGAGGCCCGCGCCGCCCAGGGCCGGCTCAAAACCCTGCCCTACACCTCGACCGTCGAACTCCTCGGCGAACGCTTCCACGCCGCCCAGGATTTCCTCCGCCAGCTCAATCCTAGCCGCAACCTCGACCACATCGCGCCGGGCGACACCGTGCGCGTGCCCAACGTCGCCGAACCGCTCTACGTCGGCCGCGGGGTCGCCGTCGGCAAGGACGGCCACACGCTCACGCCACGGCCCGAATTCCGGCCGCGCGAGGTCATGGTCTACACGAAGGAAAAGATGCTCGACGTTTTGGAGGACGGCCAACTCCTGGCCAGTTTCCCCATCACGCCCGGTTCCACGACGCTGCCCGCGCCGCCGGGGACCTGGAAGATCGAGACGATGAACAGCCTGCCTTTTTTCCGCTACGACGAGAGCATGCTCGAACACGGCGTCCGCAGCACGGAGTTCGTCAACCTGCCGCCGGGTCCCAACAGCCCGGTGGGAATCGTGTGGATGGGGCTCGACAAAAGCGGCATCGGCCTGCACGGCACCAACAACCCCGAGACCATCGGCCGCGCGGCCAGCCACGGATGCATCCGGCTGGCGAATTGGGATGCCGTCAAGCTCAGCCAGATGTTGACGGTCGGGGTGACGGTCCACATCGACGGCGAGGGCAAACCGCCCGCGCCCGTGGCCGTCCCGACACCGGTACCCGCACCCGCGCGGACACCCGCGCCCCGGGCGTCACCGGTCGTCATCCGGCCGCTTTGAGCCGCGGCCGGAACTTTTTTGCAAGTCCGCCCCCGGACCGCGTTCCTGCTGCGAGAACCACGAACGCCGGCACCCGAAAAACCGCCGGAAAGACCAGACACCGAACCCCGACCAATTTCCTCTCACGCTTTGGGTTGCAAATTGAAATCGCCCTCGGTAAAACATCGACCGGCCCTCACCGGTGCAGGCGTTCCGACCTCACCGCTAGAACCAACCAACCAACCAACCAACGCTAGAGAATATGCCTGAAGAAACCAAAGAACCGTTCATCGTCAAAAAGGGGAAGCCAGTGCCGGAGGGCAGCGACCTGCCCGCCGATCAGGGCTACAAGGGCGCCGCGCCCAAGGAAGAGTCCGAAGTCTCCGGTCACATGTCCTCGGGTTCCTACTACTCGTGCGGCGTTTGCGGGCTGACCTATTTCATCCCGGCCGGCTACACCTGGTTCACCTGCGGCTACGGCCACCTCAACTACGTGTAACCCTTCGCCCTCACCGGCGAAAATGATCGCCGCCCGGCGTGGAGGAAACTTCCTCCAGGCCGGGCGGTTTCTATTTATAGTCCTGCCTGAAGCGTCCACGACGGCGGTCATTCGTGCCCGTCCAGCGCCGCGAATTGCTCCCACAGGGCACGCTCGGGCGCGCTGAGCTGCTCGGGCAGCGTGACGCCCACCTGCACGTACAGGTCCGTCCGCCCGCCGCCGGTCTTGGGCAGGCCGCGCTCGCGCAGCCGGAAACGCTGCCCCACCTGCGCGCCCGCGGGGATCTTCAGTTTCATCGTCCCTTCCAGCGTGGGCACCTGGACCTCCGTGCCCAGGACGGCGCGCCACGGGGCGATGGCGAGATCGTAATAGAGATCGCCGCCCGCCTCCACGCGGAAGTCGGGGTGCGGAGCCAGCCGCACGCGCAGGTACAGATCACCGGACGCCCCGCCGTCGGAACCCGCCTCTCCGCGCGCACGCAGCCGGATCCGCTGCCCTTCGTGCACGCCCGCGGGGATTCGCACGTCGTAGGTCTCGGTCTTGACCTGACCGCCCGCGTCGCTGCGGCGCAGGCTGATCGGCCGGCGGGAACCTTTCAACGCTTCCTCCAGCGTCACGGAAATGTCGGCCTCCACGTCCGCGCCGCGCTCGGGTGCGGCCGTGCCCCCGCCGCCGAAGAAATCGAACCCGCCCCCGCCTCCGCCCCCATTGCCACGGCCGCGATTGCCGCCAAAGAATCGCTCGAAGAAATCGCTGTACCCCGTGCCGCCGAAGTCGAACTCGACCCCGCCCTGCCCCGGTTGCGTTCCCCCACCGCGTCCGGGCCGCCCGCCCGCGCCGGGGTAGCCACCGCCGCCGCCCCGTTCGTACTGCTGCCAGTTCGCGCCCAGCCGGTCGTACTTTTCGCGTTTGTCCTTGTCGCTGAGGATTTCGTACGCCTCGTTGATCTGCTTGAATTTTTCCTCCGCCGTTTTTTTGTCCTTGGCAACGTCGGGATGGTACTGGCGGGCGAGCTTGCGGAACGCCTTGCGGATGTCGTCGCTCGTGGCGGTCTTGGACACACCGAGCGTTTCGTAATAATCGCGGAACTGGACGGGCATAGAGAGAAGAGATGACGGATGACGGATGACGGACGGAAAACAGAAGGCGGAATCAGAAGAATCGTGACAGACCTGTAAGGAATTCAAGCCTCCCAGGTGTCGTCTTTTCCCTCTGCATTCCGCTCTTCATCTTTCATCCGGCATCCGTCATCCTTCGCGGCAATTTATCCCCGACTTGGCGCTTGTGCGAGTCCGCTCTTTACGCCAAACATAGCGCCATGTTTATCCGCCCCACCCCGCGCGCGTTTTGCCGGTGGCTTTTGCCGCTGTTGCCGGCCCTGCTCCTGCCCGCCGCCGGCCGGGCCAGCGCGCCCGATGCGGTCAGCAGCGCCAACGACGCGAAGCCCCCGGCCACGGCCGTCGTCAAGGACGACAGCGAGAAAACCGCGGTGGACGTTTTTGAAGAAGAATCGACCTATGTCGGCAGCTCGACTTTCCGCGAAAAAGAGTTTCGCGGACCGGCGGAGCGTTCCTACGGTTCGTTCGACGAATCGCAATTTTCGGTCGATTACGCGCATCGCTTCCTGGTCTCCGGCAAGTTATACCTCAAACTGGGGGTGGACTACGAACGTTTCGATTTCGGGACGACCAACGCGCCGTTACCCAGCAGCCTCCAGAGCCTGACCGGCACGGTGGCGCTCGAGTACGTCGTCAAAGGCGAGGTGGGAGCCTTCATCGAGACCACGCCGGGCGTCTACTATTCCGACATCCGGTCGGTGGGCCTGGGCAACGTCGACGTGCCCACGTCCATCGGCGGCATCGTGCCCATCGGCAAGAAATTTTACCTCCTGCTGGGAGTGCGGTACTCGGCGCTGTCCCATTACCCGTTTTACCCGATATTGGGTGCGATCTACGTTTTCAATAATCATCTGCGCATCGAGGCACGGCCGCCGACGCCGCGGATCATTTATTCGTACAGCAAGAAACTCGATTTCTACGTGGGCGCGGAGTTGCTCGGCTCAGCTTTCAAGCGTGACGACAACGTCAGCGCCCGCCCGCAGGACCGCCGCTTCAACAACGCCGTGGTCGACTTCAGCGAGACGCGCGTCGGCGGCGGCCTCACGTTCTCGCCCACCGACCAGATCGACATCGACCTGGACGGCGGCTACGCCATCTCGCGCGATTTCGAGTACTACCGCGGCGACGCGAGCAAGACCTTCAAGGCGCACCCCGCGCCGTACGCGCGGATCGGCGTGAGCGCGAATTTCTGAAGCACGCAGCCGGTTCGGGGTTGCGAGTTGCGGACCGGGTGCAACGATGTAGCGGCGTCCGTTACCGTCGTGCTCAGGCGGATGCGCCGTCTTTCATCGCCCTCGTCGCCCGCAACCTGCAACCGCACCCCTTTTTTCCCATGCTTGGCAAACTGCTCCAGCCCGAGGTCCAGGGCCTCGTCGCCTCCCGTGATTTCGCGCGCCTGCGTGAACTTTTCTCCGAGTGGGCCCCGGCCGACCTCGCCGACGTGGTCGCCGACCTGCCTGAAGGCGATAAGGTCGTCGTCTTCCGGGTCATCCCGCAGGCGCTGGCCGCCAGCGTCTTCGAGTATCTCGACCCCGAGGAACAGGAGGAATTGCTGCATTCGATGGGCCGCGAACAGGCCGTGGCCCTGCTCAACGAGATGTCCCCCGATGACCGGACAGCGCTCCTGGAGGAACTCCCCCCCGAGGCCGTCAAGGGACTCATCGCCTCCCTCTCGCCTTCCGAACGCGCCGTCGCCCAGAGCCTGCTCGGTTATCCTGAGGGCAGCGTCGGCCGGTTGATGACGCCGGACTTCATCGCCATCAAGTCTGACTGGACCGTTCAACAGGTGCTCGACGACGTGCGCACGCGCGGCCACGACAGCGAGACGCTCAACGTTCTCTACGTCCTGGACGACCAGGGCAAGCTCATCGACGACCTGCGCATCCGCGAATTCTTGACCAAGCCGCTGGAGGCCAAGGTCAGCGACCTGATGAACGATTCGTTCATCACGCTGGCGGCGGCCGACACACAGGAGAGCGCCGTCGCTCTTTTCCGCAAGTACGACCGCACCGTGTTGCCCGTGGTGGACGGCGGCGGCCGACTGTTGGGCGTCGTGACCGTGGACGACGTGCTCGACGTGGCCGAAGAGGAGGCGACGGCGGACGCGCACAAGTTCGGCGGCCTCGAAGCTCCGCTGGACCTGCCGTACATGAGCAGCAGCCTGTGGGAATTATTCCGCAAGCGCGGCTCGTGCCTCGTCATTTTGTTCGCCAGTGAGATGCTCACCGCCACCGCCATGCAATCCTACGAGGAAGAAATCGAAAAAGCCGTGGCGCTTTCCCTTTTCGTACCGCTCGTGATGAGCAGCGGCGGCAACAGCGGCTCGCAGGCTTCCACCCTCGTCATCCGCGCGATGGCCCTCGGCGAGGTAAAACTCAGCGACTGGTGGCGCATCGCCGGCCGGGAGATCATGAGCGGTCTGTCGCTGGGCGCGTTGCTGGGCGTGGTCGGTTTCGCACGCATCTCGCTCTGGACAATGTTGGGTTGGGACCACGGTCAGTACAGCGCGCACCCTTACATCCTGGCGTCGGCCGTGGGCATCGCGCTGGTGGGCATCGTGGCGTGGGGAAGCCTGGCGGGGGCGATGCTGCCGTTCGTGCTCAAGTTTTTTAAATTCGACCCGGCGACGAGTAGCGCGCCTTTCGTCGCCACACTGGTGGACGTGACGGGGTTGATTATTTATTTCACGGTGGCAGCGCTGATCTTTCTGCCGCACATCGCACATTGATCGGTCACGGGCCGGTCTTGGGATAGATCGCCATTGGCGCGGCTTTTGCTTTGATTCGCACCGGACCGTGCGATGAAAATTTGTCCAGAATGTGCCCTGACGAACGAAGAACGTTTCCCGACGTGCGTGATGTGCCACACGCCGTTGGCGGACGTGTGCTCCACGCCGTCCGCTGATCCCGATCATCCGGAACACGCCCGGCTTGCGCTGACACGGGAGCGGCACCGCCTCGGGCAACGGCAGCTCGGCTGGGCGGCGGTCTGTTACGTGTTGGTCATCACCGGGTCAGCCCTGTGGCCGGGCTGTGTGTTGGACCCCGATGTGCAGGGGATGTACGCCTTGTGCGGCTTGATTGTCGCCCTGGCAGTATTACAAGAGATCGTCGGTGCGTTCCTGGCCGGTTTGTTGCAAGGTGCGTTTAGCGTGACGTTAGTTCTCTGGTTCGGACCGGTGCAGCCGTTCGCGTTTTACATGCTCGCTGGCCACGTCCTGACGCCGATGGTTCTTTGTCATTGGATCGACCTGATCCACGACGCCAATCGTTGATGGGGCAAAAAGTTTTTTCTGAATAGATCGTGACGCGTGGGAGTCGATAACCTTTGCCGCCACAGTACGCGGCGACCAAAAACTAAACACCCCAAATACCCCATGAAGAAACTGATCCTCAGCATCACCGGCGTTCTGGCATTGACCGCTTCCGCGGCCTTCGCGCAAACGTCACAGACGACGACCACGAGCACCAGCACGGATGGCGTCAATCAGACGACCCAGACCACCACGACCGAGAGCACCGGCACGATCACCGAGTACACCCCCGGCACCAGCATCGTGCTGCACACCGAGGCCGCCGAACCCGTGCATTACAAGTTCAGCAAGACCGTCTCCTACGTCACCCCGGACGGCAAGGTGATCGAAGCCTCCAAGGTCAGCAAGAACGCGAAGGTCCGCGTCCATTACGTCAAGGAAGGCAACGACATGATGGTGGACAAGGTCGTCGTCCTCCAGTAAGCGGAAACTTCCCGTTCGGCCGGTTCCGTCGGCCGATTTCAGAGCGTCCGGCGCGGCAAACCCCCGCCGCCGGGCGCTTCTGTCATTTCCGGGTTACTCGTCGTCAGTTGGTTCCGCGATGCGGAAATCCACCTGGCGCTTGAACGTATCCACCTCGGCGACCTCCACGTCGATCTTATCGCCGATGGCGTACACCTTGCGCCGGCGCTTGCCGACGAACCGCTGTCGCACCGCGTCGAACTGGTAGAAATCGTCATCCAACTCGGAGACGTGCACCAGTCCGCTCAACACAAAATCGGGTAACTCGACCAACAATCCATAGTTTCTAACATCGACGATAGTCGCGGCAAAGGTCGTCGGCTCTCCGTCCGAATTCGCGTGACGCTCCTGGAGCAGGTTCTGGAAATATTCGAGCTTCTTGAGCTTGACCGATTCGCGCTCGGCGTCGGCGGCGACTCGCTCGGTGGCGGAAATGTGAGCCGCGACGTTGGTCAGGTCGGCGGCGGCCAGTTTCGCACGCTTCTCCTCGCCCGTGAGCACCGCCAGAGACCGGTGCACCACGAGGTCCGCGTAACGCCGGATGGGACTCGTGAAGTGCGTGTAATTGACCTTCGCCAATCCGTAGTGTCCCAGCGGTGAGGTGTCGTAAATCGCGCGCTTGAGGCTTTTTAGCAAACCGAGCTTGACCGCCTCTTCCTCGGGTTGGCCACGGACGGCGCGCAACAGTTTCTGCACCTCGCTGCGCTGGGTCAGGTCACCGACGTGGTAGTCGTAACTCTTCACGAAATCGCGGTATTCCAGCAGCCGGTCGGCGTCCGGGTCCTCGTGCACGCGGTACACCGTGGGCACCTGCCGGTTCTTCAACTCGCGCGCGACCACTTCGTTCGCGGCGAGCATGAATTCTTCGATGAGTTGGTGTGAGATGTCGTTCTCGATGCGCTCCAGGCGCACGGGTTTGCCCTCCTTGTCGAGATGCACCTTCACTTCGGGCATGTCGAGTTCGAGCGACCCGTTCTTGAATCGGTTCTGCCGCAATAACGACGCGAGCTTCCAGGCGCGGTGGAGTTCGGCCGCGATGGGCGACGCTTTCGGCGAACCCTGCAACAGTGTGAACGCCTCGCGGTACGTCAGCCGCGCGGCGCTGCGGATCACCGTGCGCGCGAACCGCACCGAGCGGATCCGCCCGCCGCCCGCGAAGTCGATAAACACCGAGTACGTCAGCCGGTCCACTTTCGGTTTGAGCGAACACACTCCGTTGCTCAACCGCTCGGGCAGCATGGGGATCACGCGGTCGGCGAGATACACGCTGTTGCCCCGCGCGAACGCCTCCCGGTCCAGCGCGCCGCCGGGCGAAACATAGTGACTAACATCGGCGATGTGCACCCCCAACCGCCAGCCGCTCGGGAGTTCCTCAACGCGGATCGCGTCATCAAAATCGCGCGCGTCGTCGGGGTCGATGGTGATGATGAAATCGTTGCGCAAGTCTTCTCGCGCGGCCGCGGCCGTCTCATCCACTTCCTCGGGAATCTGCTCCGCCGCGTGCATGACCTCGCGTGGGAACTCCTCCGGCAGGTGGTACTTGCGGATGATGGACAGCATGTCCACGCCGGCCTTGGCGGCAGGCCCGAGGACCTCGACGATCTTCCCCTCGGGGTTGACGTGGCGCATCTCCCACGGCTCCAGCCGCACGACGACCTTGTCCCCGATGTCAGGCTGCTTGGGCAGTACGGTCTGGCCGAGGTGGACGTAGACGTTGTGGATGAAGCGCGGATCGTCCGCGACGACGTAGTGGAATTGCTTCGATTTTTGCAGCGTGCCGACGACCGTTTCGTTGGCGCGCTGGAGGATGCGGATCACGCGTCCCTCGCGCCGCTGACCCGCCTCCGGGCCACGGTAACGCCGGTCGCGTGCGTCCACGAAGCCGTCGCGGTTTACCCGCGCGAGCACCTTGTCGCCGTGGAGCGCGACCCAGGTGTTCTCGGCGGCGATGAACAGGTCCTGCTGGCCGGGCGTCTCGCTGATGACAAATGCGAATCCCTTGTCGTTGAATTTGATGACGCCTGGAAACAGGTCGGCAATGTCCGGCTTGACGTAGCGGTCCTTCTTGATGCGGGCGACGGCGCCCGCCAGTTCCATCTCGCGCAGGAGTTCTTTGAGGACGGGGCGGTCGTCGGGCTTGAGGCCAAGCTTCTTGGTGAGCTGGACTTTGTCGAGCGGCTGGTAATTGGGCGAGGCGAGCAGGCGCAAGATTTTTGCGCGCAGGTCACCTCCGGCATTGGAGGGTGGCTTCATAGAGTTGCAAGCCAGACGAAAAACTAAACGATTCCCGGGGCTAAACGCTTTGACATTAGCTGCAAACCGTGTCGCTGGCAAGGACAGGTTGCGTGTTCAGCATTTTGAGAATCCCCAAACGCTGCTAAATTGTTCCTCCCCGTATTCCACGAATCCACGTCTCCATGCAAGTTTCCGACCTTCGCGGTATCCTCCAGTACATCCCGCGCTTCCGCGACCGGACGTTCGTCATCGCCATCGACGGTGAGATCATCGAGTCGGAGAATTTTTCCAACGTCCTGCTCGACCTCGCCGTGCTGCGTTCGCTGAGCATTCGCGTGGTCATCGTCCACGGGGCACGCCACCAGATCGAACAGCGCGCGGCGGAACTCGGCCGACCCATCACCAACTCCGACGGCTCGGGCATCACCGACGAGTCCACGCTGGCCATCGCGCTCGACGCTTCGACCCGCCTGACCCATGAGATCATGGAGGGGCTTACCAGCGTGGACCTGCGTGCCGTCTACGCCAACGCCATCATCGCCTACCCCGCCGGCATTCTGGGAGGCGTGGACCAGCTCTACACCGGCCGCGTGGACCGCGTGGACGCGGCCAGCCTCCAGCTTTTTCTCGACCAGGGCATGGTTCCCATCGTACCCCCGCTCGGCTTCGACGGCGACGGCAAGACTTACCGCATCAGCTCGGACATCGTCGCCGTGGAAATCGCCGAAGCGTTGCGCGCGGCAAAGATCATTTTCCTCTGCGAGAGCGGCAGTCTGCGGATGGACGACGGCCAGCTCGTGCGCCAACTCTCGGTCGAGGAGGCAGAGGAGGCCGTCAAAAATCATCGGCTGAAAAATACCGACCAGCGCCGCCTCGAACTCAAGCTCGAAGCCGCCGCGCGTGCCTGCCGACAGGGCATCCAGCGCGTGCATTTGCTCGACGGCCACGTCAACGAAGCGCTCCTCGCCGAACTCTTCAGCAGCGAAGGCATCGGCACGATGGTTCACTCGAATGAATATCAGCACATCCGGCGCGCCTTCAAAAAAGACGTGCGCCGCATCCTCACCCTGATCCGGCAGTCCGTGCAAAACGAGGAACTCGTGCGCCGCACCCGCGCGGACATCCTGGCGCGCATCGAGGACTACTGGGTGTTGGAGATCGACCGCAACCTCGCCGGCTGCATCGCGCTGCATCCGTATCGTGAGGAGGGCAAGGCGGAACTGGCGTGCCTGTACGTCAGCAAGACGCAGGAGAATGCCGGCTACGGTCGCAAGCTGATGACCTTCGTGGAAAACCTCGCGCGCAGCGAGGGCTTCAAGGAGATGTTCGCGCTCTCCACGCAGGCGTTTGTTTACCTGCAGCAAAAGGGTGGCTTTCACGAGGCTGGCGCGGATGCCTTGCCCGTCGGACGGCGCGAGAAGTACGAGCAGAGCGGGCGTCACTCGAAAGTGCTCGTCAAGCCTCTGGTGGAAGCCTCCGCGGCCGTGGTCTGAACGGAGGAGATTTCAGCGCGACCGTGAAAACTGTTCACAGAACAGTCTGGAAATTGTTCACCACTCGGGGAATGCACTAAGCAAGTTTCCGGCCAACCGGCATTTACACGGGCTGTGGAACACGAAAATCGGTGCCTCTGGAAGCCCTAGGTGGAACGTCGGTTGTAAAAAAATTTTCACCGCTTTTTCACCGGGTTTTTCACTGATTTATTTGCGCCAAAGCCTTATTTTTTACTTGTCCGTTTCATCCCGGATTACTAATTGTTCGTCAACGCCTGCGATTGCCCCCCGGCATCCGAAAAATCTGTTCCATGAATTTCTTCACGACCCTCCCGATCCCGCCAAAAAATGGCTGTCCGTTTTATTCGTCGGCTCGGAAGAAGTGAATCCGCCGGCATCGTGAACTGATCGTTGTTTTCCGCTTTGCCCGTCCGGTCCGGCTATCTCCGGCGGTCGCAGCGCGACGAGCAGTGACTCAAAGAAGGGTTGGCGTCTGGGAAGGGCGGCGAAACGTGCCGCAAAGTAGTTTTTGAACCTATCGGCGGGGCGCGCCGTGTTTATCATCATGCAAGACAGCTATCGGCAAATTTGGGCGAGCATCGCCGACGCGATCAGACCGCAGGTCAGCAGCGACACGTTCCAGCGATGGTTCGCAGCCATCGACCTCGTGCGCGCCGACGAGCAGGAAATGACGTTGCGCGTGCCCAACACGATTCACCAGCTCTGGATCGAGAGTAACTATATGCCGCTGGTGCAGTCGGCCGTGATGGGCGTGCTCGGTGCGCCGCGCCAGATGAGGTTCGTGTTTGCAGAGAACGGCGACAGCACGACCGCCACGCCGACGGCGCGCCTGGACGGCGCGACGGCGGAGAACGAAAACGGCGCGGTCCACGTCAACGGCGCGAACGGTTCGCACGGCAGCAACGGCGCGTCCGCCGGCGAGAGCCGCATCCCGGCCTCCGAAATGGCGGCGGCCTCTACCCCAGAAGCGGGTGAGCAGAATTCCGGCGGCATGAATCCGCGCAACGTGTTCGACACGTTCGTCGTCGGCAACAACAACCAGTACGCGCAGGCGGCGAGCCGGGCCGTCGCCGAGACGCCCGCGAAAACCTACAACCCGTTGTTCCTCTACGGCGGCGTGGGCCTGGGCAAGACCCATCTCATGCAGGCCATCGGCCAGGCGATGCTCGCCAAGAAGAAAAACCTGAAGGTC
>CAZZYS010000089.1:0-14597 GCA_964658285.1 uncultured Verrucomicrobiota bacterium
CGCCCAGGAACAGGTGGACCAAGATGGAGACCGTGAGGAAGTTCAGCCCGAAGCGCCGCCAGTGGTACCACGGACGGCGCGCCGGTGCGGTCGGTGCCGGCGGCGAGGAGGGGATACCGTCTGCCATCATCCTTCCACGCTAGCCAGCCGTGCTCGCTTGTCGATGCCGGTGTTGTCCCGGGAGGGAACGCGCGCCGATGTTCAAGGTGACCCAAACGAAGTCAGGGGCTCGCCGGAGACGCGTCCCCGCCTTGTGGGACGGGGGCGCGTGTAGTAGATTATCGTCAATCTTTCCATGACACTTTCCCTGCCGCGCCGGTTGCGTTTGCCGGCTTTTTCCGGGCGCGAGTTGCGCTTTTTGAGGATCATCGCCGACGACCTCAAACGCCGCGTCCCCGCCGCCCCGCACAAACCCACGCCCGCCGCCTGGTCGGACGCGCGCGTCACCGCCGCCTGGCTGGGGCATTCGACCGTGCTGATCAATTTTTACGGCGTGAACATCCTCACCGACCCCGTGCTGGGTTCGCGCGTGGGCATCCACCTCGCCGGACCCGTCGTGCTGGGGATGAAACGCTACGTCGCACCGGCTCTGGCGTTCCGGGAACTGCCGCCGATTGACCTGATCCTGCTCAGCCACGCGCACATGGACCATTTCGATCTGCGGACGCTGCGGAAGTTCGACCGCCGGCCGCTCGTGGTGACCGCGCACGCGACGGAGGATTTACTGCGTGGCACGCGCTTGGGCAGGCACGTCACAGAACTGGGTTGGGGCGAGGGCACGAAATTAAAATTCAGCCGCTCGGCGGCGGCCCTGGCGCGGGACGGCGGCGAACTGGAGGTCGAAGCGTTCGAGGTGAGGCACTGGGGCGCGCGAATTCGCACCGACGACCATCGCGGTTACAACGGCTACGTCCTGCGGCGCGGCGGGCGGGCGATCCTCGTCGGCGGCGACACGTCGTTTACCCCGCGCTTCCGGCGGCTGCGCGGACGCGGCGGGGCGACCACAGGCGGGGCGTTCGACCTGGCGATCATGCCCATCGGCGCTTACGACCCGTGGATCAACAGCCATTGCACGCCCGAACAGGCCGTCGAGATGGCGGACATGGCGGGCGCGTTGCACGTCCTGCCGGTGCATCATCAGACCTTCAAACTGAGCGCGGAGGCGTTCGGCGAGCCGATCCGGCGATTCGAGGCGGCACTGGCGCGGCACCCGGAGCGGGTGGCGTTGCGCGAGGTGGGCGAGACTTTCCAGTTGCCCGAGTAGTGCCCGGCGGGGTTATAAAGTCCGCCATGTCTTCCGAGCCGCCGGACGAGGTGCCGATGCCAGCCCGGTTCGCCGACCGCCCCGTCGAGCGGCCGTTGCTGATCTTTGATGGCGACTGCGGGTTTTGCCGACGGACGGTCGAGCGAATCAAGGAAATCACGGGCGACCGGGCGGACTACGTCTCGTCGCAGGAAGCCGGGGCGGATTTCCCGTCGATCCTGCCCGAAGAGTTCGCGCGGGAGGTCAAGCTCGTGGAAACCGACGGCCGGGTGTACGGCGCGGCGGAAGCGGTGTTGCGGCTGATCTTCGACGCGGGCAAAAGCCCGTGGTCGGGCCTGCCGTTGTGGGCATACCGGACCGTGCCGGGCGTGCGCCGGGTCAGCGAGAGCAGCTACCATTTCGTGGCGACGCACCGGATGTTGTTTTCGACGTTGGTGCGGTGGTTGTGGGGCAACGAGCTGCGCCGGGCGACGTTCCAAACGGCGCGGACGTGGTTTCTGCGGGCGCTCGGGGCGGTGTATTTCATCGCGTTCCTGTCGTTGCGGGTCCAGGTGGACGGATTGATCGGCAAGGAGGGGATTTTGCCGGTCGCGCCGCTGCTGGGTTACGTGCGCGCGCAAAAGGGGGTCGCCTGGGGCGTGTTCCATTTGCCTACCCTGCTCTGGGTGACCGGTGGCGGGGACGGCGCGCTGCATTTCCTCTGCGATGGTGGCATGGTCCTGGCGCTGCTACTCATCGTGGGCGTCGCGCCGCCGTTGTGCCTCGCGCTCCTGTGGGTGTCATACCTGTCGCTGGCGACCGCGGGGCAGACGTTCCTGGGTTTCCAATGGGACGTGCTGCTGCTGGAAACCGGATTTTTGAGCCTTTTCCTGGCTCCGTTGCGCTGGTGGACGGGTTGGCGCGGCGCGGCGGGGTCCGGGTCGCGCGTGGCGCTGTTTTTGATGCGCTGGTTGTTGTTCCGCTTCATGCTCATGTCCGGGGTGGTCAAGCTGACCAGCGGCGACCTGACCTGGCGCAACCTGACGGCGTTGCAACACCACTACGAGACCCAGCCGCTGCCGACCTGGATCGGCTGGTGGGCGCACCAGGCACCGGGCTGGTGGCAGGCCTGCTCGCTGGTGTTCGTCTTCGCGGTGGAGCTGGTCGTGCCGTTTTTCGTGTGGGGTCCGCGACGCGTGCGGCTGGCGGGTTTCTGGCTGCTGGTGCTGTTGCAGGCGCTGATCGCCCTGACCGGCAACTACGGATTTTTTAATCTTCTAACTGCCGCCCTTTGCCTGTTGCTGCTCGACGACCGCCAATGGCCGCGCTGGCTCGCCAACCCTGCACCGGGTGAGGGCATGCCCGCCCCCGTCCGTCGCTGGCCATCCTGGGTGCTCGCGCCCGTGGCCGTGGTCTACGTTGTTTTCGGCGCGCTGCTGCTCTGGCGGTCGTTTTTTCCGGCGGCGCGCTGGCCGGGACCGTTGGAGGACGCCTATGTGCGCATTTCGCCGTTTCGCTCGCTCAACGACTACGGACTTTTCCGCACCATGACCGTCGAGCGGCCCGAGATCGTCGTCGAAGGCAGCAACGACGGCGAAAACTGGCGCGCCTACACGTTTCGCTGGAAGGCCGGTGACCCGTCGCGCGCCCCGCGCTTCGTCGCGCCGTACATGCCCCGGCTCGACTGGCAGATGTGGTTCGCCGCGCTCGACCGCGACGACGCGCTGCCGTGGTTCGAGCCGCTGCTGCTCCGGCTGCTCCAGGGTTCGCCCGCCGTGCTCGGGCTGGTGGAAAACAACCCGTTCCCCGACGCCCCGCCGTGCGCCGTGCGGGCCCTGCTCTATGAATACCGTTTCACCGACCCCGCCGAACGCCGACGCACCGGGGCGTGGTGGCGGCGGGAATTGCGCGGCCAATATTTCCCGTCCGTGTCCAGGCAGGACTTCCGAACGTCGGAGTGATCAGCTTCCAGGATATTTCTCGGCGTTGACACCGCCCGAAGCGGGACCACGTTTCCCTATGCAATTACCCATTGAAGTTTCCTACCGTGGGGTCGCCAAGAGCGACGAAATTGAAGCACTGGTCAGGGAGAAAGCCAGCCGACTCGACAAGTTCTGCGATCACATCAGCCGTTGCGACGTGGTCATCGAGCACCCCAACCACGCCCAGCACTCGGGCAGTCCGTTCCGCGTGCGCATCGACGTGACGGTCCCGCCCGGCCACGAACTCGTCGCCGACGAGAAGCCGACCAAGCACGAGATGCACGAGCCGCTGACGAGGGTCATCGGCGACGCGTTTCGCAGCATGGAGCGTCAGTTGAAGGAACTCGTGGCGCGCCAGCACCACAAGGTCAAAACGCACGACGACGGCGCGCATGCGCTGGTGTCGAAACTGTTCGCGGCCGAGGGTTACGGTTTCATCACGGACCTCCAGGGGCGCGACGTGTATTTTCACCGCAACAGTCTCGTCGGCATGGATTTCGACAAGCTGAAAGTCGGTGCTGAAGTGCGGTTCGAGGAGATCAGCGACGAAAAGGGCGCGCACGCCACGAGCGTCCACGTCGTCAGCACGGGCGGCTCGCGGCTCTGAGCGGGGAAAACACCGGAAATTTGCGCGGAGCCGGACGTTTTGGAAGCGTCCGGCTTTCTTCCTGCTACGATTCTCATCCGGACGCCTGCTCGCACCCGAGCACGCCGACAACCTGAAAAAACAAACCCTAATGAAACGCATCATCCTCGCCCTGTGCCTCTTCCCGCTGCTCGCCGGCAGCGCCTTCGCCAAAGACATCAAAATCCCGTCCGACGAGCCCGTGGCGTCCGTCAGCCTGCCGGCTGGTTGGACGAGCGAAGAAACGGACAACGGCATCTCCTGCCAGTCCAAGGACGGCGACGCCACGATCTTTTTCGAGGTCGCCAAAGGAGAAAAGGAAACGACGGACCTGGTCAACGAGAACATCAAGTTTCTCACCGACCAGAAAGTGATCATCGACAAGTCCTCGAAGCAGGAACGCTCATTCGAGGGGGCTGGATTGAAATGGGAAGTGCTCGAATACAGCGGCAAGGACGAGTCCGGCGCCGAGCACATCCAGATGATGTTCTCCGAGGTCAAGCCCGGCAAGGTGATGATGATCACCTACTGGGTGACCACCAAAGCCGAAGCGACCTACAAGGACCAGATCGTCAAGCTGTTCGACAGCTTCAAGAAGCTGTAACAGAGCGGGAAGAATTCCGCGCCGCAGGCGCATCGTCAACAAGGTCCTGATGGCTCTCCGAGCCAGTCCCTATTTTGGTTTGGAAGACCGTCGCACGCACGGAGCGCCTCACCGGAAATCTAGGGATTGGCTCGGAGAGCCATCCCTACCTTGTTGACGACCGGCCGCGACGGCCTGTTCGGACGCGTTTTACGGCAGGGCTGCCGCTTCCACCACTGGCGGCGGCTCACTCAGGATAATCTCTTCCTCGTCGGGGACAGGCTCATCGGCGGCCAGGCCGAATCGTCCGGCCAGATCGGGCGCGTAGCGCACCACGTCATTACGCAGGCGGCGCAACGCGAGGTCTTTGCTCTTCGACTCCAGCATGATGTCGAACTCCGCGTCCGCCGGATACCGGCGCATCAGGTCGATGAACGCGAACGGGTCCGCGTAGTCGGCGTGCCCGGTCCAGACCGGCGGCAGCGCGACGGTTTCGAGTTTTTTGGTTTTCCGATTGCGGCGCTTGAGTTCGCGCATTTGCGTGCGCGGCGAGGAAACGTGGACCTTCGGCCGCACTCCCTCCGGCCACGTTTTGAGGAAAAGCCGGGCCGTTTCCCCGAGGTCCAGCCGCTCCGGGTTGTTGCAACAAAAGTGGTGCGAATCGAACACGCACGGCACGCCGGTGCGACGGTGGATTTCGAGCACGTTGGCGGCCGTGTAGGAGATGTCGTCGTTTTCTAGCACGAGCCGCCGTTTCGACGCCTCGGGCAGCGCCTGGTAGCTCGCCACCCAGCGGTCCATCGCGGACGGTTTGTCGCCGTACACCCCGCCGACGTGGACGATGATGACCGCCTCCGGACCCGCGCCCATCCGGTCGAGGATCGTCGCCTGACTCTCGATGTCCAGGACGCTCTTGCGGTTCAATTCCGGGTCGGGGCTGTTGAGGATCGTGTATTGCGACGGGTGAAACGACAGCCGCAATCCGATCTCTCGCGCGCGCCGGCCGAGCGCGTCGAGTTCGGCGGTGGATTCCGCGACCTGCCCGTGGAATTGCGGCATGTCGGGATGGGTGACGTACGGCGCGATGTCGGAGGACATGCGGTACATCGTGACCTTCTGTTTTTCGAGGTAATCGAAGACCCCGTGCAGATACTCCAGGGAGGTCTTCAAGTGAGGATTCTTCTGCCAGCGGCGGGTGTCGCTGCTCTTGAGGCCGGGCTGGCCGAGGACGAGCACGGCGAAGCCGAGACGGGAAAGCGGGGGAGGAACGGCGGTCATCAGGCGGGAAAAAGTTCGAGATTTTCGGAGGTGGCAGGGGCGGCGGATGGGCCGGGAACCGCGTCGTCCACCAGCATGTCGGGGCCGAAACCCAGTTCGCGGGCGAACTCGTTCCACACCGCCGTCGGCAGCGCACCGCCGCCCGCCTGGTCGTGACCGTTACCATACGTTTTCGAGTCCGCGCCGGCAGGCCGGTGGTCACGGAAAAAGTCCAAGAGGTTCTTGTCCTTGCCGCAACGCGCCGAGAAATGCACCCAGCCCGGCCGGTAGCCGGTGTTGACGCCCATGACAATGAATTTCGGCAGCCGCGTCCGCCAGATTTGGGCCACGAGCGGATGCACCTGGCAGGGCGTGTGGATGCGGATCGCCGCCGCCTCCTTGGCGAACCGGGGCGACGCTTTCTTCGCTTCGTTGTACGCGGCGTTTACCTCTTCCTTATCGCGGCGCAGGGAATCGACGAGCGGCCCCTCGCCTTTGGCGATGTCGCGCGGGCCGCTGGCGGTCAGGAGGAGCTGCAGGGCAGCGGAGGCGTCGCCGCTGGCCGAACGCCGCGGGGCGTTGAGCAAAGTCACGGTGTCGCGCAAAACACCCGCGCCGTAGCGTTTCTTCGCGGCGGCGATGATCGAGAACGGCGCTTTGTCGCCGAGGTCGCTCAATGCGCTGACGGCGGCGATCCAGTCGAGGTCGTTCGCGTCCACCCCTGCCAACCCGCCCGCGCACGCCAGCGCCAGGATGCCAGAGGTCGGCGTCGGTTCCACGCCGTAGCCGGTGATGACCGTTTCCCCGGCCGACGGCGGCAGGCCCGAGGGTCGGTGGTGATCGATGAAAAGGGGCGACGGACCGTCCCACACGGGTTCCGCGCGGACGCCGAGGTCCGTCACGATCAAGGCGTCCGGCCGGCGCGTGGCGAGGAGCGCGGCCGTTTCGTCCGACCACGCGCTGCCGCCCTTGCCGGTGGCGATCACCTCCACCCGGGCGAGCCCCGCCCGGCGGAGCGCGGCCGTGAGGATCGCCCCCGCCGCGAGACCGTCGGCGTCGCTGTGGCAGAGCACGAGCACCCCGTTCGCGGTGGCGGCGGAGCGCGCGTTTTCGACGAACCGGGCGAGCTGCTCCCGGCTCGCGGCAACGAAATCCGGCGGCAATTCCGCCGCCGCCAAATCCGTGGCGGGAACAGGGGTCTCGGTGGGGGCGCTGGCGGACATGCCTCTGATACGTTTTTCGGGTGGCAAACGATGCCCCCACTTTGCGATTGGGTCCGGCCGGACGTACCTTTTTCCTCGTCCGATGACCATCCCCGCGATCCGTCCCGTCAGGCCGGACGAACTGCGCTCGCTCGCCGCGTTCATCGCGCGGATCAACGCGCGGCCCGCCAGCCAGTCGCTCCATTGCGCGGCCGGCACCCCGGCGGACGTGCGGGCGGCGTTGCGTGAAGCCGAAACGTTCCCCGGCGGCTGGGAAACTGCCTTCCTCGTCGCCGACGCCGGTGACGGCGAGATCGGCGCGGCGGGCGGCTGGCAATCCGACCCCACGGGCACGCACGGCTGGCTCTGGGGACCCTGGGTGAACGATCCCTCGGGTTGGCGAACGCTCGCCCCTGCCCTGCTCGACGCGTTGCTCGACCGACTCCCCCGCTCCGTGCGCCGGGTGGAAGCTTTCCTGCACGCCGAGAACCGCGCCGGTCTGCACTTTCTCCAGACCCGTGGCTTTGCGCCCGGTGCGTTGACGCACCTTTACGTCGCGCCACGCGCCGCCTGGCAACCGGCCGCCAATGCGACGGAGCCCCTGCCCCGCCTCCGGCCTGCGCACGAGGTCGGTTTCGCGCGGCTGCACGCCGAGACGTTTCCCGCGGGCGGGAGCACCCCGGCGGACGACCTCCTGGCGGGGCGCGACGACGAACACGCGATCTTCGCCGCCAGCGACGGGCTGCGGCTGCTCGGGTACGTGTGCGTCTCCGTCAACCACGCCCCGCGCGAGGGTTTCGTCGAGTATCTCGCCGTCCGGCCGACCGCGCGGGGTCGGGGCATCGGTGCGAGCCTGTTGCAAACGGCGCTCCGCTGGACCTTCGACGAACGCCGCCTGCCGCAAGCCGCCCTGTGCGTGAGCGAATGGCGCGGCAACGCCCGGCGGCTCTACGAGAGCGCGGGTTTCCGCCTGCACGCCAGCGGTATCGCGGCGCGGCGAACCCTGCGGGGTTGAGGTCGCTCAGTTTCCCGGCAACGGCGCGGGCCGTTCTTTTCCAAGCGCCCATCGGCCCCACGCGATGCTCGGCCGCTCGACGTACCAACGGAAAAGCGCCGACGCTCCCACGACAAGCGGATAGAGGCACAGGCAGATGGCGAAATCCACCTCCGGGATCGCCAGGGCGGGCGGGATGTGGATTTTGTTCGGGACGTACGGCAGGAGATTGATGACCGGCTGATGCAGCAGGTAACAGGCGTAGCTCCACACCCCGAGCCGCTGCAAATGGCCGGTCACGACCGCCGGCACCCACGTTGCCGTTTGCTCCCGGCCGTCCAGACGCCGCGCGACGAGGATAACCGTCGCCAGCGCGAAGCACGGGAACCCGAAGATCGCCACGTAACGCACCGTCGGCGTCAGCAGCGCGAGCACGGCCCACGGCCACAACGGCCAGCCGGCGAACGGCAGCGGTTTCTTCCCGCGCACCCAGGCATCCGCCAGCGCCGCGCCGACCGCCCAACTGAACCAGTAACAAAACGGCAGCCCCGTGAGGACGAGCGGCATCTTTTCGCCGCCGTGCGCCTCCAACAGGGCGGCCCCGATGCGCAGGACCACTTCCACGCCGCCCGTCAGCCAGAGCGCCCGTCCCCAACTGTACCGCGCGCTCACCGCCACGAGCACGGGATAGAGCAGGTAAAGCTGCGCTTCCACGGCAATCGTCCAGAACGATCCGTTGATGCCGAAATACCAATCGGGGTTGGAGGTGTGCACGAGGAACACATGACTGAAAAGCTGTCCCCACTCGAAGCCCGGGCCATACGCCAGGTGCGTCTTCGGGAACACGAACGCGAACAGCGCCAGCGCCGCGAGATACGGCGGATAGATGCGGAAGAAGCGCCGGATGAAAAACCCGCGCCAGTCACCGGGGCGTCCGCGCAGAAAACTCAGGTGAATGCAAAACCCGCTGATGACAAAGAAAATCGCCACCCCCGCGAACCCGTACGTGAGCGGGAACAGCACGGCCGGCAGCCGCGCGTGGGCGAAATCGCGCCACCAACCCGCGCCCCATTGCGGTAACAGGCTGCCGTAGGACATGCCGACGCTGTGGGCCAGGAACACCCAGAGGATCGCCACGCCGCGCAACACGTCGAGGAATCCGAGGTGGGCGGTGGTTTTCGTCGGTTCGGCGGGCATGGAGTGGTCAACATGCCCGACCCAGCAGGAAGCAGTCCAGCACGCTTCTTTCAACCGGGACGCTCCACCCGCACCGCCACCGGCTTCAGCCCAAAAAACCGCGCCACCTCCTTGGCCTGCCGCCGGACGGCGGTGCCGACGTCTCGCGGCAGCGCCCTCTGGAACGGGAAAACCCGCACCGCCAGCGTCCCCGCGCCGATCCGGTCGTAGCGCCACGTGGCCACCGCGCGCCCGTGCGCAAGCACGACCGCCTCGATGTGCCCGGCCGGACGCCAGACGCGGTCGTAAAATTTCGCGGGCACCACCCAATCCTTGTCCTTGTGCGCGAGCAAAAACGGATCGAACCGACCCAAGGTCCGCACCGGCCAGGCCCCGGGTTCGGGCGGGGCGGCGGAGAGTTCGTCCAGGTCCTCGCGCCGGGCGTACAAACGCGGTCCGCGCCCGGTGGCGTTCGCGGCGGTTTCCACCTCGGCCAATTCGCCCGCCACGGCCTCGAAGGCCCGGCGTCCTTCCCCGGCCAGGGAGCCGGATCGCCAGTAGGCAAAATCCTGCATACTCGCCGGCCCGTAACCGGCAAAATACCGCCGGGCCAGCGCGGCGTTCGCCTCGTCGGCGGTCGGCGGCGTCCAGACCGCTCCGGGCAGCCAATGTTCACGGTGCGCGTAACGGGCCTCGCCGCCTTCCCACCGCGCGTGGCACGCCTCGCCGAGGCGGACGAGTTCGGCGAACACCCCGCCCCAGGGCGAGAAAAGTTCCGGCGGCATGGGTACCCCCGAGGTGCGCAGTTCCTTGCGGCTGAGCGTGCCGCGGGCGCGCAGGAGTTCGGCGGCGCGGGCGATGCCTTCGCGGAAGGCAGCCGGATCGAGCGGCGAATCGTCCGAGAGCGCCTGGCGTTCCCACCACGTCCGCCGCCCGGCAAACGCCGCCTGGACCGTCGGCCAGTCGCCGGTCGCGTACAGATGGAGCGTGTGCCGCTGTCCCCACAGGCGGATGAGGCTGCGCGCGTCGAACAGGCGGGCGGTCAGCTCCGCCGCCGTCGCCGCTCCGGCCGCCGAGCGGTTCCACAAGGCGAGGAGAGCGGCGGGCAAAATCTGCGCCTGGACACCCGCCAGCGCCGAAGCGGTCGCTTCCGGGGACGCGAAAGGCTCGACCAACCCCGAGCGCCGCAGCCGGAACCAGCGGACCTGTTCATCGCTCAGACGTTCCATCCGGCACCGGCCTCTATTTGGCGGACTTGAAGGACGCGGTGATCCTCGCCATGTCTTTCGAGTGCACGAGGATGCCGGTCTTCGTCCCGAAACACTGGAACGCGCATTTCTGCCCCGTCTGCGGCGTGAGGATGCTGACCACGCCGATGTACTCCACGTCGTCCTTCGAGCCGTGGACGATGATGCCGGCGATTTTGACGCCGTTGCCGTTCGCTTTCTCGCCGCCGTCCTCGGTTTGCACGTTCTTGAGGCCCGCGGCATCCGCCAATCCCGCCGCCGCATCCGAGAGGTTAGTCTGCGGGTCGGTGATGATTTTACCGGGCAGCAGATCGAAGGAAAATTCGCCGTCGCCGGAGGTGCATTTCAGGCTCCCGTCGTTTTCCTCGCTTGTCTTCCAACCGTCGGGCAGCGTCAGGAGGACACTCGAACCGTCCGCGGGGAACTTGATCTCCCCCGCCCTCGCGGAACCGGCCACCACCAGGAGCACGGCGAACAGCGACAGGAACCGGGACAGGGCCCGGCGGGAGGGAAATGGCGCGAGCATGGCGGCATCTTACACCATTTCTTGGATTAGGTGAGGGATCAAATCCCTCGCGCCGCAGGCGCATCCAAACAAGGTCCTGATGGCTCTCCGAGCCAGTCCCTATTTTGGCTTGGATGATCTCTGCGAACGAAACGCCTCCCCGGAAACATTAGGGACTGGCTCGGAGAGCCATCAGGACCTTACAGGACGATGCGCCTGCGGCGCGGACAGCTCCCGCTTTAAACAGGCGCGGTCATTTCGTCGGTTTGATCGACGAGTCGATGGTCTGCAATTCCTTCTTGTGCGCGGCCATCGCCTCCTTCTCGCCGAGGATGAAAAGCGCGCATTTCGTGCCGTCGGGCAGCGTGATCGCTCCCACGATGGCGTAATAATCCGTGTCGCCTTTCTTGCCCGTCACGAAAGCCGTCTTCTTCTTGACCCCGTTTTCCTCCTCGTCGTCGTTGGCCTCGACGGTGATGTCCGTGAGCCCGGCACCTTCGGCGAACTTCCGGGCGCTGACCTTCGGGTCCAGCTTCGCGGCGTTGTTGCTCTTGCTCAGGCTGAAATAGACGTTCCCGTCCGAAGTGGTCAGGTCCAGGTCGCCCTTGGAAATTTCCGAGGTCCAACCGTCCGGCACCGCCACGCTGAGGATCGGGGTCTCCGCCGGGTATTTGACATCGCCCGCGCGCAAGGCGCCCGCCGTGCCTACGGCGAGGCAAACGAGCGAGAACGACGCGGCCACAAAACGGCGGGAGAAAGTTCGCAAGATCATGGGAAAATGGCGCTGCGATGGTGCCAAGATTGCTTTGCAAAGCAATCAATATCTGGCCCGGCGAACTTTTTTGCCGCCGAACCCGCGCGCGGGTTCGGCGTTGACACATCCGCCGTGCAGACGTTTCATGGCGGTGAAAATTCTTATGTCGTCCTTCGTCGCAGAAATTTTTCACCGGCACCAGCGCCAGGTTCATCTCGACTTCCACACCTCGCCGCTGATCCCAGACGTGGCGAGCGAGTTCGACGCGGCGGAGTTCGCGGACACGTTTGCCCGCGCGCACGTCAACAGCGTGACCGTCTTCGCACGGTGCCACCACGGGATGTGTTATTACCCGGCGCAGCACGGCACCCCCCACCCCGCCCTGCGAGGCCGCGACCTGCTCGGCGAACAGATCGAGGCGCTGCACCGCCGGGGGGTCCGCGCACCGCTCTACACCAGCGTCGCGTGGGACGAGGCGACGGCCGCGCGGCACCCGGAATGGCGGCAGTTGCGGCGGGACGGCACCTTCGCCCACCACGCCGGCAAGCCGGGCGCATGGAAGTTCCTCAACTTCCTCGACCCTGCCTACCAGGACTTTCTGGAGGCGCACGTCCGCGAGGTGGTCGCGCGTTACGGCCGGGAGGTGGACGGGTTCTTCTTCGACCTCGTTTTATTCCACCCCGACGCCTGCTGGAGCGAGGCGAGCCGACACTTCCGCGAGGCCCGGGGACTGACGGCCGACGACCCCGCCACGCAGGCGCGGTTCCACTCGGCGGGGACCGAGGCGTTCGCGCAGAAGTTCACCCGGCTGGTGCGCGGACTGACCCCGCCAGAGACGACGGTTTTTTACAATTCGACCCACCCGATCTCCACGGAAGCGAGCGTGGGCGCGCGCGCGGCGTACCCGTGGATGACCCATTTCGAGATCGAGTCGCTGCCGGGCGGTCCGTGGGGCTACCACCATTTCCCCCGGGTGGCGCGGGCGATCTCGCACTGGGGCTCGCCCTGGCTGGGCATGACCGGGCGTTTCCAGCGAGCGTGGGGCGATTTCGGCGGCATCAAGCCGCAGGCCGCCCTGGAGTACGAATGCTTCCGCACGCAGGCGCTCGGCGGGGCGAACTCGGTCGGCGACCAACTCGCGCCGCGCGGCCGGCTGGAACCCGATGTCTACACGCTGATCGGCAACGTGTACGCCCAGTGCGCGCAGGCGGAGGATTTTTATGCCGGTTCGGTGGCGGCCCCGCAGTTTGCGAGCCTGTGCGCCTGCGGTCCCGGGCGCAACGCCGCCGAAGCCGAAAAAAGCGACGAGGGCGCGATGCTCATGGCCGCCGACGTGCACCGCGACGTGCTGCTGGCCGACGAACGCAGCGACCTGAGCCGCTACGACCTCGTGCAACTGCCCGACTCGGTGGTCATCACCCCGCAGTTGGGCGAACGGCTGCGGGCCTACTACGCGGCCGGCGGCAAACTGCTGCTTTCGTGCCGGTCGGGCTTCGACGCGGCGGGGAAGTGGGCGCTGGATTTTTTGCCGCTGGAGTTTTCCGACGACGGCCGCGCGCGGCCCGTGCCCAGTTATCCGACGTATTGGCGCGCACGTGAGGAATGCGTCGATCCCCTCGGCCGCGCCGACCGGGTGTGCTATCTGCCGGGCGTGCTCGTGACGGCGGGGGGCGGGACGCGGGTGCTCGTCGAGCGGGTGCTGCCGTATTTTCAGCGCACGGACGTGACGTTTTCCTCGCACTCGCAAGCCCCGCCGATGGCGCAACCCGACACGTCGCCAGCGGTGGTGATGGGCGAGCGATTCGTGTATTTCGCGGACCCGATCTTCCGGGAATTCCGCGAAACGGGCAACCTGCTCATGCGTGACGGCTGGCACGACGCGATGAACCGTCTGGGCAACCGCGTGTGCTTCGGCGAGGGCCTGCCGACGACGGTGCACGTCTTTCCGCGCAAGCGCGGCGACGACCTCCTCCTGACGCTGTTGCACTATGTCCCGACGCGCAAAGCCGCCGACCAGGACATGATCGAGGAACGCAGCTCCTTCGCGGGCGAACGGCTGCAGTTCCATCGCCCGCAGAAGGTGAAGAGTGTGCGGTTGTTCGGCGGGAGCGAGTTGGAACGGGTGGAAGCCGGGTGCTACGCGCTACCGATGGCGAAGGGGCGGCTGCTGGTGGAGGTGCCGGGGTATTTTGCGTAAACTCCCGCCGCAGGCGTCGTCCTATAAGGTCCTGATGGCTCTCCGAGCCAGTCCCTAATTTCTCCGGGAGGCGCTTGGCGCGCACGGAGATCATCCCAGCCAAAATTAGGGACTGGCTCGGAGAGCCATCCCTACCTTGTTTGGAACGCCTGCGGCGGCCCGATCAAATGAACGCCTCTGCCACCGTGTCCGCCAGCAAGCGCCCCTTGCGCGTGAGCAAAACCCGCCGGGCGGCCGTCGTGTGCAGCAACCCGAGCGCCTCGAACTCCGCCACCTGCTCGTCCCAGGGCCGCAAGGTCTCCGCCGCCACGCCGCGATTCGTCCGCAGGCCGAACATGATGGCCTCCGCACTCCGGGTCTCCATCGGGACCGCTTCCACGAAATCCGCCGCCGTCACGCCCGCGTGAATCCGGTCGTTGTACGCGGCGGTGTCGCGCACGTTGGACCAACGCCGTTCCCCGACCGTCGAAAACGCGCTCGGCCCGAGCCCGAGGTAATCCGCCGCCTGCCAGTAGGCGAGGTTATGGAAACATTCGCGGCCGGGGCGCGAGAAATTGGAAATCTCGTACGGCTCGTACCCGGCGGCGGCCAGCGTGTCGGCCGTCAACTCGAACAACGCCGCGTCCGCCTCGTTGTCCTGGGTCAATTCACCCTTCACGAAGCGCCGGAAGAACTCCGTGTCTTCCTCGTAGGTCAGGTTGTACGCGGAAATGTGCTCCGGCCCGAGCGCCACCGTGGTCTCCATCGAACGCCGCCACTGCGCCGTCGTCTGCGTCGGAATGCCGAAGATCAGGTCGAGGTTCACGTTGTCGAACCCCGCCTCGCGCAAAAT
>CAZZYS010000090.1:0-14579 GCA_964658285.1 uncultured Verrucomicrobiota bacterium
GTACGGATACCCGTAGCCGTAGCCATACGGATAGCCGCCGTAATAATACGGAGCGCCAAAATACACGGGAGCCGGAACGGGCAAGCCGATCCCGACGAAAACACCCGCCTCTGCCTTCGGCGTGGCGAACAGCCCGACGCCCACCAAAACTGCGATCAATAGAAGCAACTTTTTCATAGTGGTTGTAGAAAGATCGTAGCACGCTTCGCCTCCGGTCTCAACTACTGCCACGGGTCATTTCTCCCGTGAAAAGCACGTCCGCGCCGAGACGCTGGAAATGGCCGTCGCAACCGTTTGCGCCCGTCGTGGATGCGCCGGGGGTCCCGGCCACCGCCAGATGCGGTCCGCCGGCGAGCCACGGGGTAAAATAAAATTGCACGGCGTCCACCAAGCCGTCGTCGAACGCCTGCCCGAGCACCTGTCCGCCGCCTTCGATCAGGACGCTGGTGACCTGCCGCCGGCCGAGTTCGGCGAGCACCGCGCGCAACGGTTGGTCGCGGAAAACGAGCGTGCGTTCCCGCCATTCGTCCGTGAACAGGTGCGCATCCACCGGCAATTCCCCCCCACGCGTGAGCACGACCCGCCACGGCTGGCGCGCCGGGTCCGCCCCGCGCACGCCGCGCACCGTTAGCCGGGGGTTATCCGCGCGCAACGTTCCCGCCCCGATGAGGATGGCGTCCACCCGTGCACGCAAACGATGGGCATGGGCGCGCGACCGGGTGCTACTCAACCAGCGGTCTTCTCCCGGCGGACGCGCCAGCCGGCCATCAAGGGTCAAGGCCGCCTTGGCGATCACCCACGGGCGGCCGGTGACGATCCAGCGGTTGAACGCCCGGTTGAGTCGGCGGCATTCCTCGGCCAACACCCCCGCGCGCACCTCGACGCCCGCCGCTGCCAGCAAGGACAGTCCGCCGCCCGCGTGGCGCGGATTGGGGTCGGTCGCGCCGACGACCACCCGACCCAGCCCCGCGCGCAGGATGGCGTCGGTACAGGGCGGCGTGCGCCCGTGCGTCGAGCAGGGCTCCAGGGTGACATAGATCGTCGCGCCCCGTGCCTGTGCCGGGCGTTCGAGCGCCCGGAGCGCCTCGACCTCTGCGTGGGGCTGACCGGCGGCACGGTGATACCCCCGCGCCAGCACCCGCCCGCCGCGCACGATCACCGCGCCGACCGCCGGGTTCGGGCTCGTGCGGCCCTCGCCCTTCGCGGCCTCCCGCAAGGCGAGCCGCATGAAGCGTTCGTCCGTGGTGGAAACGGGATCGTCCGGGTCGGACATACCGCTACCCTACGCCGATTCGCTCATCTTTTTCGTCCATTCTTCGCCCCGTCGCGCCGTTTCCTCGGGCGACACGTCCTCGACCTTGGTCGCCACCGTCCACTTGTGGCCAAACGGATCGACGAACTGGCCCATCCGGTCGCCCCAGAACTCGGTGGTCAGCGGACGCAGTTCCTTGCCGCCCTCCCTGATCGCCCGCGCGAACGCCGCGTCCGCATCCTCCACGTATAGATATAGACCGACCGGCGTGCCGCCCAGCGTCTCCGGGGACAGCACCCCCCAGGCGGGAAACTCGTCGGACAGCATGAACTTCGAGTCGCCGACGGTCATCGCGGCGTGCATCAAGGTGCCGTCCGGCATCTCCATCGAATGTTCGATTTCCGCACCCAGGGCACGTCGATAAAAATCGAGCGCCGCCTTCGCCCCCTTGATGGTGAGAGTGGGTGTCAGCGAGTGGTAACCTGCTGGCGTTGAGTTGGTGTGATTATTTTTCATTTTTATGAATCTTCCGGCCCGAGCAAAGCGTCCGGCCCCGTTCTCGGCAAGAAGTTTTTTGTGAAAACACGCAACAATTTTTCCCGACCGGTCGTATATTGCCGCGCTTCGGGCCGTTGGCATTCGGTCCACTGTCAGAGCCTCCCCCTGTGAAACTCAACCTCGAAGAAAAGCAGACGTTTTATCACGAACTCGGCCGCTTCGTCCGCTCGGGCATCGCGTTGCCGCAAGCCGTCGAGTCCCTGGCGGCCGACAGCCGCGGTGCCATGCGCAACGCCTTTGACCGGCTCTCGGAATTGTTCCTGGGAGGCGAAACGACCGCCGGGGCGTTCGCGCGGTTGCAACCGGCTATCGGCCCGATGGAGGTCACGCTCATCGAGGCTTCGGACCGCAGCGGCCGGCTCGAACATGCGTTCGACTATCTCTCGAAGTATTTCGGCACGCTCGAAACGGTGCGCGCCGGGATCATCAAGGAAACGCGCTGGCCCGTGGTCCAACTCCACCTTGCCGCCTTCATCCTCAGCTTTGCCAGCGATTTCGTCTCGGGCGCGCTCGGCGGCGGTGGCTTCAACGTGACCCATTTCATCCTCCAGGTCGGCGTGATCCTGGGGATTTTCTACGCGCTCATCGCGGCGTTTGTGGTCGGCGGCCTTTTGCTGACGCGTGCCGCGCGCACGAGCGTCGCCGTGGATGCGTTCCTCGCGGCGGTGCCGCTGGTCGGCAAGATGCGCCGCAACATGGCGCTGGGCCGCTTTTGCGCGGCGTACGAGATGCAGCTTTCCGCCGGCGTCAACGCGATGGACAGCCTGCGCGCGGCAGGGGAGGCCAGCCAGAGCGCGCGGGTGCGCTCGGAGGTCGCGCGGATGGTACCCGAGATGATGGGCGGCGTGTCGATTGGCACGCTCGTAGTGGGCCGTCCGGTGTTCCCGGTCGCGTTCCAGCGTTCCGTGCGCACGGGCGAGGAGACCGGTACCATCGACGCCGATCTACGCCGCTGGGCCGACTACTACCAGGGTGCCGCCACGGAGGCATTGGAAGCCGCCGGGGCGTGGCTGTCGCGGGCAGTGACCCTGGCGATCCTGTCTTTCGTTGGCTACATGATCGTGACGACGTTCTCGAAGGTGATGCACGCGACCTACGATCCCTTGGAGCATTTCGGCGAGTGAGACATATTTGCACAATCGCGGTTGTACAAGCATCGCAAAAAGTGAGACAAATTTTCTCTAAATTTTGCTGTTCAATACAGCGAGATATTAGCAAAATCCTCACTAATAGGCGTTTGTATTAATGCCCATGTGGTGTTTCAAGGGTGGCATGTGGATAGCTGATAGTAGGGTGCGGCACCTGAACGCCGCTCTACTTTCAAGCGAAGAAAACCACAACCCACTTCCATGAACATCATCCGCTACCAGAACCCTTCCACGACCTCCGCCACCTTCAGCCCGCTGGCCCGCCTGAGCGCGTTCCAGAGCGAGGTGGACCGCCTTTTTGACCTGCCGTTCTTCGGCCGCGAATCCAGCCGCTCCGCCGGTTGGACGCCCGTGCTCGACCTGCACCAGGATAAGGACAGCCTCTTCGTGCACGCCGAACTGCCCGGCATGAAGAAGGAAGATGTCACCCTCTCGCTGCACGACGGCATCCTGACCCTCTCCGGCGAACGCCGTCACGAGAAGGCGCACGACGAGAAGACCACCCTGCGCAACGAGCGCTTCTTCGGCCGTTTCGAGCGCAGCATCACGTTGCCCACGCCGGTGGACACCACCCGTGTGAGCGCCTCCTACGAGGATGGCGTCCTGACCGTGACGCTGCCCAAGGCCGAAGCCGCCAAGCCACGCCAGATCGAGATCAACGTCAAGTAATCCTGAACCATCACCCCGCCCCGGCGGGCACGTCCGGTCTCCACGGACCGGTCCGCCGGGGCACCAAGCTCCAAACTCCTCACCTTTACTTTCCTATGGAAACCCAGAATCCCATCCAGCCTTCCCAGCCGCAGACGACCTCCCCCGCTCCCGTCAGCGGGACCAACGGCCACAAAACGGCTCCCCACCGCTACATCCGGCCGCGCGCCAGCGTCACCGAGACGAATGACGGATTCACCGTCGAGGTCGAGATGCCCGGCGTGCAACGGTCGGGCCTGGAGATCACGTTCGAGAACGGTGAATTGACCCTCGTGGGCCATCGCGCCACCAGCGCCGGCCACGGCGACGGTCACGAGGTCATCTACCGCGAATCGACCGCGGGCGATTACCGGCGCGCCTTCGAGCTGGATAACACCATCGACGCCAGCCGGATCAACGCCCGGCTCGATCAGGGGTTGCTCACTCTGAGCCTGCCCAAGGCCGAAGCCTCCAAGCCGCGCCGCATCGAGATCGGCGGCCTGAGCTGATCCGGCGTCCGGTAAGCGACTGAGAATCAACCTCCTGCAAACCTGCGGATCGCACTCCGATCCGCAGGTTTTTTCTTGCGAAAACACTGGCGCACAGGGGCGTTCGCTGCTACTATTACATTTACTACAAACCAGACCCGATTATGGCTAAAAACTCCACTGCAACCGTCTCCACCGACGAGAAATCCCCCGACCTGCTGCGGGTCGCCCCCAAGTCCAACAAGGAACTCGACCTCGCCCTCCAGCAGATTACCAAGGACTACGGTGACGGAGCCATCATGCGCCTGGGCGACCGCAAGGTGATGGACGTGGAAGTCATCCCGACGGGCAACATCCTCATTGACCGCGCGCTGGGTGTCGGCGGCGTGCCGCGCGGGCGCATCGTGGAGATTTTCGGACCGGAAAGCTCGGGCAAGACGACCCTGGCACTCACGCTCGTCGCGCAGGCGCAGAAGCGTGGCGGCCTGGCGGCGTTCATCGACGTGGAGCACGCCCTCGACCCCGTTTACGCGCGCAAACTCGGCGTCAACCCGGACGAACTCCTCATCTCCCAGCCGTCCTCCGGTGAAGAAGCTCTCCGCATCTGCGAGACGCTGGTGCGCTCGAATGCCCTGGACCTCATCATCGTGGATTCGGTCGCGGCCCTCGTGACCAAGCAGGAACTCGAAGGTGAGATCGGCGATTCCACCGTGGGCGCGCAGGCGCGGTTGATGAGCGCGGCGCTGCGCAAGCTGACGGCGCTGATTTCCAAAGCGAAGACGACCGTTATCTTCACCAACCAGCTCCGCGAGAAGATCGGCGTGATGTTCGGCAACCCGGAAACGACGCCCGGCGGCAAGGCGCTGAAATTCTATGCCAGCGTGCGCATCGACATCCGGCGCATCGGCGCGATCAAGCAGCCCGACGGCGCGGTGACGGGCAACCGCACCAAGCTCAAGGTGGTCAAGAACAAGGTCGCCCCGCCCTTCACGGAGGCCGAGTTCGACATCATGTACAACGAAGGCATCTCGACGACGGGTTCGCTGCTCGACCTCGCGCTGGAGAAAGGCATCATCGAGAAACGCGGAAGCTGGCTCTCGTACAAGGGCAGCCAGTTGGCCCAGGGCCGCGACGCCGCCAAGGAACTGCTCAAGCGGGACGCCGGCATCTACGGCGAGATCGAGGCCGCCGTGCTCGAAGCGATGAGCGGCGCGAACGGCAAGGACGAGAAGTAATCGACCTGCGACCAACCGCAAAAAGCGACGGCGCTTTCGGGGGATCAACTCCCGGAAGCGCCGTTTTCTTTTTCCCGGCGGACAGAACCCGCCGAACGCCTCAAAGGTGGCCGGTCAGATAGAGGATCAGCAGGATGACCAGGACCAGACCCAGCCCGCCGCTCGGTCCGTAGCCCCAACTACGGCTGTGCCCCCAGGTCGGAAGCGCGCCGAAGAGAAGCAGGAGGACAATGATGAGGATGACGATAGACATATTGATGCTGCTATCGGGGCCAAGCGCTTAATTGGTTGTCCGTCTCCGCCAGAAGAGTTTAGCCTCCAGCGGATGGAAAACGATCCCGGGGAGAAATCCGTGCGTTGGCTGCCGGTGTGCGTGTTCGTGGCGCTCGCGGTCGTCTTGTCCTCGCTTTGGGCACGGTACGCGCAAGCCCGCGGGATGCTGGACAATCCGCAGAACGCCGGCCTGGCGGCCTCCGTGGCGCAGCTTGGCGTCCTGGTCTCGGCGCTGGTGACGATGGCCCTCTTCGCACGGAGCGCCTTTCGGCGGGTCGGCTGGCGGGTCGGGCCGTGGACGGCATACGCGGCCGTTGCCCTGGTTTTGGTAGGGCTGGTCGCACTGCTGAGTTTGTCGATGGTTTTCGGTTTCCAGCGGCTGGCCGGCGGAAAAGAGATCCCGTCGGACGTGCGGTGGACGGCCATCCCGTTTCTGATCGTCTTCGCGTGCCTCTTCGCCTTCGCTGAGGAATTTGGCTGGCGCGGCTTTCTGCTGCCACGGTTGCTGCCGCTGGGAACGCGGGCGGCGTTGCTGTTATCCGGCGTGCTGTGGTTTTGTTGGGAAGCGCCGCTGGTCTACTTCGGGCTGCTGGATTCCGTGTTGATCCAGATCAGCTTGCCGCTGACTTTGCTCTGTCATTTTCTGCAAACCATCGCCATCGCGGTGGCTTTCGGTTATCTGCGGCTGCGCTTTGGGAGCGTGTTCCTGCCGGCCTTCGCCCACGGCCTGCTCAATACCCTGGGCGGCATTTCGTTTTTGCTCTTCACGGAAACCAATCCACTCCTGAGCGATTTCGGCGGTCCTGTCGGCACGGTACTGACGCTCGTGGTCGCAGGACTGGTTTGGCGGCGGATCGGCCGCGAGATTGCGCAAGGCACCCTGCCCGGCCAGACGGTGGATTCTCTTGGTTGATTCTAAACGACCGCCATCCCCGCCAGAGCTAGCAAATGGATGACTTGCAGCCCCGCCAACGGCAGCAAACAGATGGCTTGCAGCCCCGGCAGGGGCGTAAGAATTTAGCCCACGGCGTGAGCCGTGGGTAAGCAGTTTTTCATCGCCATAGCCCCGGCAGGGGCGTAAGAAAACCCGCGTGGCACACACGTTGACGCTGCTGCTCACCCACGTCATCTTTTCCACCAAGGAACGCCGCCCTTGGCTGGACGATACCGTGCGTGCCGATGCGTTCGCCTACCTCGGCGGCATCGCTCGCGAGACCGGTGCGCTCGCCTTGGCCATCAATGGTACGGTCGATCATGTGCATCTGCTCGTGGCTTGCCCGCCGGTCTTGGCGCTGGCCGAGTTGGTGCGTTTGCTCAAATCGAACTCGGCACTTTGGCTGCACCGCGAGCATCGCCACACCCACGCGAGTTTCGCGTGGCAAACTGGCTACGGCGCGTTCAGCGTGAGCTACTCCGCGCAAGAGGCGGTGAGCGAATACATCGCACGCCAGGAGGAGCACCACCGGCGCATCGGTTTTGCGGAGGAGTTCGTTGCCTTGCTCAAAAAACATGGCGTGGCTTACGACGAACGTTTCGTGCTCGGTTAAAGGCAGGCGACGCGGGTTTTCTTACGCCCCTGCCGGGGCTCGAATGCGTGGTGGATGCCTTTCCCACGGCTCACGCCGTGGGCTGAATTCTTACGCCCCTGCCGGGGCTTTGACGGGGCGGTGCGGATCGTACCTACAGCCTGCGTCGCGGGCTGAATCCTTACGCCCCTGCCAGGGCTGTGACATATTTTTGGATGCCGCACCCACAGCTTGCGTCGCGGGCTAAATTCATGCGTCCCTACCGGTGCTCATGCACGGTAGCCACGCTCCGTCGTTGCCAACCCACCCGATTTGTCCTATTGCTTTTGCCCCACCTCATGACCTCCGCCGAAATCCGCCAGTCGTTCCTCGAATTTTTCCGCGAAAAAGAGCACACCATCGTGCCTTCGGCCAGCCTGCTGCCCACCTCGCCCAACCTCCTCTTCACCAACGCGGGCATGAACCAGTTCGTGCCCTATTTCCTCGGCGCGCAACAGCCCCCGTACCACCCCGCCCGCGCCGCCGACACGCAGAAGTGCATCCGCGCCGGTGGCAAGCACAACGACCTCGACGACGTGGGCCTGGACACGTACCACCACACGTTCTTCGAGATGCTCGGCAACTGGTCGTTCGGCGAGTATTTCAAGGTCGAGACCATCGCGTGGGCGTGGGAACTCCTCGTCGAACGCTGGAAATTCCCGCCGCAGCGCCTCTACGCCACCGTTTACCGTCCTGGCGAGGGCGATCCCGGCGAGTTCGATCAGGAAGCCTACGACAACTGGGCGTACTGGTTCCATTCCGTGGGGCTGGACCCCGCGGTCCACATCGTGGACGGCAACAAGAAGGACAATTTCTGGATGATGGGCGACACCGGCCCCTGCGGCCCGTGCTCGGAGGTCCACGTCGATCTGACCCAGTCCGGCGACACGAACGGCGCGCTCGTCAACCAGGGCGACGGACGCTGCATCGAAATCTGGAACCTCGTTTTCATCCAGTTCAACGCCAACCCGGACGGAACGTTCTCGTCGCTGCCCGCCCGCCACGTCGATACCGGCATGGGCTTCGAGCGCGTCGTGAGCATCCTCCAGGGCACGGCGAACTTTTCCGATTTCAACTACTACATCTCCAACTACGACACGGACGTTTTCCGGCCGATCTTCGACGCCATCGAGCGTCTGAGCGAACACAGATACGGTTCCACGCAACCGACCGCGGGCACGGCGGGTGCAAACGACCAAGAACGCATCGACATCGCCTTCCGGGTGATCGCCGACCATCTGCGCACGCTGAGCTTCGCCATCGCCGACGGCATCCAGCCCGGCAACACCGACCGCCACTACGTCCTGCGCCGCATCCTGCGCCGGGCGGTGCGCTACGGACGCACGCTCGGTTTCAAGGAACCGTTCTTTTACCAACTCGTGCCCACGCTCGTCGCACAGATGGGCGGCGTGTTCCCGGAACTCGCCGAGCAGCAGGAAAAAGTCGCCGCCACGATCAAGACCGAGGAAGAAAGTTTTAACCGGACGCTCGACCGGGGCATCGCGCTTTTCGAGGAAGCGGCGGCGGAACTCCCCGCCGGCGGACAAATCAGCGGGGCGCTGGCGTTCCGGCTTTCGGACGAGCAGGGTTTCCCGCTCGACCTGACGGAAGTCATGGCGCGCGAACGCGGGTTGACCGTAGATACCGCCGGGTTCGAGACGCTCATCGAAGAACAGCGCACCCGCGCCCGCGCCGCGCAGAGGAAAGAGGTCATCACCGCCGAGACCGACCCGGAAGCGGACATGGTCAAGACCGATTTCGTCGGCTACGTGCGCGACGCGTGCATCGCCAACGTCGAGGCGATTAAGGAAGACGGCGAACAGGTCTACGCCGTCGTCAACCGCTCGCCGTTCTACGCCGAGATGGGTGGTCAGGTGGGCGACACCGGCGCGATCCAGATCAGCGGCAAGCCGGATGTGGCGATTGCCAACACCGTGCGGCGCGGCCCGAGTTATTTCCTGCGCCTCGCTAACCCCGAGGACAAAACGCACCTGCCGACGGACCGGCTCGTCTCGCTGGAGATCGATGCGACCCGCCGCCGGGCCATCGAGACGCACCACACAGCCACGCACCTGCTCCATTGGGCACTCCACGAGATCGTCGGGCCAGATGCGACCCAGAAGGGTTCGTACGTCGGCCCGGACCGGCTGCGCTTCGACTTCAACAGCGCGGCCCTGACCCCGGAACAGGTCAGCGACGTGGAAAACCTCGTCAACGCGCACACGCTGCTGAACTCACCCGTGGGTTGGCAGGAGGTGCCGTTCTCCGAGGTGCGCGGCCGGCCGGACATCATGCAGTTTTTCGGTGATAAGTACGGCGACCTCGTGCGCGTCGTGCAGATCGGCGGCCGGCCCGGCGGGATGGACGGATATTCGATGGAACTGTGCGCGGGCACGCACGTCCGCGCGACGGGCCAGCTCGGGGCGTTCAAGATCGTGAGCGAAGGCGCGATCAGCGCCGGGGTACGCCGGATCGAAGCCGTGGCGGGTCAGGCGGCGCTCGGATTTTTCCGCGAGCAGGCCGCCGCGCAGGGCAAACGCGTCGAGGAACTCGAAGCGAAGCTCGCGGAGTTGACCAAGGCGCAGGAAAAAGACAAGGCGAGCGCGGTCAAGCGCGACGCCGAGGCGTTCGTGGAAAAGTCGCTGCCGAAGTTGGACGCCGCCGCGAACGTGCCGCGCATCATCGAAAACGTCCCGCTCGGCGAGGCGGGCGCGGAACTGCTCCCGGCGATCCTCAACGGTTTGAAGGGCCGCAAGTTCAAGGGCGTGGCGGTGCTCATCGGCGTGGCCGAGGGCACGGTGCACGTGGCGGTCGGCGTGTCGCCAGAGTTCACGAATCGCTTCAACGCGGGCAAGATCGTGCAGCAACTGGCGTCCATCGTCGGCGGCAAGGGCGGCGGCAAGGCCGACCAGGCGCGCGGCGCGGGCAAAGACGTGGGCAAGGTGGACGCCGCGCTCAAAAAAGCGGGCACGATGCTAGGCAGCGAGACGAAGTAACGAGTCCCGATTCACACGCTGACGAGGGACTTTTTTGTTCTATTCGTTGCTCATTCTTGTATCATGCGCCGGTGACCATAAACCTGCGCCAGCGTCGGGTTGTCCTGGCGTCTATGCTATTGGCGATAGCTGCCGGCGCGGTGGCGGCGAAAAAAATTCCATCCCAGTCTCCTGCTGCCGCAACAGCCGACAAGTTCTCCGGCACGGTGGCAGGCCATGACATTGCGACCGCATCGGAGCCGGAAAACAACGAAAGGGCAGAGCGGACGGAAGCCCATTCATTGTCCAGCTTGTTCCCCCGGATGCGGAGCGCGCCGGATTTGGCTGCTTTGCTCGCCCTCGCCGATCTCCCAAACGACCTATCCAACGCGGTGGGCCACCTCACCGATAATCAATGCCTGCAAGCCTTCCAGCGCCTGCAGGCTCAACCTGCGTCGGAGGCCCGCGACCGGGTGCTCATTGCCATCCTCACCTCCTACGCCGAGAAGGATCGGCCCACCTCACTGGTCTGGCTCGCTGGGATGGCCGGTCCGGAGATGATCGGAAAAGCATGGGAAGACGAATCTTTCCAACTCCTGTGGAGCCGGGAACGGCCCGAGGAAACCACTCGATGGCTGGTTGACCAAGGGCCGCGCTTCCTCGATTCCGCCCGTTTGACCTACGCGGTGGCCTTCGCCGCGAATTATTGGGGGCATAACGATCAACGCGTCGCTGCGGAGTTCATGGCTCGCCTTCCGGCGGACATGTATGCGAAAGCGCCGGTCACCACGGCGCTGCGCACAGTCTGTAGGGAGTGGAGCATCTTTGATGGCCCCCCGACCGTGCTGGCCTGGACCGAGACGCTGTCGGCGGACGATCCACGCCGGACAGCCGCCGTCCTCGGCGCGCTGGACCAGATGGCCCACACCGATCCGGAGCGATCCAAGGCATTCGTGCGACAGCGGCTCGGCATCGACAAGGACGCGGTGCAGATGGCTGCGGCAATTGCTGCCGATATGGCTGTCGACCAGGCCGGCGACCTGGAAGGCGAAGCGCGCTGGGTGCTTTCCCTTCCTGACCCGGACGCACGGCGGGCGGCGTTGAACAGTCTGATCGCAGAGTGGATCACCGCCGTGGACTACAAAGCGGTCGGCAGCGGCGGCATCCCCGCCGCGGCAACCTGGGCCGCTTCGCTTCCATCTAATGAGGAACGTGGCGCGGCGTGGGGAGCAGTTGCGGCCTACTGGAAAACGCTGCGTCCGGAGGAAGGAAAAAACTGGCTAGACAGTTTGCCGGACGGAGTAAATCGCAACGAAGCCATCGCGATCTACGAAAATCCATCGCTGCCAACAAGCAGCGGGGCACGCGGCTTTCCGATCAGGCGTTGAAGCTGTGAACGCATCCATCGTCACGCTGCCTCTCCGTGCGACAGCGCCGGTACGGTTTCCGCAGCGTTCTCCGATGGACGCAAGAAATCACACCACCGGACTCTTCACGACAGACCTCGGCAAGGACGTTTCTAACGGGCTGCGCTTTCCAGAGTGACCGGCCCGAGCAACCCCGACGGATCGAGCGGCGTGGACGCGCTAAACTTGTGGATGTTCGTTTCCGTCAGACGTTTCTCCGGCGGCAGGCTCTCGTCGGCGATCAGACGGTTGGGCCACAGGTTGACCACCGTGACTTCCAACTCATTCGCACCCGCCCGCGCCGCGCGCGTGATGTCCATCCGTGCGGGTTTGGTCCAGAGCACCCCGAGGTCCACTCCATTGAGCCGGACCGAAGCGGCCTCGTGGACCTCGCCCAGGTCCAACAGCAGCCGGGTGCCCTTCGCGGGCAGCGAGGCGAGATCGAACTTTTTCCGGTAAACCGCCGCGCCGGAATAATGCCGGATGCCATCCTCGGGCCGCTTGGTCCAATCGACGAGGGAATCAAACACGACGCGGCCGGGGCCACCCCAGCGTGGGTCGAAGTTGACTTCCCAGGCACCGGCGAGTTCCGTTTGCGGCGTGAGCGTCGGGTAGTTGGACGCCGCGCCACCCGAGGCGGTGGGTGCAATCGGCTTGCGGAAAACGACGAACACGGACTCGCGCGGGTTGAATTCCAGGGGCACGACCGTGCGCCCGTTTTCCTGGTGAAAAGCGACGGCATCCCGGATTTCACCCGTCACCGGGTCCCAGAGTTCGGGCTGCTTGCCGGTGACGCGGAAGGTGCAAGTCAGCTTTTCCACGGGGTCCCAGCGACTGGCAACGAAGTAAATTTCGGTGCCGCCCGCCGTGCGGTGAATCCAGTCCAGGTCGCCCGCACCGCTCAGCCCCGCGAACTCGCAGTCGGGCGCGATTTTCAGGGTGGCAAGGAGGGCGGCAGGCGTGGTGCCGCTGACGACGTGCCCCTCCCCGTTCCCTTCCCAAAGCTGGGTCACCTGTGCGTCGAACCTCGCCTTTTCGTCGGCGTTCGGCGACCTGCCGGCCATCCCGGTTGGGCGCGGGCCGACGACCTTTGCGCCGGCCTCCACTAGTTCGGTGATTTTGGCGAGCGCCTCTGGAGCCATCGCGGCCCCGTCGGGCAGCACGAGAACACGGTAGCTCATGCCGTCGGGCAGCACGAGGCGGCCGTCACGCACGCTGACCCGCGTGAGCAGCGCGTCGAGGTTGCAATTATCGTGGTCATACCCTTCGGCGGGTAAGGCAGGGCGGGTCTTCATCGGTTCGCCCAGACCGATGCCGTCGCCGCGATAGTAGAGCGCGTCCGCGACAAAAAGCCCCTGTTGCAACAGGAACGCACAACGGCCGAGGTAGGCATTGAAGGCGGGCGTCTGTTCCCACCAGGTGACACCGCGATTATAGAATGTCCCCGCGAAATAAGCGTAGCCCGGTTTCGCCTCGACCGACGGCGAATGACTGTAGTTATGGATGACAGGGAGGTTCCATCCGTCGCAGAATGCTTGGTCAGCGGTGTTCTTGAGATCGAAGAGGCTTTCCTCCCAGTACTGCCCGACCGAGGTGAAACTCTCGCAGGCGGTGACGCGCTTGCCGTAGAGATGGTTTGCGTTCGCGGCGTTGCGCAGCAGGAAGCGTCGCTCGGGGGTGGGACGGTGCTGCGAAGGCACCCAAAATTCACCCATCGCGAAGTCCACCTGCTTGCAGTTGAGCAGGTCGTCCTGTTGCTCGGTGTTCGGGCCTGCCGGTTCGGAGAAAAGGACCAGCCCCTCCTTGTTGGCGATCTCGCGCAGGCGCGCGTAGTGGTTCCGGGCGATCAGGTCGGAGACCGTGCGAAAGAAATCCCGCCGGACGTTCGCGGCGTCGCCGGGTCCGCCCATTTTCTTGCCGGCGAGCACCGGCAGCCACGGGATCAGGTCGTAGCGGCGCAGTTGTTGGAACTGCGGGGCAAACTGCGGCGTCCAGGTCGTTGGGCCCGCTTCCCAGCTATCGTCTTCCACCCCGAACAACCCCTGGCGCTCCTCGGGTTTCATTTCTTTGAGCAGTGCGCCCATCGTCACGTCCCAGGTCCTGTCCAATGCCTCGGCGCTCAGGTGGTCCGTGAACAACCCCCAGAAATTCTTTGCCCCGGTCGGCTCATGGGCGAAACGCAGGATTTTCCACGCGCCGGCGGGAACGTCCCAACGCAAATGTCCCGCCGCATCCGTTTTGCCGGAAAGGTTGATGACATCCGCCGGGCCAAACCCTTCCTTGTCCGGCACCGCCAGCACCGCCACCGGCTTCTGGAACCGGACCTGCGCACCCGGCTTGGGAGGTTCCTTCGGCGCGGGTTTCATCGCCTGCTTGACCGTCGCCGGGACCGCTTGGCTGGGAATGGGCAGGACGCCGTCGTAGGCTTGTGGGCCGGTCACGCTGATCTCCGACCAGACGAGCTTTTGCTGGCCGTCTTCCGGCGCGATGGGGCCGGAGGTGCCCGCCAGGCCGACGCTCACGCAGAGCTTGACCCCGAGCCTGCCGGCTTCCCGGGCGGCGAAGCGGTACATCTCCCGCGAGTGCGGCGTCCACGTCGGCATGGGCGCACCCGGGATGCCCGTGGAATGCCCGCCCTTGAAATCGTCGGTGCGGACGAACTGATAGCCCCGGTTCACGTGGACCATTTTCATGGAAGCATCCGAGATCCCGGTCGCGGACGTGTCGTAGATGATGGCGCCCTCGATGCCTTTGGCGTGCATCTCTTCCAGGTCCCTGGTGATGGCCGCCTGATTGGTGTCCACGTTCAGCCACATCCAGAAGACCCACGGGTGCGTGCTGGCGGGCGGCGACTGGAAATGTTCTTCTAACTGCGGGTCCGGGACGGTGGAGGTCGCGTTGGACCACGGCGTCTGCGCACGGACGGACGACGGGATCAGCAGCGCGGCCAGACCGACCAGCAGGAGCATCGGAGAGGAGGGGGAACAGACCT
>CAZZYS010000091.1:0-14568 GCA_964658285.1 uncultured Verrucomicrobiota bacterium
GCCTGCACGAAAGTCATGTACACGCGGTCCACGTCGGGGCGTTCCTCGCGGTCCACCTTGATGTTGACGAACAGCTCGTTCATCACGGCCGCCGTCTTCGGGTCCTCGAAGGATTCGTGCGCCATGACGTGGCACCAGTGGCAGGTCGAATATCCGATGGACAAAAAGATCGGCCGGTCCTCCTGGCGCGCCCGCGCGAACGCCTCCTCGCCCCACGGATACCAGTCCACGGGGTTGTGCGCGTGCTGGAGGAGGTAAGGGGATTTTTCGTGCGCGAGGCGGTTGGGCTGATCCATGAATGAGGTGGGAAGGTACACTCTCAATCGGCCGGCGGGGCGTCGAGCGGCGTGTTCGAGACGCGGTCCGAGGGAATCCCTCGACGCGCCGGGCAGCGCGTGTTTACAGTGCGGCCCGTCCATGAGCATCCAGAGCGAAGTCCCGTCCGCCGCCGACTACCAGGTGCGGCTCGACATCTTCGAGGGGCCGCTCGACCTGTTGCTTTATCTGGTCCGCAAGGAGGAAGTCGAATTGTACGAGGTTTCGCTCGAACGGCTCATCCAGCAATATCTCGCCTACCTCGGCGCGGTCGCGCAGCCCGACCTCGACCGGGCGGGCGATTTCATCGCGATGGCGGCGCACCTGATTTACCTGAAAAGCCGCCGTCTCCTGCCGCCCGAGCAGCGTCCGGCCGGGACCGACGACAGCGCGGACGAGGACGATCCGCATTGGGACCTGATCCGGCAGTTGATCGAATACAAAAAGTTCAAGGACGTGGCGGGCCACCTGCAAGCGGTGGAAATCAACCGCCTGGACCTTTTCGCGCGTCCGCCGAGCGTCCCGCCGGACCGCACGGAGGCCGAGGAGGCGCTGGCCGGCGCGCTGGCGCTGGGCGATGTCGGCGTGTTCGACCTGCTGGGAGCTTTCCAGCGGATGCTCCGGCGTCTGGAACGGCGTCAGGACGCCAGGGAAGAAACGGGCACCGTCATCTTCGAGGAAAGCCACACGGTGGCCGACAAGATCGAGCGGTTGCGAACGCTGATCTCCCAGGCGCGGGGGCAGCGGCTGGCGTTCACCGAGCTTTTCGCCCCGGCCGCGTCGCGCGTGGAGATGGTGGTCACCTTCCTGGCGTTGCTGGAACTCGTGCGGCTCCAGCAGTTGCGCGTCGAGCAGATCGACCTGACCGGGGAAATCATGATCGCAGCCCGGGAGGCAGCCGCCGCTTCGTCCGCCGGGGCGGCCCCGACGTTCAATTCCTAGCGGTCCGCGGCGGATCGAGATGGTAGAAGCGGTAGGTGATCGTTTCGCCGACGGATGCGCGCATCACCCCGTTGCCCCCGAGGCGGATGGATGTCACCGGATTCTGGACCGGCAGACCGGCGAACAAACGTCCCAGGTCGTCCGCCGTGTGGGGAGGCTGACGCAACAAAAATCCTCCCTGCGCCATGACCGGCGGCAGGTTCGTGAGTCTCCTGGCGCCATCGCCCGTCGTCGTTTCCATGATGAGCGCGGGTTCGTGGTAGAAGAAGTTCACGAGCCTGCCGAGCAGCGTGCGGTGAACTTCCAGCTCGCACCAGTCCGCGCCGTCGGCGGGCAGGGGGAGGGCGGTGTCGAAGTCGATCTCACCCTGTTGCTGGAGGACGGGCTGTGGAGAGAAGCACAAGGGGGCGGGCTTGCGCCGGAGCAGGACGGCGTGGTTTTCGATCAGGACCGGCTGGTAGTTCCAGAGGATTTCGCGCAACTGGACCGCGCCGTCGAGCGTGTCCCAACGCTGGTCGATGGGCTCGACGCGGAAGAGGACGAACTCCGGCGCGCGGTCCGGTTCGTAGCAGCGGGCATCGAGCGCGGAAAGATACGGCGGGTAGGCGAGGTAACCCTGAAGCGTCGGGACGGGGGCGTAGTTCAGGTCGTTGAGCAGCAGGAGGCCCTGCATCGTGCCGAAGCAGTCGATGCGGGCGCGGCCGACGACGGCGCGGGTCTGCGGCAGGGCGTGCTTTTCGCGCAGGTCGGCGACGAGCGCATCGAGCCGGGCGCGCTCGGCGGCGGGTGAGAAAAGGATGCCGAGGTTGCGCGTGGGCCGGGACACGAGTTCCTGCGCCAGCAGCGTCTGCTCCGAGGGACGGGCAACGCTCATCGCCAGGGCGGCCAGCAGCCACACCCCGGCGACGCTGGCATAATGCCAGACGGGCGCGAGCGCGCGCCGGTCAAAGAAAAGCGGCACCATCGTCACGAACACGGCGATGAAACAAAAATAACCCGAGACATGGAAGCGGTCCGCGCGTGTGATGCCCTGTTTCCAGGCCATGAACAGGCCGCCCGCGAACAGCGCCGCCAGCGGGAGGGCGGTCAGCCGGTCCTCGCGCGGACCACGCCGGAACCACACTATGCCCAAACCGGCCGTGCAGACGAGCAGCGCCAGCGCCAGGAAAAAAACCGAAAGCGACGGGTCGAAACCCATCGCGCGCGACTGGCCATCGGTCAGGGCGAGCGTTCCCCGCAGGTAGACGGGCAGGTCGGAGAGGCGTTGGCCCGCGAGCAGCCAGCACACGCCGAATCCCCCCTCGAACAGGGCGAGCGGCCAGAGTCCTTCCAGCCAGGAGGTCCGCCGTCCGCGCCCCCGCAGGAGGTGCCGCGCGAGCACGCAGGCGAATACCCCCTGACCGAACACGAGGTAAAAAGTCTTCATCAGCCCCGCCGCCGCCGCCAACGCGACGCCCGCCGCGCCGATGCCTCGTCCCGTGCGCGTGCGGTCCTCGCTCGTCAGCCACCCGGCGTACACGATGGCGAGGGTCTGGGTGTACTCCCATTCGAGCATCCCGGTCACGAGGTTGGCGGCGAAAAACGGCCAGCGCGCGGCGGTCGGCAGGGCGCGGCCCACGCGGCAGATCAAAGCGACGAGCACGGCCTTCGACGCCAGTTGGAAAAGGTAATTGGTCGTGAACAACGGGGCGTAGTAAAACCCCGTGCCGAGGTGCGACCACGGCCCGTAGTTGAGCATGATCTCGCGGCCGAACGCCCAATGTTCCGCGCCTGCCCGCGTGACGATGGCCGACCACGACTGGTCGAGATTGGGCACGGGCAGCCCCGCGGGAAACGACAGCAGGTAAACCCACGCCACCACGGCGTAGGCCGCGAGGGCGGCGGTCCCCGTCCAGGCCGGGAAGGGCGGCGGCGGGCGTTGCAGCGCGGGCGCGGCGGGAGATTCCAGGGTGGCGGCGGGCACGGCGGATGTATAGCAGGCGATGTGCCCCCGGGGATGGACGGGCGCGATTCGAGTTTGCGTCGGGCGGGCGAAAGGTGGTTTAGTCGTGGGCTTTTCCGTCCGTCGGCTGCCGTGTGTCTTTCCTTTTGTCCAATGACGTTGTCGCAGGTGCTCGAAGCCCTCTTGTTCGCTTCCCCGAAACCCCTCACCGTGGCCGAGATGCGCGGGGCCTTGAAATCGGCCGGAGAATACACGGAGGAGCCGTTCGCGGCGATCCTGGCCGGCAGCCGGGAGCAGGAAGTGCTCGCGGCCCTCGCGGCGCTGGCGGCCCGCTACCGGCAGGACGAGCGCGCCTTCGAACTCGCCGAGACCGCCGCCGGCTGGCAACTCAACAGCTCCCCGGCCTGCGCGCCGTGGGTCCGGCAACTGTTTCCCGAAAGCCGCCCGGCGCGGCTGAGCGCGCCCGCGTTGGAAACCCTCGCCATCATCGCCTACCGCCAGCCGCTGCCGCGCGCGGAGGTGGAATCCGTGCGCGGCGTGGATGCGGGCGGCGTCATCCAGACGCTGCTCGACCGCAGCCTGGTCCGCATCGCCGGCCGCGCCGAATTGCCCGGCCGTCCGCTGCTCTACGCGACCACGCAGCTTTTCCTGGAGCATTTCGGGCTAAAGGACGTGAACGAATTGCCCGCGTTCGACGAACTGCGTCAGACGCTGTTGGCCCGGCAGGAAAACTCCGAAGCCACCCCCGCGCCCCCCCCGGCCGAGCCTGCCGCCGGGGAGGTCTCAGCGGAGCACCCGCCCGCGCCAGCGCCGTAGACGCGGCGTTCCGGCCTCGTTCGTGCTACTTTCCGGCCCGATGGACCTCAAGGATTTGCGCGCACGCATCGACGCGGTGGACACCGAGCTGATCCGCTTGCTCAACGAACGCGCCGACCTCGTGCACGGTGTCGGCGAGGTGAAAAAGGCGAACGGTCTCGAAATCTACGCGCCCGAACGCGAGGGACAGCTTTTGCAGGGCCTCGCCGCGAAAAACGCGGACCTCGACGGACGCCTGCCGACGGCGAGTCTGCGGGCGATCTACCGGGAAATCATGTCGGCGTCGCTGGCGTTGGAGAAAGACCTCGCCATCGCGTATTTCGGTCCCGAGGCCACCTGGACGCACCAGGCGGCGCGCGGGAAATTCGGTGCGAGCGTGCGCTACCGGGCGCAGGCGAGTATCCCCGACGTGTTCAACGACGTGGCGCGCGGCCGGGCGGATTACGGGGTCGTGCCCATCGAAAACTCCACCGAGGGCGCGGTGACGCACACGCTCGACGTGTTCATCGAGAGCGACCTGCGGATTTGCGCGCAGGTGGCTTTGAAGGTCGAGCATCACCTGATGGCGCGCGTGTCGCGTGAGGCGGTGCGGCGCGTCTACAGTCATCCGCACGTCTTCGGGCAATGCCGGTTGTGGCTGCGGATGCACCTGCCCAACGCGGATTTGATCGAGGTCGCCAGCACCGCGGACGCGGGCGAGATGGCCGCCAGATCGGACGATGCTGCGGCACTCGCGGGCCGGATGGTGGCCGAACTCCACGGCCTGACGATCCTCGATGCCGCCGTGCAGGACCAGCCCGACAACGCCACCCGCTTTCTGGTCATCGGCCAGAGCGATTGTCCGCCGACCGGCCGCGACCGGACCTCGTTGCTGTTCGGGGTGTCGGATCAACCCGGCGCGTTATTCGCCGCGTTGGAGCCGTTGCAAAGCGCGGGAGTGAGCTTGAGCAAGATCGAAAGCCGCCCGTCCAAGCGCAAGGCGTGGGAGTACGTGTTTTTCGCCGATGTGGAAGGCCATCGGCAGGACCCCGCGCTCGTCGGGGCGCTAGCAGCACTGGAAGGTCGGTGCAGCTTTTTCAAGGTGCTCGGCAGCTATCCAAATGTGCCGAGGGAATTTCTTACCTGAGTGCAAATGTTTGATCCATCCCACCTAGATAACCATCGGCAGATTTTTGCTATCCTCTCGCAACTCTACGCGGCGGGCGGAATCAAATACCGCTCGAATCCTCGTCTCTCCCGAGCTGTGATCGAAGGCGCAAAGCTGATGTTGTTCAAACGTTTCTATCTGACTTGGAGCTACGCGATACCTAAAATTGCTCTCCAAAATGAGTTGTCATTCGGAGCGTTCAGGAACTGCATTTTCCTCGCTAGTCCGAAGGCTCATTCCGTCCAACGATATTGGGACGGCGGTGGAAACTATCTCGATGATGGTTGGCGCGCGTGCCTCGAACCGAACCTAGCATTCACCGTCATGGTTACTGACTACGCATTTTCGCTTTTGAAGCCCTACCTCGAAGATCCGGCAAATCGGGCCACTGCTGAAAGTGGCGAAATCGAAAAGCTTATGAAACCACTTTCGCTCTCGCGAATGCCGGTCGAAGGCATATCCAGAGACATGCCTACTGTCCCTGTCGAAGGAACGGCCAGCAGTTTGGTCGATAATTTTATTCGATCCGTATACGGCGATCCTCCACCGACTAAGCGTGCAAATAACGATGCGGCGATCAGTTTGGCATTTCGGGAACTGTTAATGCAAGATATTGAGCGACAAGACGTGTGCGAGGCTATTTGGGAACTTGCTTGGACCCCAATTCCATACACGACACACGAACTCGCGCTCTCCGGTGCCCTCAGTATTTTTAAGCACCCGGATAATGTGCCGCGACTCATGCATGTGCAGATGTACGCTCGGGTGACCGCAATTTCTTGGCTGAAAGAGGGTTTGGTGGCTCCTATTTTCGTCAGAAGTTTCGAGGATACGCTTTACGAAATATATGAGCCTTCAAAAAAACCAAACTTAAGTTGGACGATTGTTGATGGCCGATAGGGTGGCCGTTCAGAACGCCCGCTCAATCTCCCACTTTTCCACTAACTCCGTGGGCACTTCGAGCAGGAAGCGCGAGGGGCGTTGGAACATGTCCCCGTAACCGGCGTTCAGGCGCATGTACGGGTAGGTGAGATAAAGCTCGTCGCAGGCGCGCGTGACGGCCACGTAAAACAAGCGGCGTTCTTCCTCGATGGCGGCAGGGCTTTCGAGCGAACGGTTCCCGGGGAACGAGCCTTCCGTCAGGTTGATGACGAACACCACGCGCCATTCCAGCCCCTTCGCCTGATGCACGCTGGAGAGCGTCACACGCTCGGTGTCGCGCGCCTCGCTGCCGACGTTGATGGCGGCCTCCGTTTCCAGCGCGGTGACGAGCGCGAGTTGCGACAAAAACTCTGCCGGGTCATTGTACTGGCGGGCGTAGTTGGCCAGGACGTTGAGTTCCTCGCGGCGAGCCTCGTAGTTGGGAAACTTGGTCTTGGCGTAGTCGTCGTACACCGCCTCGACCACGCTCTCGATGGCGCTCGACGGCGCGATGAGATTGCCGCCGGGAGCGATTTCTTCGAGCGTGTGGACGAACTGCTTCCACATCTTCTCGCTCTTGGCCCCGACCTTGGCTCCGGTGAAGGCGTCGGTGAACGAATCGACCGTTTCGCGGTCTTGCAGGGTTTGTTCGTAGTGCGCCCAGATTTTGTCCGCCGCGACGCCCCCGATGCCGGGCAGCAGACGCACGATGCGCTTGAACGCCACCTCGTCGCGGTGGTTCGACGCGAACTTCAAAAATGCCGCCACGTCCTTGATGTGCGCCTGCTCGAAGAAACGCAGCCCGCTCGTGATGGCGAAGGGGACGCCGTGGCGGGTGAGTTCGATCTGGAGTTCGAGCGCGTGGAAATGCGCGCGGTAGAGCACGGCGATCTCGTCGAGTTCGATGCCTTCGTCGCGCAGTTCGAGGATGCGCTGGGTGACGAACTGCGCCTGCTGGTTGCTGTCGTTGAGTTCGATGAGCGCGGGCTTGACCGAACGCGTCTCGCGCGACGCCTGAAGGTTTTTGGGGAACTGCTGCTCGTTGGCCTCGATGGAGGCGTTGGCGACGCTGAGGATTTCGGGGACGCTGCGATAGTTCGTCTCGATCTTGTAAGTGCGCGCCGCCGGGTAGCGCCGGGGGAACTGGATGATGTTTTGCACGTCCGCGCCGCGCCACGAATAAATGGATTGCGCGTCGTCGCCGACGACCATGATGTTCTGGTGCTTCTCGGCGAGTCGGTCCACGAACTCGGCCTGGATGTGGTTGGTGTCCTGGTATTCGTCCACGAGCACGAATTGGAACTGTTTCTGGTAGATTTCGGCGATGTCGACGTGTTCGTTCAGGAGCTTGAGGGCCTTCTCGAGCAGGTCGTCGAAGTCCATCGCGTTCGTGGACTTCTTCTTGGCCTCGTAACGCGCGTGGACGGCGTTGAGTTGCTCGACCTGATCGAGGAAGTACGGGTACTTTGTATCGACGATGTGGCTGATCGCGCGGTTGGTGTTGATCGCCATTGAAAAGATGTCGGCGACGACCTCGGCCTTGGGGAAACGTTTTTCCTTCGGGTCGATCCCGGCAGCGGCGATGACCGTCTTCATGAGGTCTTCCTGGTCCTCGCGGTCCATGATCGAAAACCCGCGCCGGAACCCGAGCGCCTCGGCGTGGCGGCGCAGGATTTTGTTGCCGATGGAATGGAACGTCCCGCCCCAGAGGCCGTCCGTGCTGTCGGGCAGGAGGTTCGAGACGCGCTCCAACATTTCGCGCGCGGCTTTGTTGGTGAAGGTGAGCAGGAGGATGTTTTGCGGCTCGACGCCGTTCTCCAGCAGGTAGGCGACACGGTAGGTCAGCGTGCGCGTCTTGCCGCTGCCCGCCCCGGCGATGACGAGCATCGGCCCCGGCGAGGCGGTGACGGCGGCGCACTGCTGCTCGTTGAGTTCGGCGGCGTAGTCGATCTGCCGGCCGGCATTGTTGATGACGACGGCGGGTTTGTGGAGCTTGTAGGTGCGGGCCATGAGGGCGGTTCAATCGGGGATGGTGACGCGGTTGGGGAACCCGGGACAGAGCTTGGAGGCGGGGAGCGGACCGTCGGCGTCAAAAAACTTCATGGTGCCCTTGTGGTCGCAGATCCAAATTTCCAACGCCCCCGCTGCCAGATAGAGGCGCTTCTTTTCCTCGATCTCGCGGCGGCTGTTACCAGGAGCAAGCACCTCCACGCAGATTTCCGGAGCTTCCGGGTAGCTGATTTTGCCACGATGCTTTTGCCTGCGCTGGCTCGAAACCCAAACCGTGTCTGGCTCTTTCGTGCCATCGCTGGTCTGCACGCCCATCCCCGGCAACACCCGGCCGCCGGGTAGCAGGCGGCGCATCAGGGCAATGATCTCCATCTCGTACTCGTAATGGTCGCTTCTGGGCGGAGGACTCATGATGATCTGGTTGCGGGCGTTCGTTTCCACTTTCCAGTAGAGATCATTGGGCAGGATCGGGTGGGTGCTGGCCAGCTCTTCAAAGGTCAGCCCCGGTTCCTGTAGCGGCGTCATCACGAGATGGCCCTCCTCGTCCATCCCGATGGAATATGGCAGGGCAAGGAGTTGCGCCCAGACGCGCTCTTCCATGTCGATCTCCACGTCATTGATTACCATGACATTGAAAATGCCCGTTTTGCGGACGGTTCACAAGGCAGCGTTGCGCACGCGGACGACGAGCGGCGCGAATGGTCCGATGCAGGTTTCGAGCACGTCGCCGTCCTTGATCGGGGCGACGCCGGCGGGCGTGCCGGTCAGAATGAGATCGCCGGGCCACAGCGTCGTCGCCTGGCTGCAAAACGACACGAGCTCGCCCACGCTGAAGATCATCTCGGCGGTGCGGCCGTCCTGGCGGAGTTCGCCGTTCTGGCGGCAGGTGATGGCGAGGTCGTGCGGATCAATGCCGGTGTACACGAACGGGCCGACCGGCGTGAACGTGTCGAACCCCTTGGCGCGGGCGTACTGTTTTTCCGCCTCCTGAAGGTCGCGGTCGCTGATGTCCTGGCAGGTCGTGTAGCCGAAGACGTGTGCATCGGCGTCGGCGGGCGAGACGTTTTTGGCGGTCCGGCCGATGACGACGCCCAGTTCCGCCTCGAAATCGACACGGTGCTGCGGGTACGGGAGTTCGACGACGCCCTCGTGCGGCAAGAGCGAACTCGGGGCGATGAGCCACGTCATCGGACTGGTGGGGGCGACCGCGCCGCGTTCGGCGGCGTGGGCGTGGTAGTTGCGGCCGACGGCGATGACCTTCGACGGCGCGACCGGCACGGCGACCGTCAACCCGGCGAGCGGGACCGGCGCGATGCTGGTGCGTTCCAGGCCGAGCCAGAACGGTTTGGCGAGGTGTTGCACGGTCGGCGCGGTGCCATCACCCAGGTCCAAAACTTCGCCGTAAAACAAGGCCCCGTCCCCGGCGGCTTGGAATGCTCCGAATGTTCTCATCATGCTTGGCGCAAAGATGGCCGAACGCCGCGCCTCCCGCCAGTCCGAAGGCTGCCCGCACCGCCGATTTAACGTCCCTGGCTTCTCTACGGTTGCAATCGGCAGCCAGACCCCGTAGAAAACCCGCATGTCGAACCCGAGAACGTTCCTTTCCACGTTGGTTCCCTGCGCCGCCATCGCCGTCGGTCTGTTCTCCGCGCCGCCGCGCGCCGCCGCGCAGGACATCCTGGTGGGCGAATACGCGTCGCTGACCGGCAGCGAGGCGACTTTTGGCGTCAATTCGGACAACGGCGTGCAGCTCGCCGCCGAGGAGATCAACAAGGCCGGCGGCGTCCTCGGACGCAAGATCAAGCTGGTGGTCGAGGACGATCAGTCCAAGCCCGGCCAGCCGTCCACAGCGGTCAACAAGCTCATCCAGAGCGACAAGGTGATGGCGGTCATCGGCGAGATTGCGAGTTCGCGCTCGCTGGAAGCCGCGCCCATCTGCCAGTCGGCGAAGGTTCCGATGATCTCGCCCGGCTCGACCAATCCGACCGTCACGCAAAGCGGCGACTACATCTTTCGCGTGTGCTTCATCGACCCGTTCCAGGGGACGGTGATGGCGAAGTTCGCGCTCGATACCCTGCACGCCAAAAAGGTGGCGATCCTCTCGGACGTGACGAGCGATTACTCGAAGGGCCTGTCTCAATATTTCACCGAATATTACAAGAACCACGGCGGGCAGATCGTCATCGAGCGGTCGTACAGCGGCGGCGGCAAGGACAAGGACTTCCGCGCGCAGTTGACCGCGATCAAGGCCGCCAGTCCCGACGCGATTTTCGTGCCCGGCTACTACACCGAGGCGGGCCTGATCGGCAAACAAGCGCGCATCCTCGGCCTGAAGGTCCCGCTGCTCGGCGGCGACGGTTGGGACAGTCCGAAACTGGCGGAAATCGCGGGCACCTCGCTCGACGGCTGTTATTTCTCGACGCACTTCTCGCCCGCCGACCAGAACCCGAAGGTGCAGACCTTCGTGAAGAGTTATCAGGCCAAGTTCAACGCGCTGCCCGACGGCATGGCCCCGCTGGGCTACGACGCGATGATGATCCTCGCCGATGCCATCAAGAAGGCGGGCTCGACCGATGGCGACAAGGTGCGTGACGCCCTCGCGGCCGTGAAGGATTACGACGCGGTCACTGGCAAGATCACCATCGACCCGAACCGCAATGCCACCAAGTCGGCGGTCGTGCTGGAGGTCCACGGCAAGGAAAACAAATTCGTCGCCGCCGTCGCGCCGTAAATCTGCCGAGGAAGCGAGCTAGCCGGAACGCGTTAGGCTTTCAAAGGCACTCATGGACTGGACGTATTTTTTTCAGCAACTCATCAACGGGATTTCGCTCGGGGCGTTCTACGCGCTCATCGCCCTCGGGTACACGATGGTGTACGGCGTGCTGCGGTTCATCAACTTCGCCCACGGCGACGTGTTCATGATCGGCGCGTTCAGCGGTTACTGGTTGACGCCGAAGATCATGCCGCTGCTCGGCGCGGGCATCGTGTCGGCGGACGGCACGTATGCGATCAACCCGGACGCCAGTACCTTCAAGGTCGCCGTGGGTGTCTGCGTGGTGATGCTGCTGGCGATGGCGGCCTGCGCGATCCTAGGGATCGTCATTGAAAAGCTCGCCTATCGTCCACTGCGCAACCGCCCGAAGCTGACGGTGCTCATCACGGCCATCGGTGTGTCGCTGCTCCTGGAGTACGGCGGACAGTATCTCTTCGGCGCGGACCCCAAGTCGTTCCCGGACCTCATCACCGACACCGCGCTGGAAAACGTGGGGGCCTTCACCATCACGCGCAGCCAGGTGATCGCGGTCACGGTGACGGTGGTCCTGCTGGTGGGGCTGAGTTTGATCGTCAAAAAAACCCGGCTCGGGCTGGCGATGCGCGCCCTCTCGAACAACCCGACCGCGGCAACCCTGATGGGGGTCAACCTCGACACGGTCATCAGCTTCACCTTCGGCCTCGGCTCGGCACTCGCCGGTGCGGCGGGCATCCTGTGGGCGATTTCCAATCCGAGCATCGACCCGCTGATGGGCGTCCTGCCGGGCGTCAAGGCGTTCGTCGCCGCCGTGCTGGGCGGCATCGGCAACATCCCGGGTGCGGCCATCGGCGGGTTGGTCATCGGGATCGTGGAAACGTTCGTGGCGGGTTCATCATTCTCGAACTACCGCGACGCCATTGCCTTCGTCGTGCTCATCGTGATCCTGCTCTTCCGCCCGGCCGGGCTGCTGGGCAAATCGCAGGTGGAAAAAGTCTGACGCCTTGCTGTTACACGCCGTGAGTCCCTACCTGCGTTCCAAAAAGCTCTGGCTGCTGGCCGCCGTCGTGGTCAGCGCGGTGCTGTCGCGGTTTTCTGGTTCGATCAACGGATACTATCTCCAGGTCATCCTCTTCATCGGCATTAATATCACCCTCGCCGTCAGCCTGAACCTCATCAACGGTTACACGGGCCAGTTTTCGCTCGGGCACGCGGGGTTCATGGCCATCGGCGCGTACGTGTCGGCGTACTTGTCCAAGGAAAAGGGCGACGCCTTGCTGCACGTCCTGGGCGGCGGGCAGTTCGCGGTGGTTGTCCTCTTCGTGTGCGTCCTGCTAGCCGGTGGGCTGGCGGCGGCAGTGGCCGGGCTGGTCGTGGGCGTGCCGTCGTTGCGCTTGCGGGGGGATTATCTCGCCATCGTGACCCTCGGCTTCGGCGAGATCATCCGCGTCATCATCCAGAACACCGACGCGGTCGGCGGCGCGACGGGCTACAAGGGCATCCCGCATTACACGACGTTTTTCTGGGCGTTCTCGGTTGCCGCCTTGACGGTCTATCTCGTGGTGAGCCTGATCGATTCGACGTACGGGCGGGGGTTTCTCACCGTGCGCGACGACGAGGTGGCCGCCGAGGCGATGGGGATCAACACCACGCTGCGCAAGGTCGTGGCCTTCGTGTCGGGAGCGTTTCTCGCGGGGTTGGCCGGCGGCTTGTTCGCGCACGAGACGACGTACATCAATCCGAGCGGCTTCGACTTCCAGCGGTCCATCGAAATCGTCGTCATGGTGATCCTCGGCGGCATGGGCAGCACGGCTGGGGTGATGTTCGCGGCGGTGCTCCTGACCGCGCTCGGTGAATACCTGCGTTTCGTGGCGAAATACGAGTGGCTGCCGGACTGGCTGCGCCGCATCGCCGACAACCGCACGATCATCTACGCGTTGGTCCTCATCGCGCTCATGCTGCTGCGTCCGCAGGGGCTGTTCGGCGGTCTCCGGGCGTTCGGAGGCGGTCCCACGCGCAAGGTGCCCAAGCCTGCCTGACCGGAAGACCCATCATGGCCGCCCTGCTCGATCTCCAACGCTGTACCGTCCGCTTCGGCGGCCTGACGGCGGTGTCCGAACTCGACCTGCAGATCGGCGCGCACGATCTCGTCGGTTTGATCGGCCCCAACGGCGCGGGCAAGACGACCGTGTTCAACATCATCACCGGCGTCTATAAGCCGACCACGGGCAGCATCACCTTCGCCGGGGAACGCATCGCCGGGTTGCGTCCGCACAAAATCGCCTACCGGGGCATCGCGCGGACGTTCCAGAACATCCGGCTCTTCGCGTCGCTGAGTGTTTTTGACAACGTGCGGGCGGCGTTCAACCTGCGCTGCAAGCACACGTTCGGCCACGCGCTGCTGCGCCTGCCGTCCTTTTACCGGGAGGAACGCGAGATCGACCGGCAGGTGATGGAGTTGCTCGACATCTTCGACCTCGGGCGCTTCCGCGACGTGGAGTGCAAGAGCCTGTCCTACGGCGATCAGCGGCGGCTGGAAATCGTGCGCGCCCTGGCCACCAAGCCGAAGCTCCTGCTCCTCGACGAACCCGCCGCCGGGATGAATCCCATCGAGAAGGAAGGGCTCACGAAATTGATCCGTTTCATCAAGGACAAGTTCGAGATCGCCGTCCTGCTGGTCGAGCACGACACGAAGCTGGTGATGGGCATCAGCGAGCGAATTTTCGTGTTGGACCACGGCGTCAAAATCGCCGAGGGCGACCCGGAAGCGATCACGCGCGACCCGAAGGTCATCGAGGCCTACCTGGGCGAGCAACCGGCGGAGGCGGCGGCGAACGATGCTTGAACTCGCCCACGTCGAGGTGCGCTACGGCTCGATCACGGCGCTGCACGGGATTTCGCTCCGGGTGGAGGAGGGGAGCATCGTGACGCTGATCGGAGCGAACGGCGCGGGCAAATCGACCACGCTGCGCGCGATCTCCGGGTTGGCGCGGCCGTCCGCCGGGACGATCCGTTACAACGGCGAGGACATCACCCATTTGCCGCCGCACCAGATCGTGGGGCGGGGAATTTCGCACGTGCCCGAGGGGCGGATGGTCTTCGCCAATCTGACCGTGCTGGAAAACCTCAAGATGGGCGCGTACCGGCTCAACGACCGCGTCCGCTGGAACAAAGACCTCGACTACGTTTTCAGCATTTTTCCCCGGCTCAAGGAACGCGAAAAACAATCCGCCGGCACGCTTTCCGGCGGCGAACAACAGATGCTCGCCATCGGTCGCGCGCTGACCGGCGCGCCCAAATGCTTGATGCTCGACGAGCCCTCGCTCGGCATCGCGCCGATCCTGGTGAAGACGATCTTTCAGAAGATCGTCGAGATCAACAAGCAGCTCGGCATCACGGTGTTGCTCGTCGAGCAGAATGCCAACCTTGCGCTGGAAGTTTCGAGCCACGGATACGTTTTGGAGACCGGCGAGATCATCCTACAGGACTCGTCGGCTGCATTGAAGCAAAACCCGCAGGTGCGCGCCGCGTATCTTGGACGATGAGCTAAGTGCTTATCCCAGATAACTGTCTGGGTTGCTGTAGCCACGGCACTCCGTTGCCGTGTCTGATGCCAGAGCGGACACGGCAACGGAGTGCCGTGGCTACAACCTGAGTGATTCGGATAGGCACTAGGCTGAATCGACATTTAGGATAGCGCAAGCATCCGGGTTGTGGTTTGAGCGT
>CAZZYS010000092.1:0-14484 GCA_964658285.1 uncultured Verrucomicrobiota bacterium
GAGCGCGCGGGCGATGGCGACGCGCTGGCGCTGACCGCCGGAGAGTTCGTTGGGCCGGTGATGCATCCGGTTCCCGAGGCCGACGTTTTCCAGCGCGCGTTGCGCTTTTTCGCGGCGTTTCTCGCCGGGCAGGCCGGCGTAAATGAGCGGCAACTCGACGTTGCTCAGGCTGGTCGAACGCGGCAGGAGGTTGAACGTCTGGAAAACGAAGCCGATCTCCTTGTTGCGAATGGTGGCGAGTTCGTCGTCGTCCATGCTGGCGACGTTTTTGCCGTTGAATTCGTACTTACCCTCAGTGGGAGTATCCAGGCAACCGAGCATGTTCATCATCGTGGACTTGCCGCTGCCGCTCGGACCCATGATGGCGAGATATTCGTTGCGACGAATCTTGAGACTGACCCCGCGCAGGGCATGGATCGTCTCGCTGCCCATTTCGTAAACCTTGGTCACGTCCTCGATCTCGATGACCAGAGGGCCAGGCTCGCGCACGGAGCGGTCGCGCGCGGGCAGGACGGCATTATCAGGGTCGGACATGCGCGGGTGAGGATGAGCGAATTACTGGCCGGCGCCTTCGAGGATGATCTTCGCGCCGTTCTTGAGCAGGCGGCTGACGGCACGATAGGGGCCGCTGACGATTTCCTCGCCGGGTTGGACGCCGCTTTTGATTTCCAATGAGGAATTATCCGCGATGCCGGTATCCACGACCCGCATCTGCACGGTGTCGTCCTTGCCTTTGACGAACACCACGCGCTGCAACTTGTTGTGTTCCGACTTTTCCTTATTGGAAAGCGCCTTGGTCTTGTCGAGTTCCACCGAGTTGCTCGTGTCCGCCTGCGCGGCCTGTTTCGCCAGTTTCTTTTTATCCGCTTCCTCGGGGCTGAGCGTCTCGGAAGGGTTGCGCGTGGTCACCGCCTGGATCGGCACGGCGACCACGTCGCGCACGGTGGCGGTCTCGATGTCGGCGGTCGCACTCATGCCCGGACGCAACCGCGCGCCCTCCGCCTTGATGCGGATGCGGACCTCGAAGTTCGTGACCTCCTCCTGGGTATTGGCGGAATTGGTGACGGCGGTGTTGGCGATCTGGTAGACGGTCCCGCGGAACAACCGGCCGGGGTAGGCGTCGATGGCGATGCTCGCCTCGTCGTTGAGCTTCACGTTGACCACGTCATTTTCGTTGACGTTGACGCGGGCTTCCATGCTCCCGAGGTCGGCGACGCGCATGACTTCCGTGCCGGCGAACTGCCCGGTGGCCACGACGCGTTCGCCCAGTTTGACGCTGAGCAGGCTGATGATGCCGTCGATGGGTGAATAGATGGATGTCTTGTCCAGCAAATCGCGGGATTGACTGAGCAGACTCTCGGCCTGTGCGATCTGCGCGAGGCTGGCGCTGTAAGTCGCGGCGGTGACCTCGGCATTGGTCCTGTACGTGGACATGTCGCTGTCGTTGATGACCTTGCGGCTGTAGAGGTCGGTGTAGCGCTTGAGGTCGTCCTGCGCTTTGACGAGCTGTGCGTGGTTTTGCACGCTCATGGCCTTGGCGGCGGTGATGGCGGCCTCCTGCTGGGCGACCTGGGCCTTGTAGTTGTCTGGCTTGATGCGAATGAGGAGATCGCCTTTCTTGACGACCTGTCCGTCTTCGACCGGCAGGGCGATGATCTCACCGGCCACCTCCGGCGAGATCTTCACCTCGTTTTCCGGCTGGACCTTGCCGGTGGCAGAGACGAGTTGGATGATCGTCTTGCGGGTGGCGGCATCGAGCGAGACGGCCACCGGTTTCTCCTGCTTGCTCTTGTAGTAGCCGCGAACTGCCAGCGCGACGATCACGATCAGGGCGAGCAGGAAATAAAGCCGTTTGCGGGACTTGCGTTTGCCTTTGACGGCGGGCGGTGGCGTGGACATGGACAAATTGGGATGGATACGACGCGATGAATCTCCGCCGTTTGCGAAGAATGGATTTTAGAGCGTGAACGGTGGAGGGGCGTTCATTTTGTTGGCCCCTTCAGACGCTGGCAAGCTTTAGCAAACCGAATGCCAAGAGAATGTAATTGTTATTAAATATTTGCCGTTTAGCTATTTATAGAATACCGCGCTTCCATCTGGCGTAAAGCATCACCACCGATATTGGCGCTTTAAGCCAAGGACAGGCGAAAAACGCCGCGTGGCTATTTTTGCAATTCGCCCGCCCAGTGCATCGCCTTGCCGAAATACGGATTGTCGACTTCCTTGGTCCGCTGCACCCACGGGGCGGTGTTGGGCAGGTCGCTCCTCATCACGTAGTAACCATCCACCCCCCTGACCATCGGCACGACGCTGTCACTGAGCGTTTCAAATCGCTGGCGCATCGTGTCCAGAGCCTGGGCTTCGGCCACGGCGGCAGCCGGCTGGAGCAGCGGCGGGGCGGGGGCTTTCGGATCGGCCGGCGTCAGGTGGGCGACCATCTGCACAGCGGCTTTTTTGGCGGTTTTGGCATCGTCGGCGGCGAGCGCGGCGCGGATTTGCTCATAGTCGTCGAGCGCATGGCGGTCGGCGTCGGTCAGCGGTGCCGCCGAACGTTTGCCGCCGCAGCCGCTCAACGCGTATGCGGTCAGCAAAAGGCCAACGGCAAAACGGAGTCGCGGAAGAGGGGCGATAGCGCGGAACTTCATCCCGGCACGCTAGCGAAGATTCGCGCAACGCAAAAGGCAAAACGAGGACCCTGGCCGCGGAACAGGCGCATCATGCGCGGCGGGGCCGCCGGGAGGCGCGGGCGGACGCGCAATTTCCGTGACTTGCTCAGCGTTAACAGCAAGTGTATTTTCACTTGTCGATGACCAAGCTCGACATCCCCCGCAAGACAGTCTACCGGTTGTCCCTCTACCAGCGTGGTCTCCAGTTGCTCGAGAGCAACCAGATCGAAACGGTGTCATCCGCCGCGCTCGCGAAGGCTTCCGGCGTCAAGCCCACCCAGCTTCGCAAGGACCTGACCTACTTTGGGCAGTTCGGCACGCGGGGCCTCGGCTACGCGGTCACCGCCCTGAGCAAAAAGCTCGACGAGGTTCTTGGTACGACCCGCCTCCAGCCCGTGCTGCTGGCCGGGGCGGGAAACCTCGGCACCGCCCTGCTCGGGTATTACGATGGTTTTGCGAAGGAGGGGTTCGAGATCGTCGTCGCGCTCGACGTGGACACCCACCGCAAGCACGTCGGCGCGACCAAGGTGAAGGTCCGACCGTTCACCGACACGGAAAACGTCGTGCAGGAATACCAGATCAAGATGGCGATCCTCGCCGTTCCCGCCACGGCGGCGCAGGAGGTCGTCAACCGCCTCGTGGCGGCCGGCGTCCAGGCCATCCTGAACTTCGCGCCGATCATTCTCCAGGTGCCGGCGAACGTCGTGGTCAACAACGTCGATCTGGCGATTGAACTGGAGAATCTGAGCTACTTCATCCGATGACGGCGGCGGACGAACGTCTCGTTCGTATCCCCACGCCTGACTTCGATCTGGAAGCAACGCTCGGCTGCGGACAAGTTTTCCATTGGCGGCGGGTGGGCAGGGGTTTCGCGGGAGCCATCGGCGAAACCCCGGTGTACTTCGAGCACCGCGGCAGGGAAATTCTTGTCACGGCGGGCTGCGAGGCATTGGTGGAAAAATATTTCGCGCTCGATCACCCGCTGGATGAAATCTACGCCAGCTTCCCTGACGACCCGGCCATGTGCGAGGCATTGGAGGCGTGCCGAGGGTTGCGGATCATCCGGCAGCCGCTCTGGGAATGTCTGGCGACGTTCATCACGTCGGCGCTCAAACAGGTCGGCCATATCGCGCAGATCTCGCACTGTTTGCGCGAGCGTTTCGGGCGGCAGGTGGGCCGGGCCGGAGCAGTGGGCATCTTTGCGTACCCCGACGCAGCGCGGATCGCGGCGTTGGAAGAAGCGGACCTGCGTGCGTGCGGACTCGGATTTCGGGCGCGTGGTTTGTTGGAAACGGCCCGCGCGTTGGTTGCCCACGCCTCGGAGCGCGGCACGGACCGGTTAGAAGACCTGCGTGCCCTGGACCGGCCGGCGGCACTGACGGAGCTTTGCGAGTTTCGCGGCGTCGGCACGAAGGTAGCGAACTGCGTGCTTCTCTTCGGATACGGACATCTCGACGCCTTTCCCATCGACGTGTGGATCGAACGCGTCTTGCGCGAAAGGTATTTCGCCGACCGGCCGGACACCTCCGCCGGACGGTTGCAGGAGTTCGCGGATTCGTATTTCGGTCGGTACGGCGGTTACGCCCAGCAGTATTTCTTTCATCAAGCGCGCACGGCCGGACGCCGGAAGCCGCCGGTCGCGGTGTCGGCGGCCGTGAAAGCCGAACAGGCAGCACCGACCCGCCGGGTAAGAGCCGCGCCGCGCCGGGCAGCGGTGCAATCGCGCGCGCGGTGAAAAAAGCAGTTCCCGCCGGGGCGGCGAGTCGTTAAGGTCTCCGGCTCAACGCAGTTTGATCCGGTTTATGGGGGAACAATTTTTTCGGCTGAGGGAGAACGGGACGAACGCCCGGCGCGAGGTGGTGGCGGGTCTGACGACCTTCGCGGCGATGGCGTACATCCTCGCCGTCAATCCCGCCATCCTCTCGGTGACGGGCATGGATAAAGGGGCGCTCATCACCGCGACGGCGCTGGCGGCGGCATTGACCACGGCGGCGATGGCCCTGGCCACCAATTATCCCGTGGCGCTTGCGCCGGGCATGGGGCTCAACGCGTTTTTTGCGTTCACCATGTGCGGCGCGCTCAAGGTGCCGTGGCGGGCGGCGTTGGGGCTCGTGTTCTGGGAAGGAGTCATTTTCTTGCTGCTGACCCTGACGGGAGTGCGGCAAAAAGTCGTCGAGGCCATTCCCGCGAGCCTGAAAACGGCCATCGGCTGCGGGATCGGGCTTTTCATCGCGTTCATCGGCTTGCAAAACGGCGGCGTGATCGTCTCGCACCCCGAGACGCTCGTGACGTTGGGCGACCTGGCCCGGCCCGGCCCGGCGCTGGTGCTCGGTGGGATCGCGTTGACGGCCGTGCTGATCGTGCGGCGGGTGCCCGGGGCGATCATCCTGTCCGTGCTCGTGCTCGCGCTGGCGGGATTGCTCCTGCCTGGACCGGCGGCGGCCGACGGCACGGCGACGACACTGACCGTCGCGCCGAAAGGCGTGCTCTCCGCGCCGGCCTCGCTCGTGCCGACGTTCCTCCAGCTCGATTTCACCTATCTCTTCTACCACTTCGTCGAGTCGCTGCCGCTGCTGCTGACCCTGCTCTTCGTGGACCTTTTCGACAACATGGGCACCCTCCTGGCGGTCTGCAAGCGCGCCGGCCTCCTCGACGCCCAGGGCAATCTGCCGCGCCTCGGCCGGGCGCTGGCCGCCGATGCGGGCGCGGCGATGGTCGGGGCCTGTCTGGGGACTTCGACCACGACGAGTTACATCGAGAGCGCCGCCGGCGTCGAAGAAGGTGGGCGCACGGGACTCACCGGGCTGGTCGTGGCGGCGTGTTTCGTGGTGGCGATGTTTTTCCACCCGGTCATCCTGGCGATCCCGAAGTTCGCCACGGCTCCGGCGCTGGTGATCGTCGGCGTCCTGATGATGCAGAACGTCCTGGAAATCGATTTCAAGGACTTCGCGGTGGCCGTCCCCTCGGTGCTGACGTTGCTGGTCATGCCGCTGAGTTTCAGCATCAGCGAGGGGATCGCGGTGGGGTTCGTGTTTTACGCGATCCTGATGCTGGCGGCGGGCCGGGGCCGGCAGGTGACACCGGTCGCGTACGGGTTGGCGGCCTTGTTCCTGGTGCATTTTTTCTTTCGTCCGAAGTGACCGTGGAGCGTAGTTCTATATAGAAGCAGCAGAAGCGCGCCACCGGCCTGACCGGCTTCCTGGAATGCACGAACAACTCGTCACCCTCTGTTTCATCGTGCAGGAGGGACGCGTGCTGCTGATGCGCAAGAAACGCGGCATCGGGGCGGGCAAGATCAACGCGCCCGGCGGCAAGGTGGACCCCGGCGAAACCCCGCTGGCAGCGGCCATCCGGGAAACCGAAGAAGAAATCTGCGTCACCCCGCTCGAACCGGCGTTGCGTGGACAGCTCTGGTTCCATTTCGAGGGTGGGCCGACCTTGCGTTGCCTGGTCTATCTGACCGCTTGTTTCACCGGGGAGCCGCGAGAAACGGCGGAGGCGAAACCGCAATGGTATCCGGCGGATGCTCTCCCCTACGATGAGATGTGGGAGGATGACCGCCTATGGCTGCCGATGCTGCTCGCGGGAAAGCGGTTTGAGGGAAACGTGCAGGTCACCGGGGAGCGCGTAACCGCTCAGAGTATCCATGTTATCGAAAATGAAACAACTATCTCATTATAGATATTTCATATTTGAGAAAAATTAGGGGTTCCTGGGGTGCTTTGGGCAAGGAAAAGACGATTTCTCGCCGTTTTCTAAGGTTTTTGCCTGGGAGAAGGCCTTTTCGTGGCCGCAATGGATTTGGAGCGCACGCTGGCTGCTAAGGAAAGTCTTAGCAACCAACCAAGCTTTCCGATCCATGAAAAAACTCGCTCTTCTCACCGCCCTGATGGTCTCGTTCTCAGGTTTGACGCATGCGCAAGTTCAGCGTGTCGCCAATAATAGTCACTCCGCCGGCAACCTCACGCAGGATGTGATCGGCGAACTCAACCGTGTTCGCACGAACCCGCAAGCCTACGCCACCTACCTGTCGGAACATCGTTCGCTCTACACCCCCGAAGGCTACCTCAAGCAGCCCGGCAAGCCCTTGCTCCGGACCCACGAAGGCGTCGCCGCGCTCGACGAGGCCATCCGCGAACTCAGCCACGCCCGCCCGCAGCCCCCGCTGAGCGCCTCCGACCTGCTGGTCGGTTCGGGCCGCCTCCTGATCGACGAACAATCGCAGAACGGCCAGACCGGTCACGGCAGCTATCCTTTTGACCGCATGGCCCGCGCCGGGGTGGTGAACGGTGCCCGCGGCGAGGATGTCGCCTACGGGGCGCACACGGCCGAGCAGATCGTCTATAACCTCGTGGTGGACGATGGCGTGCGCGACCGCGGCCACCGCCGGAACATCATGCAGACGATGTTCAACCAGGCGGGCGTGAGCGTCGGCAGCCACCCGGTCTACGGCACGATGTGCGTCATCGATTTCGCGGGCGGCTTCTGAGATTGCCCACCGCAAACTCTCCCTCCTTTGAACGAGCCCGCCGCGTGCGGGTTCGTTCCGTCGCGTCAGGTTGGTTCGACCAATCCGCAGGATACGTCGATTAGCGCAGCTCGCCGGAAGCCGGAAAGAGCGAGGATCGGAAAGCCAGTGCGCTTTCTGGTTCCGACACTGCGACAATCGGCGGGTTCTGCGGACCTTTCTTTTTCCCTGGTTCGCGGTTCGCCCGGCTAGCGGGTCAGAGTTTCCAGCGCCCGGCCTGGTTCGACTCGCGGACAGGCTCCGGGCGGAGGTCCGCCACGGCCACGGCCGCCCGGTCCGCTCCGGCTGGCGCGAGGTCGATCCGCACGGTCATCCTGTCCTGCCACGCGATCTCCCGGTGGGGCGTCGCGCCGCACGCGTAAACGAATACCCGTCCGAGCCCCTCGATCAGCGCCGCGCTCTCGGTCACGCGGACACCCGGCGAGCCTTTGTCGCTGGTCAGGCTCAGGTCCGTCCCGGCCGATTGAAAAAGACCGTCCGCCGATGCGATCCCGCCGTGGCAACGGTGCAGGGGGATGATGACGCGCGTGTCGCCCGCTGGCACCACGTAGAGGGAACCGTCGAGGGTCCAGCGGTAGACCGCCTTGCTGCCTCCGGTCGCGTGGGGATTGTGATAAAACGTCAACTCGGCATCGAGCACCTCGAAACGAGGCAATTCGTTCAACGGAGCCAGCAGCTTGACGAGTTCGAGCCGTCCGGCCGAACGGATCGCGCCATCCGACGTGTCGAACCACGGCACTTCAAAGGAGGGTTGTCCACCCGAGAGCCGGATCACGAACGGAGCACGTTCCGTTTCGACGTGCAGCGCCACGACCTGCAAGGCGCGGCCCCGGACGGCCCGTCCGGCAGGGACGTTGTACGCCGTGATGCGCGGGGCCAGGCCGTCGAAATACCGCGTGACGCCCGTCAGCCACGCGTCGAGGCCAGAGGCGTCCGCACCGGTCGGTTTGCCGTTCCGCACGCCGACGAGCCAGAGCAGACTCTGGCCGCGCGCGGTGTTCGCGTGGGCGGCCAGCCGTCGCGCCGCCGCGAGGGGTGGACCGGGCCAGGACGCAAAACACGCCGATGGCGCGCCCATCGTGTTGATGGACGCGTACCCGGTGGCGCCTCCTTCGAGAAAGCGCAACGTCCGGTATTCCAGTTCGCTCGGCGTCTTCATCGCACGAAGAGTGCTGCCAGGGCACGGCCGAAAAAGTCGCGCGCGTTCGCCAATGGCTGTGCTAGAGGTACGGCGGGGCGGGGGGAGAATGTCATGACGAAGACCATTGTTTTGCTGGCAGGAACGGATGCCCGGGCGTCCGCTCCAGACAGATCACTAGCATAAATTTCGCCAATGGACGTTGCCATCCTCGGAGCTTCGGGCGATTGCGGGCGGGCCATCGCCGGTCAGCTCGTGGCCTCGCGGCTGCTTTCCACCACCGAGCGCCTCCAACTCGTCGGCCGGCGCGACGGGGCCTCCGCCAGCGTGCTGCACGGACTCATGTCCGACATCACCGACGCGTATGCCGAGCAGGTGCCGTACATCGACGTGGCGTTGACGCCCGAGGAAATCGTCGCCGACCTGTGGGTGGTGAGCGCCGGGGCGACGGTGCCGCCGCACCTTGGCAAGGGAAACATCTCGCGTGGCGGTCTCGCCGCCGCCAACGCGCCGGTTTTCCGTGCTTACGCCGAAGCCCTTGCCCGGTACGGACAGGGGACCGAAATCGTCATCGTCGTCAGCAACCCGGTGGAACTCGGCGTGGCGTACTTCGCGGAAGCCATCGGACGGGAACGGGTCATCGGGATCGGTGCTTATTCCGACACGTTGCGCTTTCGCCGCGAGATCGCCGCTGCCATCGGCGTGCGCCGGCAGCGGGTGAGCGGTTTCATGCTCGGCGAACATGGCGACGGACAAGTGCCGGTCTGGAGCAGCGTGCAGGTCCACGGCATGGCCGCCTCGGAGCGCGACAACACGGTCGAACGGCTGCGGCAGGGGATCGCCCCGGAGGATTTCGCCGCCGTTTGCGCGAGCGAGCGGCGCGAGATCACCACCCTTTTGCAAGCGGGCCGGGTCGCGGAAGCCTTCACCCGGGTGGATACCCTGCCGCCCGACGTGCGCGTGATCGTCAAACCTTACGTGACCCACCTCTCCGGCAGCAAGACGGTGCTGGCCACGGCGAACGTCACGGTGGACCTGCTGAGCACCCTCTACGATGGCCGGGAGGTGCTCGTCGCCGGACAGGCGATGCTGGCAAAGGGCGACTTCCACGGATTGGAAGGTCCGCTGGGCGTGCCGGTGGTGGCTGGTCCGGGCGGCATCTCGCGGGTGGTGGAAATCCCGTTGACCGACGCCGAACACACCCAACTCGCGACGATTTCGCGGCGCATCCACTGCCAGGTCCAGACCTGGATGCACGAGGCCGCCGCTGTCACCGTCTGAAACCACTTTGTCCCCACGTCATGGAATGTCCTCCCGCTTCGGGCAGCTACGCGTTCGTCCTGAAACTCACCGACCAACCGGGCGGCATGGAGATCATCGCGGCGACCTTTGCCCACCGGGGGGTGTCGCTGGCGTGTTCACTCGGCAACGACGGCGCACTCGACCCGGAGGGCCGCGCCACGGTGATCGTGACGTTTTGCGCGACCCCGGCAAAGAAGGAGATCATCCGCCGCGCCCTCGGCCGGCTTTCGCGCGTGCGCTCGCTGGCGGAGTACCCGATGGCATCGCCGCAGTTGCGCAAGACCGCCGTGTTTCGCGTCAAGGGCGAGGTCCCGCCGGACGGCGGCAGACCCGGCCGGTTGGAACAGATCGCGCGGCACGAGGCGTCCGACGAGACCACATACCTCCTCGTGGACCGGCCGGATGTCGTGGACGCTTTTCTGGAAACGGTCCGTGGCGAGGGACGTTTGCGGGACGCGACGACGACGGTGATCGGTCTCTGACGCCACCGCCTCGCGTGCATCAATCCGCCATTTCGCCAACGCGCGGGGCGGCGGGTGCCAGCCGCAGCTCGGCGGCCTGCGTTATCACGTCCGCGCTGCGCATCAACGCTTCGCCGACGAGGATGGCTTCCACGCCGCACGCACGGACCCGGCGGCTATCCTCGGCCGTCCGCAGCCCGCTCTCGCTGACGAGCAGGACGCCGGGCGGGACCTGTTCGCTCAGAAGCTCCGTGGTGGCCAGGTCCACGCGAAACGTGGCCAGGTCGCGGTTGTTGATCCCGATGATCGTCGCGTCCGTGGCCAGGGCGCGGTCCATTTCCTCCAGCGTGTGGACTTCCACCAGAGCGTCCAACTGACAGGTCGCGGCGACTTCGAGCAAACGCTCCAGTTCGTCCTGCGCGAGCGCGGCGACGATCAGAAGAATGGCGTCGGCACCCGCCGCGGCAGCCTCGTAAATCTGGACATCCTCCAGCACGAAATCCTTGCGGAGCACCGGCAGTCGGACGGCCTCGCGCACGGCGACGAGATGATCGAGGTGGCCCTGGAAAAAGCGTTCGTCGGTCAGCACCGAAATCGCGTTGGCCCCGGCGGCCTCGTAGCGGCGCGCGATCTCGACGGGCTCGAAGGTCTCGGCGATGACGCCCACGGAAGGCGAGGCGCGTTTGACCTCGGCGATCAGCGACAAGGTCCGTCCCTCGCCGCCGGCCAGAGCACCCGCGAAGGACCGGAAGTCGTTGCGGAGCAGTGCGGCCTCACGCAGTTCAGCGCGGCGGGCGCGCACGGGTGCGAGGGTTTTGCGTTTGTGGTCGAGGATTTCGGTCAGGCGGTTCATGCCACGGAGGTTCCGCACCGTAGAGCGGACGGGCGAAGAGTCAAAACGTTCGCGCGGGCAAAAAGAATCCGCTTGCGTCGAGCGGGCGGGTCTGTTACCAATGAAACTCGCATCGCACGCGGGTGTAGCTCAGTGGTAGAGCACTTCCTTGCCAAGGAAGACGTCGCGAGTTCGAGTCTCGTCACCCGCTCTCCTTCCCCCTTTCGGGAAGCCTGTCCATATTCGGCAAACGGCCCCGGGCCGGAACGTGCCGGGTATTTTCTCGGAAAATTCCGCGCGCGGTTTCGGCGGCTGGCGCGTCTAGGCTCCAACCGCACCGATGGATTCCCCGCCCGCAGACGATCTCGCCATCATCCAGACCGCGCTCGCGGGCGGGCCGCGTGAATTCGAACCGCTGGTCCGCGCCTACGGCCTGCGGGTCTACGCGGTGACGTTCTCCGTGCTCGGCAGCCGCGCCGAGGCCGAGGATGCCGCCCAGGACACGTTCGTCAAAGCCTACAAAAAACTCCGCGAACTCCGCGCGCCGGAGAGTTTCCCGGCGTGGCTGCTGTCCATCGCGCGGCGTCAGGCGCTCGATCATTTGCGGCGGCGGCGCTTCGTCCCGCTGTCCGCCGAAGCCGAGAGCCGTCTGGCCGACGATCCCGCGCTCGCGCCCGACGGGCAACTCGACGCGGCCGAAAACCACGCGCGCATCCGCGCCGTTCTCGCCACCTTGCCCGAACGCCATCGCCTCGCCCTGACGTTGCGCTACCTCGAAGGGCACGATTGCCGCACGGTCGAAAACGCCATGTCGCTGAGCAACGGCGCGTTGCGGGGCATCCTCGGCCGCGCGCTGACGGCCATGCGTGACGGCCTGCGCCTGCGTCCGCAGGAAATCTGAAGTTGTTGACCTCAACCCATCCATGACTATGCCCGCATCGGTCCACGAACATCCCGAGGAATGGCTGGCAACCGCGCTGGCGGACGGTCTGTCGCCGGAAGAAAGCCGCGTGCTCGCCGAGCATCTCGCGGGTTGCGAACGCTGCCGCGACTTGCAAGCGGACCTCGCCGCGCTCGACGAAACGCTCCTGCGCGACTTCCCGGCGGCCGTGGGACCCTCCGGTGGGTTCGAGACGCGGCTGGTGGCGGGTTTTCGGCGGCGTCACGGGAAGAGTGAACGGCTGGCGAAGTTCCGCGCGCTGCTCGGCTGGCTGCTGCGGCAGCGTGGAACACAGTTCGCGGCCGTGGCGGCGACGTTGCTGGGGTTGGTGGGGCTCGGACAACTGCTGACCAGCGCAAAACCGCGAGTGTCGTACGTTGCGAACGATGCGCGGATCATCGACGGAGCGATTGATCCGTCCGCCATCGAAAATAACATGGTCGGCGGCAAGGTTGTGTCGAGCGAGGAACTCGGGAAAGATTTTAAGCCGCAAGCGCGTCTGGCAGACCAGGGAACATCGTTCGAGAAACGAGGTGAGTCCCCGAACCGCCAGGCGGAGAGCAGTAAATCACTCGAATCGTCCGGAGGGAATCTGAAGTCCTTGGGCACGTTTGCGACTGGCAAGCCTGCCCTCGGAGACATTTCCCTGGGAACCGATGTGGGCTTGATCAGCGGTGCCGGTAGTGTGAACACGGTTTTTACCGGCGCGCTGGTCCCGGATGGGCGTGATCTCAAATCCAACGCCCCAACGCTGACGCTCAACGGCGGGAACACCTACACCGGAGTCACCACCGTCAACGCAGGAACCCTCAGCATCAATGGCACGCTCGACAGCAAGCGTGGAAGGGCGGTGGACACCCGAAATCAGGATGCCAGTACGAAGGCAGACTCCGACGGATTCATCAACTACGGCTCGCCCATTCAGACCGTCAGCCAAAATGTCGCCGGTGAGGCGGCAGCCCCCTCCGGTCCGCCCGCCGCCACCCCCGCGCCGCCGGACCTGCGCAAGCTCATCCGCAACGCCCGCGCTGAACTCGAAGTCGCCAGCTTCGACGCTGCCGTGGACGCCGTCACCGCCGCCGCGACGCGGGATGGCGGTTTCCTCGACACGCGCAACTCCGCGCGCGGCGGCAACGGCAAGGTCAGCGGCACGCTCGTGGCGAAAGTCCTGCCCGAAAATCTGGACCGTTTCCTCGCCGGACTGCGCGCCTTGGGCGACCTCAAAAACCAGACGATCCAGACCGAGGATGTCACCAAGGATTATTTCGACACCGACGCCCGGCTGCGCAACTCCCGGCGCATGGAGGACCGCCTGCTCAAGATGCTCGACGAGGTCAAGGGCAAGATGGCCGAGGTGCTCCAGGTCGAGAAGGAACTCGCCCGCGTGCGCGCCGACATCGAGACGATGCAGGGTCAGTTGAAACTCTACGACGCGCAGGTGCGCTACGCGACGGTCACGCTCACCGTCCGCGAGAAAAACCTCGACCAACCCGCCGCGTTCCTGTTGCGCGAGACGGCCACGCTCGCCCTGCTCGCCTCCGACGTGGAGCGCACCGCCGCCGAGGCCCGGCGCATCGCCGACGCCGCCCACGCGCAGGTGCTCCGTTCCGAACTCTCCCGCGATCCTTCCGGCCAGTGGCGGGCGACCTTGCGCCTGCTCGTCGGCACCGACGCGACGGCCGAGGTGATTGCCCAGGTCAAGACGCTCGGGCGGGTGGAGAACTACCATCTCCAGGACGAGCGGATCGCACAGAACGGCGCTTCCTCGAACGAGGCGGGAGCCGACGCCGCCAAGGTCGAGCGCGCGCCGGTGACCTTCGACATCACGATCAGCCACGACGAACAGATCAGCCGGCAGGTCGGGTTCACGCTGGTGGCGGCCGACGTGGAGGGGGTCTTTGAGAAAGCCCGCGCGGCGGCGGTGGCGGCGGGGGGCGAGGTCGTGAACGCCAACGTGGCGCACGCGCAAAACGGACACACGAGCGCCACGCTGGGCGTGCGGGTCCCGGCGAACGCGGAGGCCGGGTTGACGGCCGCCTGGAAATCTCTCGGGCGCGCGGGCAACGTGGAGACCCGCCGGGTGGAGTCCGGTTCGGCGGCGGGCGCGGGTCCCGTCCTGATCTCGCTGGACGTGGAGGACAGCGAGCCGGCCGTCCAGCAAACGTCCCTGCGCATCCAGACCAACGACGTGGAGCGACGGGCGGACGAGATCAAGCGCGACGCCGCCGCCGGGCACTTCGAGGTGGAAGCGTCGAGCTTTGCCAGCGAAGGCAACGGCCGCCAGCGCGCCGGGCTAAAGTTTCGCCTGCCCATGAGTGGGTATCCGGCGTTTGTCGAGCGCCTGCGCGGGTTGGGAGTGGTGAAGGAATTTGTCGTCCAGCGGGAGGATCGCCCGGAAGCCGCGCGGGACGAAGGCAACGCGGGCGCACCCGTCGTGATCGACCTGACGTTGTACAGCGAAGGGTCGGTCATCGGGACGGAATCGGGTCTCGGCGCGACGTTGCGCCGGACGTTCGGACAGGGAGCAGGCGCGTTGACGTGGAGCATCCAGATGATTGGCGTCGCCGTGGCGTTCCTCGCGCCGTGGGTCGCGGTCCTGGCGGTCGCGGTCTGGGCG
>CAZZYS010000093.1:0-14453 GCA_964658285.1 uncultured Verrucomicrobiota bacterium
GGCTCGGAGAGCCATCCCTACCTTACAGGACGACCGGCCGCAACGGCCTGTTCAGCTCCTCACGCGCGCTCTGAAACGAGTGTCAGTCGGCAGTTTCAGTCGTTTTCGTCACAAATAAATCCTTGCGGCGACAAATCCTGACTCGCCCTTTTGTCGTGAAAGGGTGACGATCATGCATCCCATCTCCGTGGCGCCGGCGGATAGGGAGGGCAGGAATGATCGTCCACACGGCCAAGCCGCACAGTTGCTTTCTCCATGTCCCCAAATCGGGGGGCACGGCGCTGACGCTTTATCTACGCAGCGTTCTGGGCAAACGACATGTCTTCCACGTCGGTGAGGGACGGTATCGGAACGCCCCGCTGGAAGGGTTGATGAAGCGTTACCCCGTCATCACGGGGCACTTCAACGTCGGGCAGATTCCCGAGCGGCTGTTCCAGACGACCTTCTTTTTCACGTTCCTGCGCGAACCGGTGGACCGGATCGTCTCCATGTACCACTTCTTCAAGGAAGGGGACATGGACAGCGACCACCGGGTGGTCATCAACGAGGAATGGTGTCTGGAGCGCGCTCTGGACAAGTGGGCGCGGCCGGGGCGTTGCTCGTCCTGGTCGAATGAGCAGACGTTCCTGTTCTCCGGCGCGGTCGACGCCGACCGGCCGCCGGAAGACCTGTTGCCGATGGCCTTGCGCAACCTGGAGCGGTTCGACTTCGTCGGCCTCCACGAACGCTTCGCCGAGGGGGTCGAATGTCTGGGCCGGCTGCGGGACTGGCCGCTCCACGCCCCGGTGCCGCGTTTCAAGACCTCCCGCAAACGGCTCGCGGTCGAGGACGTGGAACCGGCGCTGGTCGAACGCATCCTCGCCGCGAACCGCTGTGACGTGCAGCTCTACAACCGTGCCCGCGAACTGTGGGAAGCCGCGAAGGTCCAGGCCCGCCGTTTGCCCGCCGCCGCCCCGGCAGCGGTCAGCTTGCCCGGACACATTGTCACCACTGCCCCCGATAGCAGAGTGCCGGATGCGGCCTTGGGATCGCTGTTGCCGCGTAGCGAGCGAGGTACGCGGGAGATTTCCTTCAACGGCGTGGACGCTTTCGACCTGCGCACGGGTGGCGACGCGGTGATCCAGCAGGGCAATCCGATGGAAATCCGGCTGGCCGTTTACAGCACGATGGACGCGGCTGACCTCCACGTCGGCCTGTGTCTTTGCGACGAGGCGGACATGGAGGTCTACGGTGTCAGCACCCGGATGCAAGGCCGCTCGCTGACGTTGGAGGCGGGGACCATCACGACCGTGACCTTCGTCTTCGACATGTTGCTGGCCCCGGGCGGTTATTTCTTGAGCGTCTTCCTCCAGGGCGGCGATACCCACGACGAAAAACTGTTTCACCGGGTCGATAATTCGCTGCTGCTCTGGTGCGTGGACGAACGCGCCCCGGCTTTCGTCGGCGTCACCGATCTCCGCGCCAGGATGAAGCTGGCGAAGCCCGTGTTCGTCGAAAAACGCCGTTGGCGTCCTCCGCAGGCGATCCGCCACGCCATCAGGGCAAGCCGGGCAAAAATCGCCGGGTGGCGTCCCCCGAAGCTGGTTCGCTACATCATCCGCACGATCAAAAACGAGCGGTGGAACGCCGTGAAAATCTTTTTGAGCGGCAAGCCGCCTGCGAAGCCGGGGGGCTGATCCTCCCGAGCGTTTTGGGGTTGACAAGTTGATCCCGGCGCATAGATTTGCGCACGTTGCTCGTCTCATCGCCTTCCTGAGCAGGCCGGCATTTCGCCTTTTCGCTTCGCGCCGGCTCCTTCTTTGCTCGGGATGTTGAACACAGTGGGGCAACGTTCAGTCTCTTTCCCTCGGTATGGTGGGTCATAGCAAGTGGTCGAAGGTCAAGCACATTGAAGGGCCGTTGGATGCCAAACGCGGTGCCGCTTTCCGCAGACGGGTGAAGGAAATCACCGTGGCGGCACGCATTGGCGGCGGTGGTCCTGCGGGGACTCCCCGACCGCGCCCGGTGCTTGAGACTGCCCACGCGGCCCTCTTCACCGAAGCCGCCCCCGATCACACAAACCGGACCGCCGCCCACCTGCGATTCATTTTGAGCAACAACCACGCGAGCTTGGCCGCCAGCGCCTCGGACACGTTTCATCGGAAGGAACGGGTCACGGTCCCACGTTCGCTCGGCGAAGAAGCGCACACTGCGGTGCGGCTTTCGGCCTGAGCGCACGCACGGGCGCCCTTTTTTGTACCCATCGCGGCCGGACCTCCACGGCAGCTCATCCCTCCGGATCGTCGGAGACGCCACCGATCCCCGGATTGCCATCCACCCAGATTTTCACTAACCCAGACATGACCGAAGACACCGAACAGCCACCCGCTTCCGCGACGGACGGGGACATCCAGCCCGCCGAAATGCCGCCGGCCGCGAAAAAATCCGCGCCTCGCCGCAAGGCCGCCCGCGCCAGCAAGGACGCACCGGCCGTGCTGGATAGCGAATCCGGCAGTGACGGTGTCGGTGGGAGCGACGACGTGGCCCAGCCTGCGGTGAAAAAAGTCCGCCGGCCGCGCAAGACCTCGCCGGTGGAAAACGGGCAGGCGATGACGCCCGCGCCACAACCGGCTCTGCTGTCGCCCGAGGCGATGGAAAAATCGACTAGCCCGGAAGCACACGTCGAAACACAAATCATCGCGCCCGACGCGTTCAGGGCCATCGAAGAAAAGGCGAAACAGATTTTCCATCCCGATGGCAACGCCGGTTCGGCCCCCGCCGGCCCCGCGCTGCACCCGGCCACGCCAGCCCCCGCTGCCCCGCCTCCGACCGCCGGGGCAGGACCAGCCCCGGTCGCGCCGGAAACTGTGCCCGAGGCACCCGTCATCGGGCTTTCCACGGCTGAGGTCCGCCCTTCACCCGCTTCGCATCCGCAACCGCCGCCAAACGATGACAACCGCGCGCCGCAGCCCTTTCAGGGACGCGGTGAGCAACGCTTCGACCGCCAGCAGGGGCAGCACGGCGGGCAGGGTTACGGCCGGAACGAAGGTCGGCAGGACCGGTTCGACCGCCGCGACCATCGCCACGGGCAGGGGCAGGGGCAGTCGTTCGCTGACCGCCCGCCGCAGGGGCAGGGCGGACAGTTCAACCGCCACCCGCCGCAGGGTGGGGGCAATCGTCCGCAACCAATGGACGGCGACCGTTCGCCGCAGGACGGGATCGACAGCGGCGTCACCCGCGTGACCGAGCCGCAGTTCGCCGAGGGGATCGTCGAGGTTTCCGGCAAAGGCTTCGGGTTCCTGCGCGAGCCCAAGCGCAATTTCGTGCAGACGCCGGCCGACGTGTTCGTCACCCCGGAGGTTTGCCGCAAGTACAACCTGCGCGACGGCCAGTGGATCAAGGGAGAGGTGCGCCGTTCCTCGCGCGGACCGCAGCTTTTTCGTCTCATCACCCTCAACGGCGAGGACCCGGAGAAGTTCAAGAACCTCCCTAATTTCGACGAGCTGACGAGCATCAATCCGAAGAAGCGCATCCGGCTCGAAACCGTGCCCGAGCGTTACACGACGCGCGTCATGGACCTGATGACGCCCGTTGGCAAGGGCCAGCGCGGCCTGATCGTCGCTCCCCCGCGCACGGGGAAGACAACGTTGCTCCAGCACATCGGCGAGGCGGTCATCAAGAACCACCCCGAGATGAAGCTCATCATCCTGCTGGTGGACGAGCGGCCCGAAGAGGTGACGGAAATCCGGCGCACCGTGCCGCAGGCCGAGATCATGGCCTCGTCCAACGACAGCGACCTCAAAAGCCACACGCGCATCGCGCAACTGGCGATGGAGCGTTGCAAACGCCTCGTGGAAGCCGGGTTCGACGTGTTCATGCTGTTGGATTCCATCACGCGGATGGGCCGTGCGTTCAACAACATGGCCTCGGGCAACCGCACCGGCAGCGGCGGCATCGATTCGCGTGCGCTGGAGATCCCGCGCAAGATTTTCGCGGCGGCGCGCAACACCGAGGAAGCCGGCAGCCTGACGATCATGGCGACGGCGCTCATCGAGACGGGCAGTCGCGGCGACGAGGTGATCTTTTTGGAGTTCAAGGGCACGGGCAACATGGAACTGGTGCTAGACCGCAAGATCAGCGACCAGCGCATTTTCCCGGCCGTGGATATTTTCCAGTCCGGCACCCGGCGCGAGGAGCTTTTGCTGCAGGAGTGGGAGTTGGACAAGATCAACGTCATCCGCCGCGGATTGGCCGGGCACAAGCCGCTGGAAGCCATCGAGCGGCTGCTGAGCTTCCTGAAGAAATTTCCGACGAATGCCCAGATGCTCACGAGCCTGCCGGGCTGACGTGGCGGGGAATTGCAAAATTTGACGATAAAGGACTCGCTTCCGGGCAGTGAACCTGGCACAAGCGGTATGGCCGATTTCTGATCCGCGCCGCCGTTTCATTCCCGCATGAAATCTTTCTTTGCCCTCGCCGCCGGCGCTGTCTTGTGCATCGTCGGATCGGCGCCTGTTGCCCGCGCTCTGACGGTCATCCCGCGTTCCTTCGACGAGTTGGTCGCGCGGGCCGAAACGGTGTTCAAGGGCACCGTGGTCACGGTGAACCCGCAATGGACCGGCGAGGGAGCCACCCGGCACATCGTCACCTTCGTGACCTTCCGGGTGGACGAGACGTACAAAGGGGTGCCCGCTCCCGCCCAGACCCTGCGTTTCCTTGGCGGGACCGTCGATGGCACCACCTTGGAGGTCCCCGACATGCCGACTTTCACGGTTGGCCAGCGTGCGGTGCTGTTCGTCACCGGGAACGGCCAGCAGTATTGTCCGTTGGTAGGCGCGCACCAGGGACGCTTTCATGTCGGCCGTGACGAGGCCGGCGTCGAGCGGGTGACGACCAACGACGGCTCGCCGGTGGTCAACACCACGGAGCTTGGCCGGTTCGACGCCGACGGCAAGCCGACGCTGCACCGCTACGCGCTGCTCAGCCGGCCGGGCATGACGGCGGACAATTTCAGGACGGAGATTCTCGGGAAGGTCGCGGCACTCGGTCAGCAGCCAGCCGGGGAGTCGAAGCAGACCCAGCGATGAACACCGGACGCCCCTTTTACGTGAACCGGATCCGCAGGGCGGTTCTGTCGCTGCTGGTCGGCTGGCTCATGTTCAGCGTGGCGGTACGACCGACGGCGCGGGCGTTCGTGCTCGAAGGGGAAAGCTGGCCGCCCAACACCAAAATCGTCCTCGACCTGCAACTCGGCACCCCGCCCGCCACGCTGATCGACGGATCGACGAACTGGAACCAGGTGGCCGTGGCAGCCATCAACATCTGGAACCCAAATCTGGGTGACGGCGTCCAGTTCCAGACGAACTCCAATGTCATCACCCCGAAAGAAGGCGACAAGAAGAACTCGGTTTTCTTTAGCGACACCGCTTACGGCGAGGGCTTCGGCACCGATACGCTGGCGGTCACGCTGCTGTCCTACACGCAGACTACCACCACCGAGACAGACGTGATCGTCGCCGAGTCCCAGGTCTGGAATTCTTACCGCGGCGACCAGCGGACCAACAGCTTCGGTGCCCCGGAGTACGATCTGCGCCGCGTGCTCCTCCATGAGTTCGGCCATGTCCTCGGCCTGGACCACGTCACCGACGGCACGCCCTCGATCATGCAGCCGGTCATCTCCAACCTCGATACGATCCAGCACGACGATATCGCCGGGGTGGCGGACCTCTACGGTTCTCCGGACGGGAAGCCGGTCATCATCAGTTCCCTCGCCGCGTCTGGTCTGGTCGGCAAGGCGTTCCAGTACCAGATTCAGACGGTCGGCGCGACGACCAAGTACGGGGCGAGCGGCCTGCCCGCCGGCCTGAGCGTGAACGCGGCCAGCGGTCTGATCTCCGGCACGCCGCAGGCCGAGGGCGTTTACCCCGTGATCCTGTCGGTCACGAACAGCGTCGGCACCACGACGAACGTACTCGTTTTGACGATCCGGATGGTTCCCGTCATCACGAGCCCGTTGACGGTGACCGCCTATGTCGGTCAGCCGTTCTACTATGTGATCACCGCCACCGGCGAGCCGACGAGTTTCGGAGCTCCCTACGGACTGGCGTACAATTCTACTACCGGGGTGATTGCCTACGAGCCAACCACCGCTTTGCAGGACTATTTTACGATCAGCGCGTCGAATGCGGTCGGCACCGGGTCGGCGACCCTGAATATCAGCTACGTCTGGGATCTGAACGCGACGGTCGTCAAGGCCCTGGGCAGCAGTTACTTCGACAAGCCCTTCGGTTCCTCCCCACTGGTGCTGGGTACGGACGGCAACTTTTACGCGACAGGGTCCGGGGGATACACAGGCAGCGGGGAGTTTTTATACCGGCTGACTCCCGGCGGCGCGCTCACGGTCCTGCATACCTTCAGCGACGCGGAGGGGGTTGGCCTGCACGGCGTCATCCAGGGACAGGACGGAAATTTTTATGGTACGGCGACATCGGGCGGGTCCGGCACGGTCGGGTCCACGGCCTACGGCACCGTTTTCAAAATCACCCCGGCGGGAGGGCTGACGGTGCTTCACACTTTCACCGGAAATGGCGACGGGCTCCTGCCGCTCAGGAACGTGGTGCAAGGGAGCGACGGGAACCTCTACGGGACGACCAGCGAGTCCTTTGTCTATGGCGGGGCCGGGACGATCTTCAAGGTGTCGCCGGACGGGGATTTTACCACGCTCTATGCTTTTGACGGCGCGACGGTTGGATATGAGTCTTCCGTACTGATCCAAGCGTCGGACGGCAATTTTTACGGGACGACGGTCGGCGGCGGACCGGTTGGCGCGGGGCTGATTTACCAATGCACGCCCGCCGGCGTCGTGACCGTGGTGGACAGCGCCGATTTCACCGGCATCGTCCGTCCGGATGGCCCCTTGACTCAGGCCTCGGACGGCGCGCTTTACGGGATCACGGTCGGTGCGATGGACAACACGATTCCCCGTCTTTTTCGCTGCACGCTGGATGGACAACTGACCTGGCTTGACCTGGGCGCTCCCTTCGGTTCCACGCAGCCCGGTCCACTCGCCCTGGCGCGTGACGGCAGCTTTTATTCGGTGGGCTGGTACACGGACTCCGCCGGGACGTTGCAGGCTGCCGTGATGCGTTTCGCGCTCGATGGCACGAAGACGCTCGTGCACCGGTTTGGTCCCGATATCGGCCACGTCTATGGCAACGTGACCTTGACCGAAGGCGCGTCCGGCGTGTTCTACGGGGTGTTCGATCCGTCGGGTGACCTTTACGAGATCGCGCCGGGCATCCAGCCCCCACCGACCTCTTACGTTTCCGCCACGGCGACCGCGCCCGTTGCCGGGACCATCGGCAGCCGGCAAGGGGCGTTCACCGTGACCCGTACCGGTGATACCAGTCAGGCGCTCCTCGTTCAGCTTTCGTATGACGGGAGCGCGCGTTCCGGCGTGGACTACGCCCCGCTGCCTGCCACGCTCGTGATCCCGGCCGGAGCCTCGTCGGCAGCCTGCAACGTCATGGCGATCAACCCTTCCTTGGGGGACACACCGCGACCGCTGTCCATCCACGTCAACAGTGGCACCGGTTATCTTGTCGATCCCGTGGCGGGACCCGCGGAAGTGCAGATTTACGGCGAACCCCAGGCAGCGGTGCCGCTCCCGGCTTTCTTCACGGGTGAGACCAATCTGGGTAACGGCGTGTACTATCTCGGCTTCGCCAACGGCCGCTATTTCGGCTACTACAGCTATCTCGCGGACCCGCGTTATATCTACCACTTCGACCTCGGCTTTGAATATTGGTTCGATGCGGCGGATGGGAAAGGTGGCGTGTATCTTTACGACTTCGCCAGCCAGACGTTCTTCTACACTTCACCGGCCTTTCCGTTCCCGTATCTGTACGACTTCAGTCTGAACACCGTGTTGTACTACTACCCGGACCCGGACAACGCCGGCCGTTACAACACCGACGGCTACCGCTTCTTTTACCGCTTCGACAACGGCCAGATCATCGTGAAATGATTTCCGGGTCACCGGCTCGATTTCACCCGCGCTGACCGGACGACCGCCTATCCTTTCGACGCCTCGACGGCGAGTGCCCACATCAGGAGCCGCTGCGAATCGTTCCAGATCGATTTGTTGTCTCCCAGACACACCGAGATCACCGTGTGGCCCGCGCCGTCGTCCGCGCTAGACACGAGGCAATGGCCGGCGGCTTCCGTGTAGCCGGTCTTCATGCCGGTGCACAGCGGGTAGCGCAAGAGGACTTTATTCGTATTGGTGTACTCGCGCATCTTGCCGTCCGCGTACTGGAATTGCAGGTGCTGCGTGGACATGATCGGGCGCAACGTCGCGTTGTAGTACGCGGCGCGGGCGATGCGCGCCAGGTCTCGCGCGGTGGAGAACTGTTCCTCGCCGGGCGCCGGCAGGCCGTTGGGATTGACGAAGTGCGTGTTCGCCGCCCCGAGCGCGGCGGCCCGGGCGTTCATCTTCGCGGCGAAATCAGGGATGCTGCCTGCGTTGTCGCGCGCCAGGGCCCGTGCTACGTCGTTGCAACTGTGCACGAGCAACGCGTACAACAGCGACGAGCGCGCATAACTCTCGCCGGGTTTGAAATACAACTTTGTCGGCTCGCAGATCGTGTCGATGGGTTGGACCTCCACCTGTCCGTTCAGCCCGCCGCTTTCGGCCACGATGAGCGCGGTCATGAGCTTGGTCGTGCTCGCGATCTCACGGCGGGTGTCCGCGTCCTTTTCCAGGAGCACCTCGCCGGTGCGGGGATTGATGAGGATGACCGACTTGGCCGTGACCGCGGGCGCTTTGCTCGGATCAATCGGCCCGACATCGACCGGACGCGCATCGTCGTCGGTGGTCGTGGCCGGGACGGTCTTCTTGGGGGCCGACGATTTTTTCTTCGTGGCCGCGTGGGCGGAGTCCGGCGCGGCGAATGGCAGCAGGCCGAGGCTGACGAGCAGCGCGAGCAGGCGAAGCGAGCGAAGTTTCACGAGGTTCTGATTTACTGGCGGAGGCGGCGCGGGGCAAGGCGGTTTTCGCATCGGGGAACCTCCGATGGGACCGGTTAACCGGGGGTTTTGCGTCCCATCTCGCGGGCGCGCTCGGTGGCGGCGCGCACGGCTCCCATGAGGGCCGCCCGGGTCCCGGCGCGTTCGAGGATTTCCAGGGCGGCTATCGTGGTGCCACCGGGGCTGGCGACCGCCTCGCGCAATTCCGCCGGATGCCGGCCCGTCTGGCGGACGGTCTCCGCCGCGCCGAGCACCGTTTGCGCGGCCAGGGAAGCCGCCAGCTTGCGCGGCAACCCCATCAGCACGCCGCCATCGGCCAGCGCCTCGATGACGAGGTAAACATACGCGGGTCCGCTGCCGCTCAGCCCGTTGACCGCGTCAATCAGATACTCCGGCACGGCGTGCACGTCGCCGATGGCCTGGAAAACCCGTTCGACCTCCGCCGCTTGCGCGTTCGTGACGGTCGCCCCGCGCGCGTAGCCGGTCGCCCCTTTGCCGACGAGACACGGTGTGTTGGGCATCGCGCGGACCATCGCCGCCCCTGGCCCGGCGGCGGTTTGCAGGTCGGCCAGCGTCACTCCGGCTGCCACCGACACGATGAACGGGCACTTGGCGACCGACGCGGCATGGCGGCGCAGGGTCGCGCAGGCATCGACGGGCTTGACGCACAGGAAGACGATCTCGCTGTGGATGAAGACCGCGTCGTTATCGGACGTGGCCGTCCCGCCATCGGTCTCGGTCTCGAAGCGTTCGCGCGTTTCCGCCGAGCGCGCACTGCCGGTCAATTCCACCGGGGTGCAGAGCCCCGCCGCCACCGCGCCGCGCGCAATCGCGGTCGCCATTTTCCCCGCACCGATGAAGCCAAGTCGCATGGAGAAAAGGATGATGGATGAAGGAGGAAGGATGAAAGCAGAAACAGCGAAAAACCGCAGAAAGACAGACTGCCGGATGCCCTCCGTTTTCGTCCTTCCTCCTTTCTGTGGTAAGCTTCGCCTACCAACATGGTTGCCCTGAATACCACCGTCCAGCCGCCCGCCAACGCCACCGGGTTTTCCGCCGATGCTCCCGGACGCACCGATCTCGCCAGCTCCATCCTGCGTCTGAAACGGGAGCGTAACGCCATCATCCTCGCGCACAACTACCAGGTGGGCGAAATCCAGGACGTGGCCGACTACGTGGGGGATTCGTTGGGCCTGAGCTACCACGCGCAAAAGACCGACGCGGACGTGATCGTTTTTTGCGGGGTGCATTTCATGGCCGAGACCGCCAAGATCGTCAATCCGACCAAGACCGTGCTCCTGCCCGATCTGGACGCCGGTTGCTCGCTGTCCGAATCCTGCCCGCCCGAAAAGCTCGCCGCTTTTCTCGAACGAAACCGGGAGAAAAACTACTACGTCATCGCATACATCAACTGCTCGGCCGGTGTGAAGGCCCTCAGCGACGTGATCGTCACCAGTGGCAATGCCATCAAGATCGTCGAAGCCGCGCCGCCGGATCGCAACATCCTGTTCGTGCCCGACCAGAATCTCGGCGGCTGGGTGATGGAAAAGACCGGTCGAAAAATGGACCTCTGGCAGGGCAATTGTTACGTGCACGTCGAATTCACCCGCCAGAGTATCGAGCGCATCCACGACCAATATCCCGAGGCTCCCGTCGTCGCGCACCCGGAGTGTACTTTCGCGGTGCGCCTGTTGGCGGACGAGGTGTGTTCGACGGAAAAGATGGTTTCCTATTGTCGGGACCACGATGCCAGTGCGTTTATCATCGTGACCGAGGCCGGGATGCTGCACCGCTTGAGGAAGGAAGTGCCAGGCAAGTTATTTATCGCCGGACCGACCGACCACTGCGCGTGCGCGGATTGCCGGTTCATGAAGATGAACACGCTGGAAAAACTCCACGACGCGTTGCTCAACCTCTCGCCAGAAATCACAATGCCGGAAGAAATTCGCGCCCGGGCCGAAAAGCCGATTTTGCGGATGTTGGAGTTGAGCCGGTGATAGCGATGTTCCAGACCTCGAAAATCATCACGGCCGATGCCTTAGCCGCGCAACGCGATCAACTCGACGCGTCCGGGCGGACGCTCGTGTTCACGAATGGCTGCTTCGACCTGCTGCACGTTGGTCATGTCCGCTACCTCCAAGCGGCGCGCGGGGAGGGCGATGCGCTGGCCGTCGGACTGAATGCCGATCTGTCCGTGCGTGCGCTGAAAGGCCCGGACCGCCCGTTGAATCCGGCGGGCGAGCGCGCCGAGGTGCTCGCCGCGCTTTCGTGCGTGGATTTCGTGACGATCTTCGACGATCCCCGTGCCACTGGCTTGCTCGCAAAGGTGCGTCCGCACGTTTACGTGAAAGGTGGCGACTACACCCTGGAATCGCTTAACGCGGAGGAGCGTGCGGTTCTGATCGAGACGCGCGCGAGGATCGTGTTTGTCCCGATGGTGCCCGGCCGCTCGACCAGCCGACTCGTGGAAGAAATGAAACGGTCAAAAGCCTGATACCCTACCCGCCAAATCGTCGCCATGCCTTCCCCTCTCGTGATCGGTGTGCTCGGCTCGGGCAAGGGGAGTAACTTCGGAGCCATCGCGGATGCCATTGCCGCCGGGACCCTCGACGCACGCGTTGGGGTCGTCCTTTCCGATGTACCCGACGCGGGCATCCTGCGCCTCGCCGAAAAGCACGGAATCCCCGCGCGCTATCTTCCACCCGGAAAGTTCAAGACGAAGCTCGAACCCGAGCGCGAACACGAACTCGCACGCACCTTGCAAGAACACGGCGTCGGCCTCGTCGTGTTGGCTGGCTACATGCGACTGCTCAAAGAACCGATGGTCTCGGCCTACCCGCGGCGCATCATCAACATCCATCCGTCGCTGCTCCCGAAGTTCCCCGGCTTGGCGGCATGGCAGCAGGCGTTGGACGCGGGCGAGAGCGAGACGGGTTGCACGGTCCACTACGTCGATCTCGGCATGGACACGGGGCCGATCATCGCAAGGAAAACCGTGCCGGTGCTGCCCGGTGACACCGCCGAAACCCTCCATGCGCGCATCCAGGAAGCGGAACACGTACTGTATCCGCAGGTGGTAGGGGAGTTGGCCCGCCGGAGCCAGGCGAACTCGTCCGACGGAGCGGCGGACTGGTCGGATTTTCGCGGTGTTTGGAATGGATAAAGGCGCGGCGCGCAGCTAGGCTCTGCGTCCCTTCGCCGCGATGTCCTTCCGCCTTTTCGACCTCAACGATGCCCAGCGCGCCGCCGTCACGCAGACCGCCGGCCCGATGCTCATCCTGGCCGGCGCGGGCACGGGCAAGACGCGTGTCATCACCGCGCGCATCGCCTACCTCGTGGCCCAGGGGGTGAGCGCGTCGAAGATTCTCGCCGTCACTTTCACCAACAAGGCCGCCACGGAGATGCGCGAGCGCGCGGTCGGCTTGCTCCAGGATGACGAGGCGGCCAAAAAGCTGACGGTTTCGACGTTCCACGCGCTTTGCGTGCGCATCCTGCGCGCAGACATCGACCGGGTCGGTTGGAAGTCGAATTTTTCCATCTACGACCAGGGCGACTGCCTCGGCCTGATCCGTGCGATCATCACGCGCACCGCCGCCAAGGACGAAAAGCTCGATCCGAACGCCGCGCAGGCACTCATTTCCAAACTCAAGAATGACGCCCGCATCGCCGCCGGCGGAGTGCCGCGCGAAGACACGCTGGTCGGCGCGGTCTACCTGCGCTACCAGGCCGAACTGAAGCGTATGAACGCCGTCGATTTCGACGACCTGCTCCTGCTCGCGGTTCGCATCCTGCGCGAGCATCCCGAGTCGCGCGCGAAGTGGCGTGACCGTTTCCACTACCTCATGGTGGACGAATTTCAGGACACGAACCGCCTGCAACTGGACCTCGTTTCCCTGCTCGCGCACGGAGAACCGCCGAACGTCTGCGTCGTCGGCGACGACGACCAATCCATTTACGGGTGGCGCGGCGCGGAGGTGTCTAACATCTTGGAATTCGAGCGACATTTTCCCGGCCCGAAAATCGTCAAACTGGAACAAAACTACCGCTCGACGACCGCGATCCTCCACACGGCAAATTCGCTCATCAAAAACAATCCGCGCCGCCGACCCAAAACCCTCTGGAGCGAGCACGGCGCGGGTGACAAAGTGCGGATCGTCCCCGCGCCGACCGAACAGGAGGAAACGGCCTACGTCATCGGCGAGATGCACCGGATGAAATCCTCGGCGGAAGCGCGTTCGTGGGATGACTTCGCCATCCTCTACCGGACGAATGCGCAGTCAAAGGTGTTCGAATTGGCGATGCGCGAGGGTAACGTCCCCTATCGGATCGTCGGCGGACAAAGCATCTTCGATAAACGTGAGGTCAAAGACCTGCTGGCGTACATCGGCTGTTTGCTCAACACCGATGACGACCAGATGCTCCTGAGGATCATCAACCTGCCCCCGCGTGGCTTGGGCGACACGGTGGTCGAGCGGGCGCTGGATTACTCTCGCATCCACAAGATGAGTTTGTGGGCCGCCGTCAACGACGAGGGTTTCCTGGAAACGGTCAGCGCGCGGTCGCGGGCGGCGTTTGCGGCGTTCGGTGAGTTGCTCGACCGGTGCGAGTCGCGGATGCTCGAACCATTCGCCGACCACGCGAAGGTCACGGCTGCATTGCTGGACGAAATCGGATTCTACGCCGAACTGCGGCGGACCTGTAAAACCGAAGGTGAAGCGACCGCGCGTGAAATCAACGTGCGTGATCTCTTGCGCGATCTGGAGCGGTATCAACAGCGTCAACCCGACGGCGGGTTGCGTGGATTCATGGACCGCGTGGCGCTTGATCGTGACCGCCAGCAAAAGAAGAAGGAGGAACGAGAAGAGGCAATGCCGCAGGTGACGCTCATCACGTTGCACGCGGCAAAAGGACTGGAGTTTCCGTTCGTGTTTCTGGTCGGATTGGAAGAGGGGATCGTCCCGCACGAGCGTTCACGGGTGGAAGGAACCGTCGACGAGGAACGGCGTCTCCTCTACGTGGGGATCACCCGCGCGCGGCGGCGGCTGACGATGTCTTATTGTTTGAACCGCACGAAGTATGGAAGCGCCGTGTCGTGTGCGCCGAGCACGTTTTTCAAGGAGATTTCGCCCGCGCACCTGGAGATGGTGAATATCACCCAGGCGCTCAACGCCCCGGCGACCGAGAGCAGCGCCAGAGACCATTTTCAGCGAATGCGTGAGGCCGCGAAGAGGCAGGCGTGACGACAATAATTCCTTCGCGCCTGCAGCACTGACGCTTCCACGCCCCCACTACCACGTTTTTCGTTTGCCCGTGGGAACGCGCGTGCCCTTTTCATCTTTCTGTCATCCTGAGGCGCAGCCGAAGGACCTCGCACCGAGGTACCCGCCCGGCCTTCGTCACACGCCCGACCAAAAATCTGGTGCGACGCAGGTACCACCAGAGGAGGT
>CAZZYS010000094.1:0-14334 GCA_964658285.1 uncultured Verrucomicrobiota bacterium
GACGAATCCCAGGACGGTCACGACGCCCACGAACGTCAGCGGATCGCTGGCCCCCACCCCGTAGAGCAGGCTGCCCAGCAGACGGGTCAGCCCGAGCGCGGCGAGCAGACCGAGACCGACCCCGAGGAGGATCAGCTTCATGCCGCCACCGACGATGAGCCGGAACACGTCCCCCCGCCCCGCGCCCAGCGCCATGCGGATGCCGATCTCGCGGGTGCGCTGGGCCACGCCGTAGGCCGTCACCCCGTAGATGCCGATGGCCGCGAGCACCAGCGCCAGTGCCGCGAAACCGGCCAGGAGCCAGGACAGCAACCGGCGGTCCGCCATCGAGAGCGCGATCACCTCGCCCATCGTGCGGAAGTCACCCACCGGCTCGCTGGCATCGAGCGCGTGGACGGCGGCACGCATCGCGGGCGCGAGGGCCGCCGCCTGCGCGTTCGTCGAGGCTTTCACCACCACCGTCATGAACGCCTGGGGCCGCTGCAACTCGGGGAAATACATCTCGTCCGGGGGCGCTTCGGCCAAGCTGAGCGCCCGCACGTCCGCGACGACGCCGACGATCTCGGTGACCGTCGGCTTGAAGGCGGTGCAGAGCAGCTTCTGCCCCACCGCCTCGCCGTCCGGGAAAAGCCGCCGGGCCATCGACTGGTTGATGACCATCACCGGCGGCTGGTCGGCGCGGTCGCGGTCGGTGAACGCCCGGCCGCGCAGCAGCGGGATCTCCAGCGCGGCGAAATACCCGGCGCTGACCTCGTTGTCCCGCGCCGACGCGCGTTTCTCGATGGGCGGCAGCGGCTGGCCCACCACCGCGTAGAACATCAGCCCGCCGAAGCCCGTCAGCGGCAGATCGGACGCCGCCGCCGCCCCGCGCACGCCGGGCAGGGCGGCGAGTTGCGCGGTCAGCCGCTCGTAAAAATCGGCCTGCTGCGCTTCCTGCGGATAGCGTGCGTTCGGCAAACCCAGGTTGTTGGTGAGGACCCCGTCGGGGTTGAACCCCATCTGCACCCGCTGGAGCCGCCACAGGCTCGTGAGCAGCAGCCCCGTGCCCGTGAGCAGCACGAGCGAGAGCGCCACCTGGGCGACGAGCAGGGCCGCGCGCGTCCGCCCCTGCTGCACCCCGCCGCCGACCGCCCCGCGCGTGCCGGCCTGTTGCAACACCTCGCCCGCGTCGCCCCGCGCCGCGCGCAACGCCGGCACGACGCCGAGCAGGAGCCCGGTGAACAGCGAGACCCCCGCCGTGAAGCCCAGCGTTCCCAGGCTGATGTGAATCTCGTCGGCGCGCGCGATGACGTTGCGCCCCAGCCCGCGCACGCCCTCCACGCCCCACACCGCCAGCAGCACGCCGACCCCGCCCGCCAGCACGGCCAGCAGGACGCTCTCGGTGAAAAACTGCCGCGCCAGCCGCCCGTGCCCCGCCCCGAGCGCCGCGCGGATGGCGATCTCCTTGCGCCGCCCGGCCAGCCGCGCCAGCAGCAGGTTGGCGACGTTGACGCAGGCAATCAGGAGCACGCAGCCCACCGCCGCCGCCAGCGTGTAGAACGTCGGACGCGTCTCGCCGACGATCTCTTCCTGGAACGGGATGACCTTCAGCCCGGTGGCGGCGTCCACGTGATCGGGGAACTCCTGCCGGTAGCGCGCGGCGAGCACTTGCACCGCCTCGTTGGCCTGCCGGACGCTGACCCCGGGTTTCAAGCGGGCGGTGACCGTCAGGAACGCCGTTCCCTGCCGGACCATCGCCTCGGGGATGCCGGTCGTGTCGAAGGCCCGGGGCACGAAGAGGTCAGCCCGGTCGAACGGGAAGGCCAGCGGCGCGGCCAGGATACCCACGACCGTGTAAGGCGTGCCGTCGAGCGTGAGAGTCCGCCCGAGCAGCGCGGGGTCGCCGCCAAAATGCTTTTGCCAGAAAGGCTGACTGAGAATCACCACGTTCGGCCCGCCCGGCCGGTCCTCCGTCGGCAGGAACGACCGCCCGAGCCCCGGGGTCACCCCGAGGGTCTCGAAAAACCGCGCGCTGACGTTGCGCGACCGGACGAGTTCGGGATCGCCACGGCCGGTCATCGTGGAGCGGGCCCCGGTGTCGGCGGCGACTTCCTCGAAGACCTCCTGTCCGTCGTGGATCGCCTCGTAACGGGGGAAGGACACGGCGATTTGCTTCATCTCCGCCCCCCGTTCCGGGGCGGAGCCAAACACGCGCACCAGTCGACCCGCTTCCGGGTAGGGCAGCGGACGCAGCAGCGCCGCGTCGATGATGCTGAAGATGGCCGTGTTCGCGCCGATGCCCAGCGCGAGGGTCAGCACGGCGATGCAGGTGAACACCGGCTGCTTGAGCAAAAGCCGGACGGCGTAACGCAGGTCTTGGAGAAGGGTTTGCATCGGACTCGCGGTGCGGACGGAAAGGGTTGGCGGACGGGTTCGAGGTCAATCGTTTACCACAATGCGTGCCAGGGGACATGTAAAGCTATATCTTACTGATATAGAGTATGTTGCATGAAAATTGAATCGGCGTCGGCGGACGAAGCCGTCCCGATTATGGAACGCGCGGATGCCATTTGTGGGACTCCGCGTGCGGACGAATCCCGCCGCAGGCGCTCGTTCCAAGGTAGGGATGGCTCTCCGAGCCAGTCCCTAATTTCTTCTGGAGTGTGTCGTCGCGGTGACGATTATCCAAGCCAATCTTGGGACTGGCTCGGAGAGCCATCCCTACCTTATGACGACCGGCCACTTTGTGGCCTGTCCGGAAGATTTCTTTTCGACCGCCCTCACTTCTCCATCCAGCCGTCCTGCAAACGGACCGTGCGGTGGCCGCGCGCCGCGTTGGCCTCGGAATGCGTGGCCTGGATGATGGTCATGCCGCCGGCGTTGAGTTCCTGGAAAAGCGCCATGATTTCCTCGCCCTGCGCGGTGTGCAGGTTGCCGGTCGGTTCATCGGCGATCAGGAGTTTCGGCTTGGCGATGACCGCGCGCACGACGCCGACGAGCTGTTGCTGGCCGCCGGAGAGCTGGCTCGGGTAGAGATCTTTTTTGCCGACGATGCGGAAGCGGTCCAGCGCGTCGCCGATGATCCCGGCGCGGTCGGCCGGTTTGACATCCCGGTAGGAGAGCGGCAGTTCGAGATTTTCGTAGACGGTCAGGTCGTCGAGCAGATGGAAACTCTGGAAAATAAACCCGACGTTGGCATTGCGCAGGGCGTTGCGCTCCTTGGGCTTGAGCCGGTGGACGGGCTCCCCGTCGAAGTCGTATTCGCCGCCCCACCCGTGGTCCTGCAACCCGAGGATGTGCAGGAGCGTCGATTTGCCCGCGCCGCTCGGCCCCATGAGCGAGAGGAAGTCGCCCGCGCGCACCGTGAGGTCGATCTGACGCAGCAGATAGAGGAACTGCCCGCCGCGCTGCGGGACGCATTTTTCGACCTGGCGGAGTGCGATCATCGGGGCTCATCCTCCGCCTGATCGACCCGCCGCGCAAACAGGATGCCCGCGCCCGACTCAGGCTCGCGCGCGGCGGAACAGGCCGAAGCCGATGACGCCGACCCCGCCCAGCAGGAACGCCCAGGTCGATGGCTCGGGCACCGTGGTGCCGGTCAGGCGGTAGGCGAAATCGACACTGGTGGCGAGCTGGTTGCCGGTGAAACCCTGGCCGCCGCCGGGATTTTCCACGTACCCATTCGTGCCGCCGGGATTCGACCCGACGAGGCCCGTGCTGCCGTACTCGGCGATGAAGCCCGAACCGCCGCTGTCGGAAACCACCGACAGGTAGAAGGTGCCGGGATGAGACAAAAAGATGTTCACCGGCAGCGAAACCAGCGCGGAGCCCGAGTAAGAATTGAACGGGGTCGTGACGGTCGCCGCGCCTGCGCTGACGATCACGTGCGCCACGTCGCCGTTCAGGTTGGCATTGGCGGCAGCAAGCGAACTGTAGACGTTGACCTCATAGGGAGCGCCGAAGCCGACATGGTCGAACGCGCCGATGACGGCCTCGACCCTTGTCAGGGTGAGGACGCTCGGTGCACTGAAGTCATCGACGGCTGCTTCATTGTAGGTGGGTACGCTGGAGTCCGCCTCGGAACGGTAGTTCGGCGCGTTGTTGAAGAACGCGCCCGAGGAGCCGATTTGATCCATGACCGTGACGACGGCCGCGTCGGCGTGAGGAGCGGAGGCGAAGGCAAACAACACGAGACCTGCGCGGAGGACATTAGTAATGGTAAGTAGTTTTTTCATGATGATAGATTTCCTTTGTTCCCGTAGCGATTAACATGACACCCGCACACGAGCGTGTCGGTTTGCAAATCGGCGCGGTTTTTAGAAATATTTCCGCGCAACGTCAATGCTTATTTTGTTCAAAATGAATTATTTCCATCAAATTATTTTGAAGAGAATGACGGGTCGTTCTCACTCCGCTTCCGGGGCCTGGTGCCGTGCTCCGGCGAAGACCGCGCCGTTCGGAGGACAGACCGGTTCTCTAACGTGGCGAAGGTGCTCGCGGTCACTCACCCTTTCAAGGGTCGTGCCGGTCGTCGGCCGGAAAGATCGGGCCGGCTCGGAGGACCACCTTCACTGGGAAACCCACAAGGCTCGCAGATAGGATGCGCCGGTGAAATCCTGCGGCATCGGAGCGGACTCCGCGCGCCAGACCTTGCCGTCGCGGGGCAGCCGGGAGAGAACCAGCCGCCGGAAGCCGTCCGCCGTCAGGCGGCGGGAATTGGAAGAACAGAGCATGACCCCGGCAGGGGTCAGCAAAGCGGCGGCGAGCGCGGCCAGTTCGCCGAAATCGTCTTCCACGCGGAACACCCGCCCCTTGCGGTCCCGCGAAAACGTCGGCGGGTCGAGCACCACGAGGTCGAATCGCACCCCTCGCTTGATGCGATGGTGCAACGCCTCGAACACGTCGCCCGCGCGGAACTCGTGGGTGTCGTCGTCGGTCTTCAGGCCGTTGAGCCGGAAGTTTTCCCTGCCCCAATCCAGCGAACTCCGTGACAGGTCCACGCTCACCGTGCGCGCACCCGCCGCCGCCGCCGCGACCGAGAAAGCGCAGGTGTAAGCGAAACAGTTGAGCACCCCCATGCCCGGACGAACCCGGCGGCGCAAGGCGAGCCGATTGTCGCGCTGGTCGAGAAAGAGGCCCTGCGAGTAGCCGCTCTGGAAGTCGATGTGGAACGCGAGACCGTTTTCGCGGACGGCAAACGGCCCGGCGATTGGCTCACCGGCCCACCACGCGGGCGGTTGCTGGTGTTCGCCGCGCGAGTCCAACCGCTTCCAGTAGATCGCGCGCGGTGCATCGGCGGGCGGCAGCGAGCGCAGCCATTCCGGCGGCGACTGGCCGGGATGGGAGGTTTGCACGAGCCAGCGGCCGGCGAAATCGTCGATGAACATCCCGTCGAACGCGCGTCCGTCCCCCGCGCCGTCGAGCAGGCGCAGGGCGTCCGTCGCCCCGTCGGCGCGCAGCGGATCGCGGCGGCGCAGGGCGCGGAGGAATTCTTCTGGCGGAAGCATCGGTTCACGGGTAGCAATCCGATTCCGAAGAACCGCCTAACCCCTCGCCCATTATGTCGCAACTCACCGAACAAGTCGAAGCCGCCGCGCGCGACGGCAAACTCCTGCCCGAAAGCGCCCAGAACATCGCCACCATGCTCGGCGGCGGCAGCCCCTCGGCGACGCTCTACCGCGAGAGCGTGGCGGAACTCGTCGCCGCCGGCCAGTGGGACGAACTCAACGACCGCTTCTTCCGCACCCTCGCTTTTGGCACCGGCGGCCTGCGCGGGCGCACCATCGGCAAGGTCGTCACCAAGGCCGAGCAGGGCGACCCGCAGGGGCTCGACCGCCCGCAGTACCCGTGCGTCGGCACGAACTCGATGAATTTTTATAACGTCAGCCGCGCCACGCAGGGCCTGGTGGCGTACCTCAAGAAATGGGTCGCCGAGCACGGCCCGGCGGGCGGCAAACCGAAGCTCATCGTCGCCTACGACACGCGGCATTTCTCGCGGGATTTCGCGGACCTCACCGCCCGGGTCGCCACCGAGAACGGCTGCGACGTGGGACTGTTCGAGAGCCCGCGCTCGACGCCGGAGCTTTCGTTCGCCGTGCGCCTGACCCACGCGCAGGCGGGCATCGTCATCACCGCCAGCCATAACCCGCCGCACGACTGCGGGTACAAGGTGTATTTCGACCAGGGCGCGCAGATCGTCGAGCCGCAGGCCAGCGGCATCATCGCGGAGGTCAGTGCCGTCAAAGGGGAGGAATACGACGCCCTCCACGGCGCGGACCGGGGCGAGATCAGCACGCTCGGCGCGGAGATCGACTCCGCCTACCTCGAACGCCTCAAGACGCTCGTGCTGGACCCGGACATGCTCCGGACGGTGGAAGGAAAGCTCAAGATCGTCTTCACGCCGATCCACGGCACCGGTGCGGTGCTGACGCTGCCCGCGCTGGAAGCCCTGGGGTTGAACTACGTCGCCGTCCCCGAACAGATGGTGATGGACGGCCGTTTCCCCACCGTCCAATCGCCCAACCCCGAGAACGCCGAAGCCCTCACCCTCGGCATGAAACTCGCCGATGCGGAAAACGCCGACCTCGTCCTCGCCACCGACCCGGACGCCGACCGCATGGGCGTGGCCGTGCGCGGGCCGGACGGCAAACTCCAACTCCTCACCGGCAACCAGATCGGGTCGCTGATGGCTTACTACCGTTTGAAGACGTTGTTCGACCAAGGCGTGCTCAACGATGGCAACAAAGCGCGCGCGGTTATCGTCAAGACGTTCGTGACGACGGACTTGCAAAAATCCATCGCCGAGCACTACGGCGTGCGCTGCATCGAGACGCTGACCGGGTTCAAATACATCGGCCAGAAGCTCGGCCAGTACGAGGCGGCGTTGCCCCCGGCCTCACGGGAGCACTACCGCCAGAAACCGGAGGGCGAGACGCGCGCCCTGCGGCTGGCGGAGTCGAGTTTCTACGTGTTCGGCGGCGAAGAAAGCTACGGGTACAGCGGGGCGGACTTCGTGCGCGACAAGGATGCCAACGGCGCGTCGGTGATGTTCGCGGAGGTGGCGGCCTACGCCAAATCGCGCGGGATGACGCTGCCGGAGTTGTTGGACGAGGTTTACGCGAAGTTCGGATTCTACCTGGAAAAACTCGGCACGCTGACCCTCGAAGGGGCCGACGGCGCGGCGAAAATCCAGAAGCTGCTCGCCTCATACGACAGCCATCCGCCGACGGACATCAGCGGCCGGGCGGTCAAGGGCGTGAAGAATTTTGCCAAGGAAACGTTCCACGACGCCGAGGGACAGGAGATCCCCAAGGAAAAGATGCTCATGTTCGAGCTGGAGGACGGCGGCCGGATCGCCGTGCGCGGCTCGGGCACGGAACCGAAGATCAAGTATTACCTGTTCGCCAAGCGGCAGCCGGAGGGCGGGGAACCGTTCACGCCGGAGCAACTGGCGGAGATCAAACCGGCGGTTGCCAGGGCACTCGACGAGACGTGGGAATGGCTGCAGACCGACGCGCGGGGCCGGATGTAAACGGGCGATTCGTCCCGGGATCGGTTTTGGCACGGCCGGTTTACCCTTTCTTCCCGAAATCATTGCACAAACCATCCGACCCCCGATTTCCATGAAACGCTTCGCTTGCCTCCTCGCCCTCGCTACTTTCGCCGCCGTCGCCCCGGGTTACGGTCAGAGCGCCACGGATCAGGTCGTCGAACAGATGAGCGGCATCCACCGTCCCACCCCGAAGCCGGGGGCAAGCCCGGGCGCGACCTCGACCTCGGTGGCCACTGGCCCCCTGTCGGCCGCACTCGCCAAGGACGCCAAGGGCAAGAGCACGACCTCGACCTTCGCACCGGGCGACACCGTGTACCTGATCTGCACGAACGTCACTGCGGCCAAAGGCGACAAGATCGGGGTGGCCTGGTACGGCGGGAAGAAAGAACGGAAAGTGTACGGTTCGGAAAGTGCTGCGCCGAATGCCGGGGTGTTCAATCCGTCGTTCAACCTGCCGCCGCCCAAGGGGGGGTCGCCCGCGGGAACGTATCGCGTCGAGCTTCTCGTCAATTCAAAGGCGGTCAAGAGCCTGAAGTTCACCGTGCAGTAGCCGCCGGGTCCAGAAGCTGCTTTTTCACGTCTCCATGAGTCGTGAAATCAGCTTGAGCGGTGGAGATATCAGCGTCATCAAGGCCCTCGGGATCAGCGGTGGTCTGGTCAGTGGCAAGACCCTGATGGAACGCATCGGGCACATGGAGCCAGCCGAGTTGCTCGACACGCTCGACACCCTGATGACACTCGACTATGTGCAGAGCGACCAGGAGCGGCTGCGCACCGTCGATGATCTCAAGGAAGCAAGGTTCAACGTGAACGGCGCGATGTTGCGTGATATCCGCGAGGCGATCACGCCGCAGAAAAAAGAGGTCAAGCCCACCCGGCAGCGGCGGGGATAGCAGCCAGAATTTTCGGCCGCAAAAGGCGCAAAAAACGCAAAAGGGATCAGAAGGCAATTTCCTCTCCGCTTTGCGTTTTTTGCGCCTTTTGCGGCTAATTTTTCAGGAAACCGCTGCCGGCAGGTGCAAGGTCACTTCGAGGCCGCCCGCCGGGCGATTGTGCGCGGCGACAGTCCCGCCGCACGCTTCCATGCACATTTTGACGATGCTCAGGCCCAACCCCACCCCACCGGTTTCACGGGTGCGGGAGGTATCCAGCCGGTAAAAGGCGTCGAAAATCCTGGCTAACTCCTCTTCCGGCACACCCGGCCCGCCGTCGGTCACGGCGATGGCCACGCCGTTGGCCTCCTCGGCGGCGCGCACGGTGATCGGCCCCGCTTCCCCGCCGTAGCGGAGGGCGTTGCGCAGGAGGTTTCCCAGAGCGCGCACGAGGAGTTCGGGATCGGCCTGGACGGCGAGGCCGGCGGGGATTTCCAGGCGGATCGGGGTGCCCGTTCCCGCTTCGGCCCCGCTCCCACCGGTCTCGTGCTCGACGGCGGCGGCGGCGGCGGCGCGCACGTCCACCGCCCCGAGCCGCACGCCGGAACCGCCGAGCGAGGCGCGCGAGAACGCCAGGAGTTGATCGACCAGCCCGGCGATTTGCGCGGCCTTTTCCATCGCGGTCTGCGCGTAGCGGCGCTGGGGATCGTCGGCGGCGCGTTGTTCGAGGATGCCGAGCGTCAACTGGAGCCGGGCCAGCGGCGCGCAGAGTTCGTGCGCCACGTCGCCCAGGAAACGCTTCTGGCCGTGCAGGAGGCCGTCGAGACGGACGGCCATCTGGTTGATGGCGTTGGCGAGCACGCCGAGTTCGTCGCGGCGGCGGGTGGGCACGCGGGTGTCGAGATGCCCCTCGGCGATCTGGCGGGCCGCGTGCGTCACCTGGGCAATCGCACGCGTGACCCCACGCAACAACGGCAGCCAGAAGAGCACGGAAAACACCACCGTGCCCAGCGCGAGGCGCACCCACGGCGTCGGGTCGATGACGAGCCCGCCCATGTTGGCGTTGGGTGACTCGGCCACCACGTCGAGCGCGATGGTGCCGCCGGCCTGCGGGTTGTCCACCTGCGCGGTGAACAGCAGCCAGTAACGCGTCGGCGAACCCGTGCGCACGAACGCCTTCTGCCCCCCCGGACGATGCGCTGGCGCGTGCGGCCACAGGCGCATCTGCGCGCGCACTTCCGACGGGAGTTCCTCCAGCGGCCCGAGCAGGTGGCGGCCCTCTTCGTCGTACAGGGCAAGGTTCACATGGTAGGCGTCGGCGAAACGCCCGATCACCTCTTCCCAATCGTCGGGCGGCTGGCGGTTGAGGTCATCGACGAGCAGGTCGCGGACGGCATCGACGCGCTGGCGGACGCTGTTGGCGAACAACCAATCGAAACTGAAATGGTACTCCGCCCGGAACAGCAGCACGCACCCGACGACGAGCAGGCCGAGGTTCACGAAGAACCACAGCAGGATTTTCAACGGCAGCGGCAGGCGGGAGAACACGGAAGTTGGACGGCGGCGGGTCGCGGAAACTACGTGGAGACAGTATTTTATACGACGAATCCAATAGAACTTGTCGGGAGACCGTAAATTCTCTATCGCTGAATCCCGCAAACATCCCTACACCGAACGTTCCCTCACCGCATGAATTTCCCGCTGACCTTCCGTTTCAAACTTTTCGCCCTGGCCCCGCAGATTTTCGTCGCCGACGCCGCCGGCACGCAGATTTTCTACATCAAGCAGAAGCTCTTCAAGCTGCGCGACGCCATCAACGTCTTCTCCGACCAGAACCAGACCCAGCAGGTCGCCGCGATCAACGCGGATCGCATGATCGATTTTTCGGCGAAGTTCAACATCACCAACAATGAAGGGCAACTGCTCGGGTCCATCGGCCGCAAGGGCTTCAAGTCGATGTTCCGGGCGCATTACGACCTGTCCGATCACACCGGGCAGATCGTCGGCTCGATCAAGGAGGAGAGTGTCTTCGCGCGGATCATGGATTCGCTGATCGCGGAGATTCCCGTGGTGGGGGTGCTCAGTATTTACATCTTCCAGCCGAAGTACCTGCTGACGGACAACGCCGGCACGCCGATCATGCGCCTGAAGAAAGTGCCCTCGTGGGTGGACCGGCGTTTCGAGATGGAAAAGCTCGGGAACGTCAGTGATTACGAGGAATACCGTAACGTGCTGGCGTTTTTGATGATGGTGCTGCTCGAACGGCACCGGAAGTAGCCGCCGGCCGCCGTTCGCTGGAAGGTGCGGTCAGGCCACGGGCAACCGATGAACGCTGGCCATGACCAAACAGGAGGCCACGTCGGGGCTGGCCGGGTTCACGTCCACCTTGCGGCTCTGAGGCGAAACCACCAGGTCCATGTCCTCCATCGGGATGGCCCCGAGTAGTACCCGCTCACCGATGACCAATGCTCCGCCCAAGGCGACACGATTTTTGAAGCGTACCTCCAGCGGTCCTACATAGGGCACCCGCCGTCGGCTGCCATCGGCGATGGTGGCGTCTTTGTGGTCATAGGTCTCCAACCGCAACGCTTCGGCGACGGCGGCTGGCACGCACAGGAAAGTGGAACCTGTATCCGCAAGGGCTTCAACTTCCACGGCGGGCAACTCGGGGTAGCGGGGATTGCGGAGTGTGAGCATGGCGAAAGAAAGTCCCATCGGCGAAGAGCAGCTTACGCCAAGGCATTTTAACCGAGGTTGTAATCTCTCTTCCGTCCCGGAGGGACCACGGAGATTAGCCGGTGGTGCCAACCACCGGGAAAGCAACGCAAAGCGTCCACGCCCCGGAGGGGCGGCGCAACGCAGACGTGGGCCATGCCAGAGGCCCGGCCCCTGCCGGGGCGTCTTGCTTTTCTGTGGTTTTCCGGTGGTTGGCACCACCGGCTAATCTCCGTGGTCCCTCCGGGACGAAGAACGGCTACGACCTAAAGTAGAACGCTCTAGCGGCGAGGCACAGGCAAACCGGCCGAAACCGTAGCGGCCTGACACTTCCAAGCTCAGCGACGGAGGCTGACGGCGCAAGGGCTGACTAACGGAGAAGGCTTCACCGCCCGCCTCTGTTTGCTGGAGTGCGTGGTCAGACGGCGGACTACGGAATGGAAACCCGGAATATTCAATGCGCAGCAGCGCCACCCAGCAGGGTCGAAAGATCGTTCACCTCGGCGACGCTGATGGTCCTATCCGAAGCCCCATAGTAGAAACGCCACAGACCTTGGAAGAAGATGACGCTTTCGGTGAAAGTAAACCGATCATTGTTCACCATCTCGTAGGGAAATTCCGGTTGGATGATCGGCGTTTCGCAACGGCGCAAGAGCTTCGATGGATCATCCTTGGCGAACAACGCCCAGCCGGTGCAATGCACCTTCTGCGCGTTCCACCCGTTGTAGACCAACAGGATGCCCTCGGGCACGACGAGGGGGACCGCCCCCGGCTCGACCCCCCAGCTATCGAAGTGATCGGGCCGCGGCGACATGATGGGATGATCCAGCGGTTCCGTCCAATGCAGCAGATCATCCGAAACGGCCATGCCCAGGGAGCAATGCCACGGCGTCGCCTCACCGATGAAGTACATGACGTATTTGCCGCCAATCTTCTCCGGCAGAATGGTCGCTGCCTTGACCTGCGCCTTGTCCCAGGCATGTGCTCCGGGGGCGAGCGCCAAGCCCTTCTGCTCCCAATGGACGAGATCGGCCGAGGTGGCCAGATGCTCTTCCTTGCCTCCGCCGGTCACGTAGGTCATGTAGTACACGCCGTCAAACGGGGTGATGTAAGGGTCCTCGGCGCCGCCTTTCACCGCGACGAGATGGTCGGGGGAGCGGACAAAGTTCCGGCCGTCGTCGCTGGAGGCGAGCCGGAGTTCGCCGCCGTCCTTGCCACGGGAACAATAGAGCATGGTCAGGCGGTTTCCCGTCACGAGCACGGCGGGATTGAAGATCTGGGTTTCTCCGAGCGCGGCGTCGGGACGGAGGATGATGGGTTCGGAGTAGCGGGTGAGGCCGTTGGGCTCCTTGACCTGGAGCGCCGAAACATCCCGGGGAGCCGCCACCGTGCTCTGCCCGATCCCGATGGCAGGGGTGCCAACGATCAGCCCGATGGTGATCATTTGAACGATGATTTTCGTAGCGGTCATTTAGATGGCATCTGGCTCTCGTGAGAGCGTCGGATATGTGGCTGCGTGATTGATAGTGGGCGAACAAAACCGCCAAACAAAACGAACAGTTCTCTCCTGATTCGGTACAATCCAAAACCCCCGCTACGGTGCATCTGGATTGATGAGCATGTAACCCACCGCGCGCACCGTCCGGATGAAACGTGGGTTCTTCGGGTCGTCGCCCAGTTTGCGGCGCAGCGACCAGATATGCACGTCGATGGAACGATCCAACCCATCGTAGAGTCGTTCGCCCAAGGTCTCGATCAAATGCTCGCGCGTCCGCACCCGGCCCCGGGCGCGGGCGAGACTTTCCAACAGGTTGAACTCCAGTGCCGTGAGCTTGAGCGGAGTCGCCCCGAGCGCCGCCGTCCGCGACGCCGGTTGGATACGCAGCGGCCCCACGACCAGTTCGGCGTCTTCGGGATCATCCGACGCGCCGGTTGATCGACCGCCACCCGCGTTTCCCCCCGCCGCCCCGGTGGTGACCCGCCGCCGGGTGACGGCGCGCAGGCGGGCGAGCAGTTCGCGCGAGGAAAAGGTCTTGGGCAGGTAGTCATCAGCCCCCAGCTCCAGGCCCACGATGCGGTCGGTCTCCTCGCCCCGCGCGGTCAGCATGAGCACGGGCACGTCGCTTTTGGCGCGGATGCGCCGCAGCACCTCGAAGCCGTCCCACCCGCCGGGCAGCATCACGTCCAGGATCACCGCCTGGAACCGCTCGCCGCCCAGCGCGCGTTCGACTCCCCCCGGACCATCGTGCTCGATCAGCGTCTCATAACCGAGAGGCGCGAGATAGTCGCGGATCAACTCGCCGAGTTCACGGTCGTCGTCGATCACGAGGAGTTTCATGGGGGTCTTAACGATGTCTTAACAATTTAGCTCTTCCGAGCAAATACGAGCTTAACAGTGCGGTGGCAACGTGAGTTCGTCGGCCATCGTCGTGTGGCCCGGTTTCGTCGAAAATCTACACCCATCCCAGCGCCTACCCAAATGAACCTCTCCCGACCCACCACGTTCGCCGCCGCCATCGCGGTTGGCGGCCTGTTCCTGTTGCCTGTCTCGCACGCTGCCGCGCAGGGCGCTGCCCCGGCCCCGGCCGCGTCTTCCTCGGCTCCTCCCGCTCCGCCGAACGCCGACAAGCCTCCCGGCAACCCGAATGATTTCCGTCAGCGCATGGCCGAGCGGATCAAGGCGCAGCTCAAGGTGAACGACGACGAATGGACGGTGATCCAGCCCTTGCTCGAAAAGGTCGGCGACAAACTCCTCACCACTCGCACCGGCGGTTTCGGTGGTCCCGGCGGATACGGCGGCAATCGCGGTGGTGGACGGCGTAACGGCGAGAACAACGCGGGCGGCAACCAGCCGGCCGCCAATGAGAACAACCAGCGCCGCGAGGGCGGCAACGGTCCGCGCGGCGGCTCGCCCGAAACGCAGGCCCTCGCCGCGACGCTGGCCGACGACAACTCCACGGTCAACGACGTGAAAGCCAAGCTCCAGGCCGTGCGCGACCAGCGCAAGCAGGCCGCCGCCGAACTGGCCCAGGCGCGCGAGGAACTCCGCAAGGTGCTCAACATGCGCCAGGAAGCTGCCCTCGTGATGGACGGCATTCTCGACTAGCGGAAAGGCAGGAGGCAGAAGGCAAAAGGCGGAGGGAAAAATCCTTTGCCGCCTTCTCCTTCCGTTTTGTGCTCTTCTCCGCCTTCTGCCTTCTGCCTTCATTCTTTCCC